>JBBQHN010000051.1:0-14150 GCA_038324015.1 Candidatus Limnocylindria bacterium | reverse complement strand
GCCACTGGGGCTCGAGCGCTCGCTCCTGCCGCCCTCGGGGGAATCCGCGGCGATCATCCGCTCGTTGCGCTGGGGCCTCGAGGAGATCCCAACGCTCGGCCTCGTCACGTCGGCCGCGCTCGAGATCACGGCCGTCGAGCCTGCCCGCGGCCGTCAGATCGGCCTATTCGCCCCAGATGGCGCGCACGCCGAGGAGGCGATCGCGGTCGCGCAGTTCCTGCGCACCCGCCTCGGCGCGGGCGTCGTGCTGCAGCCGCGGGTCATCGATCCCGACGCCCGCCTGCCCGAGCGCGCCGCCGAGTGGGAGGAGGTCGTGAGATGACGAGACTCTTCGCCGATCCGTTGCCGGCCTATATGGAGTGGCACGAGGGCGAGCCCGGGGCCCTCCGCGTCGGGCACCGGCGGTTCGTCGTGGTCGAGGTCGTGCGGCGCTGGCGCGTCGACGGTGAGTGGTGGGCTGACGGGATCGCGCGCGAGTACCTGACCTTGCGGACGGCTGACGGCTCGCTCTGCGACGTCTACGGCGATCGCCGCCGGGGTGAGTGGTTCCTGCAACGCGTCATGGACTGAGTGCGTGCCGGGCTTCGTCAACCTGCATACCCACAGCAATTACTCCTTTCTGGACGGCGCGTCCTCGGTCGACGACCTTGTCGATGCCGCCGTCGCGCTCACGCAGGACGCGCTGGCGCTCACCGACACGAACGGGCTCTACGGCGCGGTGCGGTTCTGGAACGCGTCACGCGACCGCGGGATCAAACCAATCTTCGGCGCCGAGCTGCGCCTGGTGGATTCCGATCCGCTCACCGTGCTCGCGCTGGACCGCAGCGGCTGGACGAGCCTCTGCCGCATCGTGTCCGCCGCGCAGCTCGCGGGCGAGAAGACCAAGCCGATCGCCACGTTCGCGATCGTCGCAGAGCATCCCACGGGGCTCGTCGCGCTGTCGGAGAGCGATGACGCCGAGACGCTCGCGCGCCTGCGCGAGGTGTTCGGCGACCGCCTGTACGCGGAGCTCGTCGACCGTTGGGGCCCCGCGGACATCGAGCGCTGCGACGTGCGCGCCGCGCTCGCGGCCGAGCTCGGTATCGCGACGGTCGTCACGAACGACGTGCGCTACGCCCGGCCCGAGGCACGGCAGCTCTACGACGTGCTGCGTTGCATCGATCTCGGCTGCATCGTGGATGAGGCGGGGAAGCGGCTCGCCGCGAACGGCGAGCGCTGGCTGAAGGGCGAGGCGGACCTGCGCGCGCGGCTTGGGCACCATCCCGCGGCGTTCGCGAACGCGCGCGTGATCGCGGACCGCTGCGATCTCGACCTCGCGTTCGGGTATCAGCGGCTGCCGGGCTTCGCGGTCCCCGACGGCTACACCGCGTTCTCCTTCCTCTACGCGCTGTGCCAGGACGGCGCGCGCGCCAAATACGGCGGCATGACGCCGGCCGTCTCGAAGCAGCTCGCGCACGAGCTCGACGTCATCCACCGCTGCGGCCTCGCCGAGTTCTTCCTCATCAACTGGGACATCGTCCGGTTCTGCAACGAGCGCCGGATCCCGGCGCAGGGCCGCGGGTCAGCCGCGGACTCGATCGTCGCGTACGTGCTCGACATCACGAAGGTCGATCCGATCGCGCATAACCTGCTCTTCGAGCGGTTCCTCACCGAGGACTCGCACACCATGCCCGACATCGACCTCGACATCGCGACGAACGATCGCGAGGACGTCATCCAGTACGTCTACCGGAAGTACGGCGACCACTACGCCGCAATGGTGTGCAACGTCGTGACCTATCGGTCGCGCTCCGCATCAAGAGAAGTGGCGAAAGCGCTTGGTTACCGCCCCGAGATCATCGATCGACTCGCAAAATCGCTGGACACACCGCGTTTCGATTCGCGAATGGTCATCAGGCCGGCGGGCGGGTCTTCGCTCGGGAGCCTCGACGGCCGTCACGACGCGAACGTGGATGAGGTCCCGAGCGAAGGCCCGCCCGCCGGCCCTCAGGACACCCTCAACGACCTCGAGCGTTCGCGGTGGCCGCTCTTCCGCAAGATCGTGGAGGAGATCGCCGACTTCCCGCGGCATCTTTCGATCCACAACGGCGGCATGCTCATCACCGCGCTGCCGCTCGTGGATACCGTGCCGATCGAGCGCGCGACGATGCCCGGTCGCAACGTCGTGCAGTTCGACAAACGTGACATCGAGGACCTCGGGCTCATCAAGATGGACCTGCTCGGCCTGCGCACGCTCTCGCTCATCAAGGACGCGGTCGCGATGATCGACGAGCTGCACGGGGTCCGCCTCGACCTCGGGACGATCGCGCTCGACGATCCGGCGGTCTACGACCTCATCTGCGAGGTCGACACGATCGGGTTGTTCCAGGTGGAGAGCCGCGCGCAGGCCCAGGCGCTGCCACGGGTGCTGCCACGGAACTTCGCCGATATCGTCGTCGAGGTCGCGATCATCCGGCCTGGCCCGCTGCAGGGGAATATGGTCAATCCGTACATCCGTCGGCGGCAGGGCCGCGAGCCGGTGACGTACCCGCACCCGCTCCTCGAGCCGATCCTCAAGGAGACCCTTGGCGTGATCCTGTTCCAGGAGCAGATCCTCCGCGTCGCGATGGCCGTCGCGGGGTTCACCGCCGCCGAGGCTGACAAGCTGCGTCGGGCGATGAGCCGCGCGCGGTCGAGCGAGGACATGGAGCGCCTGCGCGCGCCGTTCGTGAGCGGCTCGCTCGCGCATGGCCTGGACGACCCAACGGCGAACCTCATCTTCGGCCAGATCGCGGCGTTCGCCGAGTTCGGGTTCTGCAAGAGCCATGCGGCGGCGTTCGCGCTCACCGCGTATCACACCGCGCACCTGAAGCTGTATTACCCGGCCGAGTTCTACGTCGGACTGTTCAACAACCAGCCGATGGGCTTCTACTCGCCTGCGGTCATCGCCGGCGACGCGAAGCGCCACGGGATCCGGATGCTGCCGGTGGACGTGAACCGGTCCCAAGCGAAGGCGATCGTCGAGCACCGCGGCGAGACGCCGTCGGATGTGGTCGACAGCTCCAAGACCATCGCGCGCCACCGCGCCTGCCGGATCCACAACGTGCGCCTCGGGCTCGGCGGCGTGAAGGCCCTCGGCGAGGTCGAGGCGGAGGCGATCGTGCGTGAACGCGAGCGGCGGCCGTTCACGTCGTTCGACGATCTTTCTCGCCGTGTCGGATTGAAGGAGGAAGCGCTGCGCAATCTTGCGCTCGTCGGGGCGTTCGACGCGCTCGGCGAGCAGCGCCGGGCGCTGCTGTGGCGCGCCCGCGATGCGCACCGGACGTCACCGGCATTTGCCCGGCCGGTCCTCGCGTTTCCCACCACGACCGCGCCGGCGCTCCCGGCGCTCAGCGAGCAGGAACGGACCGCGCTCGACTACCGGATCACCGGGATCCCCACCGGTCCGCAGGTGATGCAGTACTACCGCGAGCGGCTGGCCGCGCGCGGCGTGCGCATGTCAGCCGAGCTGCACGAGCGCGCGCACGGGTCGCCGATCATCGTCGCCGGTGCCATGGTGGTGAAGCAGCATCCCGAGACCGCGAAGGGCCATGTGTTCCTCTCGCTCGAGGACGAATACGGCCTGACGAACATCATCATCCGGCCGGCGACGTACGCGAAGTACAAGCCGGTCGTCGATCTGGGTGGCGCGGTCGTCGTCGAGGGGACGCTCCAGCACGTCGACGGGGTGGTCTCCGTGCTGGCGCGCCGCCTCGACGAGCTCGCGCTCTTCGTGAAGCTCGCGTCGCGCGACTGGCAGTGACCGCTACTTGACCGTGATGGTCGCGTTCATCGAGGAGTGCAGGCTGCAGAAGTAGTTGTAGACACCCGCGTCTGCGAACGTGAAGCTGAAGACGCCGGTGCTCCCGTCGAGCTGGCCGTCGAACTTGCCGTCCTTGGTCGGACGTGTGCCGCTCGTGACCGTGTGCTTCGCGGTGTCCTTGTTCGTCCAGGTCACCTTCGTGCCCTTGGCCACGTCCATGTTCGCCGGGAACTTGAAGCCCTGGACGTCGATCGCGACGTCCGCGACCTTCGCCGCGGCTGCCGTGGTCGCCGCTGGCGCGGGGGCTGCGGTCGGGCCACACGCGGCGGTGATGGCGATGGCTCCGGCCAGTCCGAGCGCCCGGTGGAATGTGGTCATGAAGTCCTCCTGCGGTCGTTCTTCAAGGCATACGGAGGAACAGCGGCGCTGGATGTGCCTATCGGACGTTGAACACGTTGGCCACGCGGGCCTCGTCCCCGATGACCACGGTCAGCACCAGGGTCCCGCGACCGCCTCGCGTAGATCAAGGACATAGTGGCCGGGCTCGGGCTCTTGGCTCACCAGGATGTCGTGGTGCTCGTGCCCCGCGGCATTGCCCTCATAGACGAGCAGCCCGGAGACGGCCTTGCCGGCGGCGACGCCCCCGTCCCCGGTCAAAAGACGGATGTCGGCGCGCTCACCGCCCGCCGCGGCGCTGCGCGTGATCGCGAGCTGGTACGGGCCGGCCGCGAGCCGCTCGGTCGGTATGACCGAGGCGGCTGCGCGGCTGGAGCCGGTGGACGCTCCATCGTGAGGGACCGTCATCGCGAGGGCGATCGCCGCGGCGGCCACGAGTGCTGTGAGCACGGCGCCCAAGGTCAGGGTCCATCGCTGCCGGAGCTGGTCCATTACTTACCCGGGAACTTGTCGGGGTACTGCTTGACGATCGCCTCGGCCAGCGGATCCGAGATCTTCTGGCTGTGGTTCGCCGCGGTCTCGATGTCATCGAAGGTCTTGTCGGCCTTCGTCGACTGATCGGCGATGAAGGTCGAGATGCCGGTGACGTGGCTCACCAGCAGATCCGCGACCGCGCCCTTGGGGAGGTTCGGGTTCGCACCGGTGATGAAGGCGTCGAAGTCCTTGCGGTAACCATCAAGGTCGGCCTTCGCCTTGTCCTGCATGGCCTGGTCCTTTGCCGCGACACCCTTCGTGAGGTTCACGAAGAAGCCGATGTGCTTGCGCCAGAGCTCGACGAACGTCGTCTTGGCAGCGTCGCCGTAGACAGAGCCGATCGCGTTGCCGAGGCCCACGGTGTTCTTGTCGAGGGTCGCCGCAGCCTGCTCGAAGCCGGCGTTGTTGGCGCCCAGCGCGCCACCGGTGGCGTACGAGGTGAGGTGAACGTGCGCGTCGAGAAGGAGGTTCAGTGCGACGCGGAGGTCGGCGGCCTTCGAGGCCGGGTCGCCGGGGAACTTGTCGGGGAACTGCTTCGCGATCGCACCCGCGAGCGGGTCCGCGATCTTCTGGCTGTGATCGGCGGCGACCATCGCCTTGTCCGGCCAGGTCGGGTCCTTTGCCGCCTGCGCGTCGATGAGCGCCTCGAGACCCTTCACGTGGCTCACGAGGAGATCAGCGACCGCGCCTTTGGGCAGGTTCGGGTTCGCGCCGGTGATGAAGGCATCGAAGTCCTTGCGATATCCGTCGAGGTCCGCGTCGGCCTTCGCCTTCCCCGCGGCGTCGCCCTTTGCGGCAGCCTGGGTGTATGCGACGAAGAAGCCGATGTGCTTGCGCCAGAGCTCAACAAACGTCGTCTTTGCGGCGTCGCCGTACGCCGTGCCGATCGCGTTGCCGAGGCCGACGGTGTTCTTATCGAGTGTCGCAGCGGCGGCCTTGAAGCCGGCGTCGTTGCCCACGAGCGCCTGATCGGTGGCCTGGGCGGTGATGTACACGTGGTCCAGCAACAGGAGGTTGAGGGCGACCCGCAGGTCGGCCGCCTTCGTCATCGATGTCGAGGTGGCTGTCGCTGCGGTCGTGGCAGCGGCCGTCGGCGCCGTCGTCTTGGCGGCCGCGCTCGGTGATGGGCTCGCGATGCCGCTACCGGCAGATCCGCACGCCGCGCCGACGATCGATAGTGCGATCCCGACGGCAGCAAGTCGCAAGAATGTCCGCTTCATGGTGAAGGTCTCCTAACGCGAAATTTGGGACGAGGCACGCGAGAGGTGGCTAGCGAACGATCACCCGGCCGGTCATGTTGTTGTGGCGCGAACAGAAGTACGCGTACTCGCCGGGTGTCGCGAAGGTGAAGGAGAAGGTCTTGCCCTTGTCGGGCAGCTCGCCGGCAACGCGACCGTCGGCGGTGACGTCGTAGTTGCCGAAGTCATCCTTCTTGACCGATGAACCGGTCGTGACGGTATGAAGGATCGCGTCGTCGTTGGTCCAGGTCACCGTCGTGCCCGTGGCAACGGTCAGGTCGGCAGGCTGGAACCGGAAGGCACTGATCCGGACCACGGCTGGGCTCGGGGTGGCGTTCACCGTCACCGGCGCTGCGCATGCGACAACGGCGATGCTCGAGCCAAGGAGCGTGGCGCGGAGGAGTCGTCTGGTGTTCACGCGTTGGTCTACGCACCTTCGTTGGATCGCGGATGACTCCGATCGCGTCGATCACGTAACGACGAAGGCCCCGGCATGTGCCGGGGCCTTCGTGCACGCGAAGAGGGAGGAGGAGGGTCGGATCAGGCAGTGGCAAGCGTGGTGCGGGGAGACATGAATCCGATGAGCAGGGCCAGGATGGCCGTGCCCAGGTGCAGGAAGTTGTCGGCCATGTTGATCACGAGCAGCTGGCTCATGAGGTCAGGTAACACGAATCCGAGGATCGCGACGAGGAGGTAGACGACGCCGATGAGCTGCGACGCTTTGCGCGGGGAGTCGGTGCCGAGGATGCCGCCGAATGCTGCCGCGAGCCACAGGCGACCGCGCCGAAGGCGATCGCGAACTGACGAGCCATGGGGACTCCTCTCAAGTGATTCCGGCGGCAGATACGCAGCCCATCACGCAGCGGATGACCCCGTACATTTGTGTGGTGCGGAATGTGTCATCCAGCGCGGGGCCGGTCGTCGTATCCACCGACAAGAATGCCGAAGATCTGGCCCTGCTGGCGCGGATCGTCTCCCAGGACGCCGGTGCGCTCGGGGAGCTCTACGACCGGTACGGACGGGTGGTCTTCGGGGTCCTGTATCGCCAGCTCGGTGCGCCCGAGCCGGCCGAGGAGGTCGCTCAGGATGCTTTTCATGCCGTATGGCGCCGAGCCGCGTCCTATCGTCCGGACCGCGGCTCAGTTCGAACATGGCTGCTCGCGATCGCGCGGAACGCGGCCATCGACTGGCGTCGCACCAAGGGCAAGCGCCTCGAGCGCGAAGCGCTGATCGATGAAGCAGCCGAGCTGGTCGGGGACGTGCGCGTGGATGACCGCGTCATTGCGGGCCTACGCGCCGAGCAGGTCCGAGCTGCCGTCGCGTCGCTTCCTGCGGAGCAGCGCACCGTGCTGACGCTGTCGTTCTGGTCGGGGCTGTCGCAGACCGAGATCGCCGACCGCACGGGAACGCCGCTGGGCACGGTGAAGAGCCGCGTCCGGCTTGGCATGGCCAAGCTGCGCGATCGTCTCGAGCTTGAGGCGGAGGGGGCATGACGACGCATCCGATCGACGACCTTGCCGCGTATGCGCTCGGGATCCTCGATCCCGCTGAGGAGCACGTCGTCGCCGCACATCTGGATGTGTGCGCGGCGTGTCGCGCCGAGCAGTCGAGGCTCGCAGAGACCGCATGGACCGTAGCCGAGTCCCAAAGCCGGCAAGGACCGTCGCGACTGCGCGCCGCGATCGTGGAACGCGCCCGGCACGATCGCTCGGACGTGGCAGGTGTTCCTCGGTCGCGCTGGTCCGGGCTCTTCCGGCCCGTACCGTTCGTCGTCCCGCTCGGCCTCGCGGCGGTACTCGTTCTTACTCTGGTCGGCTACAGCACTGCCCGCCGCGACGCGGATCGCTACGCGGACGCGCTCACTTCGGTCGCAGGAGCGCGGGTCGTTCCCCTCGCGCTGGCCGACGCGAATGTCTCCATGCGTGGATCGCTCGTCCAGCCGGTGAACGGCGCGAAGGCGTATCTGATCCTCGATCTGCCAGCCGCGCCCGAAGGAAAGATCTGGGAGGCCTGGGTCATCCACGGGAGCTTGCCCGTCCGTGCCGGCGTCACCGGCGAGCGCGGCGTGACCGTGTTGATCCTCGAGGCGCCGCTCGGCGCCGGCGACACCGTCGCACTCACCCCGGAGCCGGCCGGAGGCGTCGCTGTGCCCACCGGTCCCGTCGTGCTGTCGGGCAGGTCCTAGGCCTGATACCGGCGTGTTTTTGGCCCGATCCGGGCTGAAACCGCCGAGCGCCGTAGGCCCTAGCCTCACCCGAAGCGAACCGATACCGAACGTTCATGGCCACGGTCGGGTCGTCGTCGGACACTCACCCGAGCGCGCGTTGGGGAGGCGATCTGGACAGCGGACGGGCCCTGGGTACCTCTGCGCTCGCGCAGGATCTCTTGGACTCCATCTTCAAGGTGGCCACGGAGCTCGTGCGAGGTGAGCGCGCGTCCCTCATGATCCGGGACGACGCGACGACGGACTTCGTCATGGCGAACGCCGTCGGCATCGCCGAAGAGGTGCGACGCCACGTCCGCGTTCGCGAGGGCGAGGGCGTCGTCGGTTCGGTCGCCGCATCGAAGCGGTCGCTCCTCGTGCGCACCGGCGACGTGAACCCGGGCGGCGATGCCGGGCGCTACCGCACGACCTCCTTCATGTCGGTGCCGATCCTCGTGGACGACGAGTCCCGCGGCGTCCTGAATGTCGCGGACCCGGTGGATGCGCGCTCGTTCGGCGAAGACGACCTCGTCACACTCGAGCTGCTCGCGAGCCACATCGGCGCGTGCCTCCTCCAGCGCGAGCAGGGGGAGGCGATGCAGCGCCTCGCGGAGACGGACCCGCTGACCTGGCTGTTCAACCGCCGCCACTTCGATCAGCGGCTCGAGGCGGAGCTCAACCGCGCGGTGCGTGCCGAGCATCTGGTCTCGCTGCTCATGATCGACGTCGACAGCTTCAAGACGATCAACGACCGCTTCGGGCACCGCGCGGGTGACTCCGTGCTCAAGCTGGTCGCGACCGCCATCAAGCAGGCGGTGCGCGTGTACGACGTGCCCACCCGGTACGGCGGCGACGAGTTCGCGGTCATCCTCCCCGAGTCCGACAGCGAGGTCGCGTCGCGCGTCGCGCGTCGTGTTCTCGAGAAGACCGCAGCGCAGGCGCTGCCGGTCGAGCTCAAGGCGGCGGGCGTCACCGTGAGCCTCTCGATCGGTGTCGCCACGTTCCCGCGCCCGTCCGCCGACGCAGCTGGACTCGTCGAGTTCGCGGACACCGCGATGTACCAGGCGAAGGCCGGTGGTGGCGGCGTCCGCGTCTGGGAGCACAGCTTCGCCCAGGGCCCGCGCGGTTCGCTCCGCCCACATGCTGCGGCCCCGCCACCCGCGCCGTACCTCGCGGAGCCGGCGCGTCTCGCGACGAACATGCTCCAGGCGCTCATCCCGCTGCAGCTCGCGACGGATCACAACGCGGTGGTCGTCGGTAAGGAGGGCCAGGTCCTCACGGTCGCGCTGCCGACCCCGAACAACGCGGCGGTCGACGCGATCTCGAAGGCGTCAGGCTTCGCCGTCTACCCCGTGTACAGCAACGCGGCGGATCTCGAGGCCACGCGCAGGAGACTGACCGAGCTCGTCTAGCGCGCCTTGGCTTCCTCGCGCTGCACGCCGCCATCGGCGCCCTTGAAGAGGTAGCCGACGCCCGGCACGGTCTGGATGACATCGCGGGTGTGGCCATCGGCGCCGAGCTTGCGGCGCAACCGGCTGACGTTCAGCTTCACCAGGTCGCCGCCGACATCAGCGTCGTAGCCCCACACGCCCTCGAGGATCTCCTCTTGGGTGAGCACGCGGCCGGGGTTCGCCATGAAGTGCCGCAGCAGCTTGAACTCGGTGGGTGAGAGGTGGACGGGGACCTCGGCCGTGCGCACCTCATGCGTCGCCTCGTCGAGCACGATGTCCCCGGTCGTGTAGACCGACGGTGCTGGGCGGCCGCGGGTGTGGACGGAGCGGCGCAGGATCGCCTTGACGCGCGCGACGAGCTCCTTGGGGCGGAATGGCTTGGTGATGTAGTCGTCGGCGCCGAGCTGCAGACCCCGGAGGATGTCGGACTCGTCCTGGCGCGCGGAGAGCAGCAGCACCGCCACGTGCTCGTCGACGTGGCGGATGCGCTCCAGCACGACGAATCCCGCAAGCTTCGGCAGGTTGATGTCGAGCACGACCAGGTCGGGATGCTCGCGGTTCAATGTGTCGAGCGCGGCCTCGCCGTCATAGGCGCGGACCACCTCGTAGCCCTCGCGACGTAATGCGTAGTCCAACAGCTCGACGAGATCGCGGTCGTCATCGACGACCAGCAGCTTCACGCGGTTCCTGCCTCCTGCGCGAGTTCGCGTGCCTTCGGGAGGGTGAAGTGTACGGAAGTGCCGCGTTCGGGCGCACTGTCGACACCGATCTCGCCGCCCTGCGCCTGCACGATCGCGCGGCAGATCGTCAGGCCCAGGCCGAGCCCGCCCGCCTCGCCCCGGACGTTTCGCGAGCGGAAGAAGCGCTGGAACAGGCGGGTCAGCTCGTCCGGCGGGATGGCCGGGCCGTCGTTGTGGACCGTCACGCGGACGAAGCCGGCTGCGGACTCCGTTCGCAGCGTGACCTCCGACTTCTCCGTCCCGTACTTGCCGGCGTTGGTCAGCAGGTTCGCGAGGACCTGGCCGGTTCGGCGCGGATCGCAGACGACGCGATCGGTGCCACGGCCGAAGTGCGTGACCAGTCGCTGGCCCTTGCTGTCGAAGACCGAGCGCACGAAGACGAGGCTGTCCTCGACGATCGCCTTGACGCTGCTTGGGACGGCGCGCACCTCGAACGTGCCGGCCTCGACGCTGCCCGCGTCGAGGAGATTCTCGACCAGCCGCTCCAGCCGGAGCGCACTCCGGCGCAGCGTGCCGACCATCTGGCGAAGCTCCTGGCGTGGCATCGAGATCGCGTCCTGATGTACGAGGTCGAGTGACGCGGTCATTGCCGCGATGGGCGTGCGAAGCTCGTGCGCGACGTCAAGGAGGAATTCCTCTTTCAGCCGCAGGAGCTCGGCGCTCGCCGTTACATCGCGCACCGTGTGGATCGTCGCGCGCGGCGCGGCGCCGGCCAGCTGCGTCGAGACGATCTCGAGTACCCCCATCCGGTCCTCACGCGGGAACCAGGCTCGCCGGACTGACTGGCCCTGGGGATCCTGCACCGTGATGGCGCCGGTCACGAGGAGCAGGTCCTCGAACTGCCGGTCGATGAGCTGGTCCTCTCCCAGAAGCCGGAACGCGGCGGGGTTCGCCGAGAGCACCCGGCCGAGCCCGTCGCTGATGAGGATCCCGTCGGTGAGTGCGACGAACGCGTCCTCGAACGCGACGTTGGTGATCGAATCGGTGGTCCGGCGGCCGGTCCGCCGCCGCCGCTCCGATGTCGTCATGCGGACCTCGGCACCCGGAGCCGTACGCGCGTGCCCTGCCCGGGGCTCGAGTCGATGGTGAGCTGCGCGCCGATCAGGCGGGCAGCCTCGCGCATCTGGAGGAGGCCCAGGCTGCCACGTCCCGCGTAGCTGCCAAGGGTCGCCGCGACATCGAACCCGCTGCCGTCGTCTTCGACGAGCCCGACGATACCGCCCGCGTCGTCGACAAGGTCGAGCGCCACGTTCGGCGCGCGCCCGGTCTTGACCGCGTTGTTCGCCGCCTCACGAAGGACCGTGAAGGCGCCGGCCTCGATCTCCGGTGCGAACCGGGCCGTCGAGGTCACAGTTCTCGCCTGGACGCGAGAGCCGTTCGTCCCGTCCATCCGTTCCGCGAGCGCGCGGACGGCCGCACCGAGCCCGTCCTCGGTCAGGGCCACCGGCCGGAGCGCGAACAGGATGTCGCGCAGCCCCTTCTGCGCCTCGAGGAGGCGCTCGCGCAGGCGGTCGAGATCGGCCATCGCGGCCGGCACGTCGGTCCGCGCCCGCTTCTGGGCGATCTCGATGCCGATCGCGGCGTTGGCGATCGTTTGGGCGACGCCGTCGTGCAGGTCGCGCGCGAGGCGGTGGCGTGTCTCCTCGGTGACCTTCACGACCCGCAGCCGCTCCTGCGCGAGCTGCGCCTGCAGCGCGACGTATTCGAGGGCGATCCCCGCGGAGCCGGCGAGCGACCAGATCATCGACTCGTCCTCCGTGCCGAAGGGTTCATCGCCGATCTTGTTCACCACCTGGAGCACGCCGAGCCGGGAGCGGTCCCGCGCGTCGATCGCCGCGACGAGCATCGAGCGCGTGCGGTAGCCGGTGCGCGCGTCGACGCTCGCGTCGAATCGCGGGTCACCGTAGGGATCGTCGATCCGCAGGACCCCGCCGTTCCGTGCGACCTCTGATGCGATGCCGCGGCCGTCGAGCGGCAGCCGGATCTCACGAAGCTCGCTCTCGGTCACCACGCGGGACCAGACCTCGGCCCGTTCGTGATCGACGACGTAGACCGTCGCGCGCTCGGCGTCCATCAGGCTCGTGGCGGCCTCGGCGATGCGCCGCAGGACGACATCGATGTCGCTCTCGAGCGCGAGGTCGCGCTGGAGCGCGAGCAACAGCGCGAGCTGTTCGGTCTGGCCCGTCCGGGGGCTCATCCGCCGTCAGTATCGGGCTCGGCGCCCGCCTTGGTGTCAGGCTCGGCAATGGAGCGCACGGTATCGAGCGTGTCGATCTCGCTGACCGGCTTGTCGGGCCGGAGCCGGACGATCCGCGGGAAGCGCAGCGCAAATCCTGATGTGTGCCGGCTGCTCCGCTGGACCTGGTCGAAGGCGACCTCTATGACGGTGTCGGGCACGACGAGCCGCGTCCGGCCATAGTCCTTGAGCGTACGGGCCTGGAAGTACTCGGTCAGCTCGGCGATCTCCTTGTCCGTGAGACCCGAGTACGCCTTGCCGACGTTGAGGTAGGTGTCGCCGTCGCGGATAGCGAACGTGTAGTCCGAGAGGACGTGGCGGCGTTTGCCGTGGCCCCACTCGACCGCCGTCACGACGACGTCGAGCGTCCGCAACGCGCGCTTCACCTTGAGCCACTCCATCCCGCGGCGGCCCGGCCGGTACGGTGAGCGCGGGTCCTTCACCATCAGCCCTTCATTGCCGCGCCGGCGTGCGGCTGCGAACTCCGCATCGAGCGCGGCGACCAGCGCCTCGCCGGACCCGTCGATCCGCTGTGACCGCGCGAGCCGGAGCGGTGGCCGCAGCGGCAACTGCGCCAGGACCTCGAGGCGTTCGGCGAGGGGCCGGTCCAGGAATGGTCTGCCATCCCGCTCGAGCACGTCGAAGATCACGAGGCTCGCGGGCAGCTCGCGGAGCAGATCGTCACCGACGGCCTTGCGGCCGAGGCGGTGCTGGAACGTCGTGAATGGGATGGCCCGTCCGGTCGTGTCGACGCCGAGCACCTCGGCGTCGAGCACGAAGGTCCCGGGGATCTCGCGAAGCGGAACGAGCAGCTCGGGGAACCGGTCGGTCACGCGGTCGAACGTTCGTGAGTAGAGCTCGACCCGGTCGCCCTCCTTGTGGACCTGCGCGCGAACGCCGTCGTACTTGTCATCGACGACGTAGGGCGGCGGGAAGCGCCTCTCGACCTCCTCGAGCTGCAGAACGGGCGTGGCGAGCATCATCCCGATCGGCGCGAAGTGGACGAATCGCGCCTCGTCGAGCGTTCCGTGCTTGGCGCGCACCGCGGTCACCCCGATATCGCCGCCCAGCATGTGCGCGCGGCCCACCGCGTCGCGGTCCCGTCCGAACGCGCGCGCGATCGCGTCCTCGAGCAGGCCCTCACGGAGACCGATGCGCGGCTCGCCGCTCATGACCTTGATCAGGTAGCGGATCTCGCCCGGGGTCGCGCGCGCGAGAAGTCCGTCGAGCAGGGCACGCTTGGGCGCGACACCGCGTGTCGCGGCGATGCGCTCGAACGCATCGTGAACGTCGCGAAGGGAGATCGGTGGCGGGACCGCGATGCGTCCCGACCGCTCCGCAAGGTCCGCCGTCGCGTCGCCCAGGTCGGCGTACGTCTGGTACGCGGCGCTCACCTCGTCGTCGGTCGCGCCGGTGAGCCCGATGACCGTGTCCAGCAGCGCGCGCCACCCGACCGACAAGACACGCTCGTCGGTCCTCGGGAACGGCACGCCGGCGAAGAGCCGGGCCGCGATCTCGAGGTCGTCGTCTTCGAGGTCCGGGAAATAGGCCCCCAACGCTGCCAATTTCGT
>JBBQHN010000050.1:0-14637 GCA_038324015.1 Candidatus Limnocylindria bacterium | reverse complement strand
GGTCGGAGCCGCCGCGGTCAGGGAGCCGGCAGGCTCGATCCGGAGCGTCGCGTACTCACGGAGCGCTCGGCCGCCCGGCAGGTCGAGCGCGCTGCTCCCCGCCCGGTCCGCGACGAGCGCAGCGAGCGCCGAGCGGTGGCGAGCCGACAGCTGGCGACCGGTCGTGCGGTGCCACGCGAGCGCGAGCGCGTCGTCGCGCTCCCGACCGTCGAGCAGCTCGAGATCGATGCCGCGTGCGCCCGTCGCGCGCGCGAGCGCCGCTTCGGCGATGGCCTGGCTCGCATCGGCGACCTCGGCCGCGGCGTCGGCGAGCCGAGCCAGAGCGGCGCGCACCCGCGGGTTGATGCGCTCGAGCTCCGGCAGCACGTTGTGGCGGATCCGGTTGCGCGCGTACTTCGGATCGCGATTCGAGGTGTCCTCGCGCGGCACGATCTTCGCCTGCGCGCACACCGCTTCGGTCTCGGCGCGGCCGATCGCGAACAGCGGCCGCACGATGTCGTCGCGCTTCGGCCGCATGCCGGCGAGGCCGGCGACGCCGCTCCCCCGCGTCGCATGGAGCAGGACGGTCTCAGCCTGGTCGTCGCGCGTATGACCTGTGGCGATCAGCTCCGCGCCGCCGTCGCGTGCTGCGCGACGGAGGAACGCATAGCGCAGCTCACGTGCCTCGTCCTCGCTCTTCGGTGCCTTGTCGGCGCGGCCGATGCGGATCGTGGCGCCACAGCTCTGCGCGAGCTCGGCGACGAAGGCGGCGTCCCTGGCCGATGCGCGCGGGCGCAGGCGATGGTCGAAGTGCGCGACGTGCAGGTCAAGACCGAGCGTGGGCGCGAGGCTGCTCAACAGCAGAAGCAATGCGACCGAGTCGGTGCCGCCGGAGACCGCGACGACGAGCGGGCCGGGCCGGAGGAGGTCGTGCGCACGCACGAACGCGAGGACCGCGGCGCGGATCGTCTCTGTCGTCATCAACGGTGGCTGGGGTGGGATTCGGACCCACGACCTGGCGGTTATGAGTCGCCTGCTCTAGGCCAACTGAGCTACCCAGCCGTTCTGTTGTGGATTTTAGGCCGCTTCGCGCCGATGATCGTTTGACGCCGACGAAACTCGATCTCGGTCATGGTCGCCTTCTCTCTATTGCACCGGCCGCAGGCGGGAATGATGTTCTCAATCCGGTGATCGCCACCGCGACTCAGGGGCGTCCGATGATCCGCCTGCATCGGTCCCCCGTCACCGCAATAGCCACAACGGCGGTCGTAGTCGCCGAGCAACAGCAGCCATTCTGCCGTCGAATACGATCCGGCCGCACCCAGCTTCCGGGCACGCCGCCTCGCGTCGGAGGCCTTTCGGACACCGCGTCGATTGGGACTCGCATCGATCTGACGCTGCCTGCGAGCAGGGTCGCGCGCGTAGTAGGCGCGACCCTCGGCTCGGCGAGCATCAGGGTGGGCCTCGCGCCAGCGCTGCATTGCCTTTCTCGAGTGCTCGCGGTGCTTCTCAGCCGTGCGCCTGATGTACTCGCGTTGATAAGATCGGCGCAGCGCTGGATCCTTGTACGGCACGCTTGCTTGGTACACAACTCGAGATTCCGTGGCAATAGCCCGGACAAGAAAACACCCGGTCGATCGACCGGGCATTCTGTTGCGGGACTAGGATTCGAACCTAGGACCTTCGGGTTATGAGCCCGACGAGCTACCGCTGCTCCATCCCGCGAGGGTCATTTTAGCGCCTCCGCGAGCATCGTGCCGCGTGACTTTCAGCAGCGGATCAGCGAGATCCAAAGAACAATGCGACCCACTTCTGCACCCGCGCCACGCTCGGCGCGTTCGCGATCACCGCGGCGGGCGTGACCTCGTGCTGCACCCCGATGAGCGTCTCCCCAGGCAGCACATAGCCGTAATCGCGCGCCTTGTTCACCACGTAATCGTTGGTCTGCTTCGCCGCGACATCCGACGTCAGCTGCTGGTTGTAGGCAGCGGCAGCCGCGAGCTGGCCGCGATAGGCGGCCGCATCGCGCGCCAGCGCGTTCCGCTGGATCTCGATCGCCACGAACGCGCTCGCGAGCAGCAGACCCGCGAACAGCAGGACCATGGCGAGCGACGGACGGCCGAGCGAGCGGGCCGTGGCTCGCGCTGAACGACGGCCGCCTTTCCGTGCCGCCGCTGCGCTGGGCGAGCCCTTCGTCATCCCCGCCATCATCGCCCCTCAGGCCACTCCGGGGGAAGCCCTGTTCCGGTATCACCACCGGCCTCGCCGTAGGCCAGCCACCCCAGGAGACCGAGCAGCGACTGCGCCGGCCGGATGTCCGGAACGCCGTCGACGAGCCCGACGGCGACGACCGCCCGGTCCTTCCAGATGACCGCGGCGTCGTTGCGCACCTTCTCGAGCGAGCCGGTCTTGTGTGCGACCTTCGTCCCTGCCGGCAAGTAGCGCCGGACGAGCGAGTCGTGCTGGGTCTGCTCAAGGATCGCGAGGACCGCGTCGGAGGTCGCCCGCCCGGCCAGCTCGCCGCGGACCAGCCGCAGGAGCAGCGCGCCGAGGTCGCGCGCGGTCACGACGTTGTCCAAGCCGCGCTTCGCGGCGTCGAAATCGAACATCTTCCGGCGCAGCTTCGTCGTCGTGCAGCCCCACTCCGCGAGCCGCGCCTCCACGCGGCCGAGCCCGACGCGTTCGATGAGCCGGTTCGTCGAGGTGTTGTCGCTCACGATCGTCATGAGCATCGCGTGGTCGCGCAGTGAGAGATCCGCGACGTCGGGAAGATGGCGGAGCACACCGCTTCCCGGCTTGCGCTCCCCGACCGCGAGGCGCTCGTCGAGCGAGAGCCGGCCCTCGGCGACATCGGCGTAGAGCGTCATGAGCAACGGGATCTTGATCACCGAGGCGGAGGGATACGGGGAATCGGTATCGTGCTCGTAGAGCACCGAGCCGTCCTCAAGACCGACAAAGATGCCCGCGCGACCGTCGAGCGTCGCGATCCCACGGTCCAGCGCGGACCAGTTGGTCAAGGCGTCGCCATCCGCGCGAGCACCCGCGTGCGATCCGCGAGCCGCGACATGCCAAGACCTTCGACCGCGAACGACGCGGCTGCGCTCGCGAACCGCGCGGCCTCGACCTGCGGCAGCCCCTCAGCCAGCCCGAGCGCGAGGCCGGCCGCGAAAGCATCGCCGGCGCCGGTCTGGTCGATCACCGCGGGAACGGCGAACGGCGCGACCTCGACGGTCCCGCCCGCCACGTGCAGGTCCGATCCGCGCTCGGCCTTCGTCACGACGACCATCGTGTACGGGAGCCAGGCCCGATCCTCGGCGTGGTCCTCTTCGCTCACGACGACGGCGTCGACCTTGGGCAACAGGCGCGCGTAGTCCGCCCATGGCGATGGGCTGACGAGGCCATCCGCGCCGAACGAGCGCAGCATCCCCTGCGCCGCAAGCACGCGCTTCGCGCCGGACCAGGGTGCGAACAGCGAGTCGTCGAGCTCGCCCGCGATGGACGCAAGCAACACGGCCCTGGCGGATCCGACCGAGCGGCCGACCTCCCCCCGGGTGATGGGAGCGGCCTTTGCACGTAGGAAGAGCGAGCGGCGACCCGCTGCGTCGTAGGTGAAGCCGAAGGTCGTCGTGACATCGCCCGGCAGCAGCCGCAGCGTGACGCCGAGCTCCTGGCACAGCGTCGCGAGCGCGTCGCGCTCCTTCGGGCCGGCGCGCGTGACGAGCGTGACGTCGGCGCCGAGCTTCGCCACCGTCGCCGCGCCGTAGAGCGCGGACCCGCCGAGCCGCCAGCGTCCATCGGCGAACTCGTCTCGGGCGGTGTGCCCGATCGCGAGGAATGGGATCCGCGTGTTCTTAGACATTGAAGAGGACGTTCATGACATCGCCGTCCTGCATGACGTAGGCCTTTCCCTCGGTCCGCAGCAGGCCCTGCTTGCGCGCGTTGGCCTCACTGCCTGCCTTGAGCAGCTCGTCCCAGCGGATGACCTCGGCACGGATGAATCCCCGCTGCAGGTCGGAGTGGATCGTGCCCGCGCCGTCCGGCGCGGTCGCGCCTTTCACGATCGTCCACGCGCGGACCTCGTCCTCACCTGCGGTGTAGAAGGATGTGAGGCCGAGGAGGTCATACGTGGCGTGTACGATCCGATCGAGCGGCGCCTCGGCGAGCCCGAGCTCCTGTCGGAACACGTTCGCCTCGTCGGCCGGCAGCTCCGCGATCTCGGCCTCGATCTTCGCGCACACTGCGACCACCGCGCCACCCCGATGCGTCGCCGCGGCGGCTCGCAGCGGCGCGAGCACGACATCCGGCTTTGCCACGTCCGACTCATCCATGTTCACCACCACGAGCTGCGGCATGAGCGTAAGGAACCGATAGCCGCGGATGACCCGCTGCTCCTCGGGGTCGATGTCGAGGTCCCGGAGCGGAGTCTCGCTCTCGAGCGCCGGCTTCGCGCGCTGGAGGAACGCAAGCTCGCGCTCCTTCGCCTCGCGGTCTGGACCCTTCGCGCTGCGCAGCTCCTTGTCGATGGAGTCGAGCCGCTTCTCCACGATCGCGTGGTCGGAGAACAGGAGCTCGAGGTCGAGCGTCGCCATGTCCCGCAGCGGGTCCACCGAGCCTTCGGCATGCGGAACCGAGGGATCGCTGAAGGCCCGTACGACGTGAACGAGCGCGTCGGAGTTCCGCAGCTCGCCGAGCTTCTTCGGGCTGATGCCCTCTCCTGGCGTCGCGCTCTTCGCGAGACCGAGGTCGCGGTAGGTGATCTCCGCGAACGTCGTCTTCTTCGGCTTGAACAGCGCCGAGAGCTTGTCGACGCGCTCGTCGGGCACCTTCGCGACGCCGATGTTCGTCTCGCCCTCCGCACCGGCGAACGCGCCGGTCGAGGCGTGCGCTCCCGTAAGAAGGTTGAACAGCGTCGTCTTCCCGACGTAGGGCAGCCCGGTGATCGTCGAGCTGAGGTTCACGACAGCATCGCCTGCTCGACGGCGGGGAGATCCTCGCCGAAGATCGTCCGCGCCACCTCGCGGAAGCGATCCGCGGAGCCGGTCGCGAACACCCGGTGGGTCGCCGTTCCGCCCGCGCGCAGCAGGTGGTGCGAGAGCAGGACCTCGCGGACCGCGAGCGCGGTCGTCGCGGCGGAATCGACGACCCGCACGCCGGGGCCGGCGACGCGCTCGATGACCTCGCGCAGCATCGGGTAGTGCGTGCAGCCGAGCAACAGCGTGTCAACGACCGGGGACACGACGCCGCCATCGGTGAGCAGCGGCAGCACGTAGCCGCGCACCGCCTCCTCCGCTTCGAGTGAGCCGGACTTCCCCGCCTCGACGAGCGGCACGAGCTTGGGACAGGCCTGCTGGATCACGTCGGCCAACGGATCGAGGTCGCGGAGCGCTCGCGCGTACGCGCCCGACCGCACGGTCGCGGTCGTCGCGAGCACGCCGATCGAGCGCCTCGCGGACGCCGAGATCGCGGCGGCCGCGCCCGGACGAACGACGCCGATGATCGGCACGCGCGACTCGTCGCGCACGACGTCCAGTGCGACCGACGTCGCCGTGTTGCAGGCGAGAACGATGAGCTTGCAATCGTGCGTGCCGAACCAGCGCAGCGCCTCGCGGGTGAACGCGACGATCTCGTCGGCCGGCCGTGGGCCGTAGGGCATGCGCGCCTCGTCACCGAGATAGATCATCGACTCGTCGGGGAGCTGGCGGCGCATCTCGCGCAAGACGGTGAGCCCGCCGACGCCGGAGTCGAAGACGCCGATGGGCCGGTCCGCTGCCGCCGTCACCGCTTCCGTTGCTGGCTGACGAGGGCCTCGGCGAGGTTCGCCAACGCCTGCGAGGCGGGCGCCTTCGCGTTCGAGAGGACGAACGGCTGCTGCTTATTGTTCGACTCGCTCACGAGCTTCCAGTCCGACGGGATCTCGCCCACGACCGGCAGATTCAAGGCGTGCTCCATGCCGCCCTTCGAGAGGCCGGCGGTCAGGTCGGATTGATTGACCACCAGGAGCAGCGGCTTCGTTCCCTTGTAGCCGAGCGCCTCGAACGTATCGATCGCCGACCGCGTGTTGGCGATCGTCGAGCCCTGGTACGTGATCACGATGAGGATGACGCTCGCGGCGTCGAGCATCGCCAGCGTGTCCTCGGACAAGCGGCTCGGCGTATCGACGATCACGTAGTCGTGCCCCTGCGCGAGGAGCCCGATGGCATTCGCGAGCTCCGCGGGCGCGACGAGGTCGGCCTCCTCGGGACGCGGCGGCGCAAGCAGTACCGCAACGCCACCCGGTCCCTCCCAGACAGCTTCGTTCAGCGCGGCGCGCATGCCCGCGCCGGCTGGCAGGTCGACGATGGACCGCGTCGCCGGCGGGACCGGCAGGAGATGGCGCACGGCCCCGAACTGCATCACGCCGTCGAACAGCGCGACGGACGCGCCGTTGCGGCGCAGAACGCAGGCGAGATTCACCGCGATCGTCGTCTGCCCGGTCCCGCCCTTCGGCGAGTACACCGCGATCACCTGACCGGCGCCTTCGCGCCTCTCGTCCTTCCCACCACCGAGCGCGGCCGCGAGCTCGTTCGCGCCGCCGGGCAGGACGAAGACCGCATCGATGCCCTGGTCCGGACGTGGATCCACGGGGCGCTGCGGAACGGTCACCATGACGATGCGCGTCCCGGGCGAGGCCGCGCGGATGCGCTTCGCGACGTCGAACCCGGTGGTCTTCCCCTGCAGGAGCGCGTCGATGAGGACAACGTCCGGCTTCTCCGTCGTCGCCTGCGTGATCCCCGTCTCAGCCGAGGCTTGCACGCCCGCGACCTCGATGTCCTTCTCACGGCCGAGCATGCCCTTGAGGTGCTCCGCGACCTGGGGCAGGTCTTCGATCATCAAAACGCGCTTCATGTTCGCGAGTCTAACGACGGGCCCGTCGCAGCGTCACCGTCGCAGCGAGGCCAATAACGGCCATCAACGCAACGAAGGCCACTCCGATACGGAGGGTCACTCCGTACCAGTACTGGTCCGGATACAGGATCAGGAGGTTCGAGTCCGGGCCGAACAGGAAGTTCCCCTGGGGAAAGAACACCTCGTGGAAGAGCAGGAACAGTGGGTCGAACGCGACGGCCGCCGCTACGGCAATGACGGCGACGCCGATACCAGCTGCGACCGAAGCGTCCCGCGCAAGGCGGACCCGGAGCGGCCGAGGCGTCCACCGCAGCACGCCGAAGAGGATCAGGAGACCGACGACGAAGGCGACCTTGGTCGCTTGGAACACGGCGCGTACGTCCGCCATGTGCGAACGCTCGTTGTCGTCGAAAAGCGGCCGCGCCGTCGTGGCGAAGAGCGGGAGCTCCGAGCGGTCTCCCTGGACATAGCCGAGGGTGCGCTGGTGGAGATCGACCAGACCCTCGAGACCGACGTACCACGTCAGATCCGGCGGCGCGTGGAACGCGGCCTGGCTCACGCCGCTCGAACGCGCGATGTCGCGATACGTATCCCCCCCGTCGAGTGCCGCGACGAGCCCGAGGAGACCCGCGAGGGCGAAGCCGATCGTGAGCGCCGCGGCGCGCAGCACACGGGCGGTCATCGGATCAACACCCCGAGGCCCGGCCGCTCGCTGAACACGAACCGGCCGCGCTCGACGGGAACGGCGATGAACGGGTCGTCCACGATGAGGAGGTTGCCGTCGAGGTCCGCCCACTCCACGGACGGTGCGAGGTGCGCGGCCGCCGCGATGGCCACGCTCGTCTCCGCGGCGCGGCAGCCGAGCATCACCTTGAGGCCGAGGTCATGCGCCCGCTCGATCATCGCGCGGGCCTCAGCGATCCCGCCGCACTTCTGCAGCTTCACGTTGATCCCGTCACACGCGCCCGCGAGACGATCGACGTCCGCGAGGCGGACCGCAGCCTCGTCGGCGACGATCGGCAGTGCGCTGCGTTCGCGCACGTAGCGCAGCCCCTCGAGGTCCTCGGGCGCCACTGGCTGCTCGACGAACTCGATGCCGAACCGTTCGATGCGCTCGATACGGCCGGGCGCCTCTTCCGGCGTCCACGCCGCGTTCGGGTCCACGCGGATCACCCCATCGAATACGGCGCGGATCGCCTCGAGCACCGGTGTGTCTTCACCGTGCCCGAGCTTCACCTTGAGGATCGTGAACCCCTGGGCCTTCGCCGCGGCGGCCCGCTCGGCCATGAGCGAGGGCTCCGCGATGCCGAGCGTGAAGGAGGTCGGCGGCGCTTCCGCGGGCGCGAGGCCGAGGAACGTGCGGAGCGGGATGCCGGCAGCTTGCGCCGCGCGATCGTACGCAAGCACGTCGATGGCACAGGCTGCCCCGCCGCCGTGCGGGAACCGATCATCGAGGCGCTGGCGCAGCGTCGCGAGATCATGCGGATCCTCCGGCAGCAGTTCGAGCGCGGACCGCACGTCGGCCTCGAGCGACTCCGTCGTTTCGCCGAAGAATGGATCCGCCGACGCCTCGCCGCGCGACACGCGACCGCCTTCGTCGAGCTCGACCAGGACGACGCGCTTCTCGGTGCGCACCGCGCGCGAGATCGCGAAGGGGACCGCGAGATGGACATCGAGCGTGCGGACCGTCAGCTTCACGCCAGCCGTGCCGCACGTACCGCGGCAACGAGCCGGTCGGCACCCGTGTCGCCCTCACGCACCGGGTCCGCGGCGGGTAGGCCGGTGTCCTCGGATGCACGCAGGATCGCGCGCGCCGCCTCGGTCGGGTCGAGCGCGCTCGTATTGAGCGCGACCGCGACGACGGGGACCTGCCCGCCGGGCGCTCGGCTCCACAGCGCCGCGCCCTCGTACAGGCCGACGAGCTCGCGCAGCGCCTTCAGCGGAAGGCCGGGGAACCCCTTCACCTCCGTGCGCGACGCGTCGTGGCAGAGCACGAGCACGTCCGGCGCGCTCCCGTGGAGCAGGCCGAGCGTCACGCCGGAGAAACCGGGATGGGTCAGCGACCCTTGGCCCTCGACGACGACCCAGTCCGCGATCTGGGCCGCAGCGCAGACCATCCGCTCGGCGGCGCCGGCGATGAAGTCCGCGACCACCGCGTCGACGGAGATGCCGTCGCCCGCGATCGCGATGCCCGTCTGCCCGGTCGCGACGAATGTCGCGCGCTGCCCGGCTCGCTCGAGCGCGCGTACGAGCTCGAGGGCGACGGTCATCTTCCCCACTGCGGCATCAGAGCCGACGGTGAGCACGACGCGCGCGCCCGCCCGACGCTGGCGGTGACCGCCGACAGCCAGATCCGCCGGCGGCTCACGCAGCTCCCGCACCGTGCCGCCGCCGCGTTCCGCGGCGTCGCGCAGCGCCGGGTCCGCAAGCACCCGCTCGTGCAGCCCGTTCCAAACGGCGAGCCCCCGGCGCAGTGCGTCGGCCAGGGGCGGCCGGTACTCGTCGGGGATGCGGCCGCCCGGTGCGGCGGTACCGATGAGCAGCGTGTCCGCGCCGAGCGCGATCGCCTCCGCGACCGTGGCGACCACCGGGATGCCCTGGCCGACCCCGACCGCGGCGGCGCTGTCGGTGCCGGCACGCGTCGCATCGACGATCGCGACGATCGGGTACGGCGCGTAGCGCATCGCACCGATCGCGGTCTTCGCGGTCTTTCGGGTGAACAGGCCCTGCGCGAGGATCGCAACGCGGGGCTGATCGCTCAACCGGTATCCCGTCCGAGACGGAGGAACCGGCCGGGTCGCTCCGCCAGCGTTTCGTCGCCATGCGTGACGACGGTCCCGTTCACGATCACGTGATCGATGCCCACCGGATACCGGTGCGGGTCGTCGTAGGTGGCGGCGTCCACGATCGTGTCCGGATCGAAGACGACGAGGTCGGCCCACGCTCCTTCGCGCACGATGCCGCGGTCACGGAGCCTCAGTCGGGATGCGGTGAGCGAGGTCATCTTGCGGACCGCGTCCTCGAGCGTGATCACCTGCTCATCTCGCGCGTAGTGGCCGAGGATCCGCGGGAACGTGCCGTACGAGCGCGGGTGCGGCTTCCCGAACGAGAGCGGGCCGTAGGGCGCATTGGCACGCGAGTCGCTGCCGGCGCAGATCCACGGCTTCGCCATCACGTAGCGGACGTCGTTCTCGTCCATCGAGTGATGGATGATGTCGATCGCGCCGTCGTGCTCGATGAGCGCGTCACAGGTCCACTCGAGTGGATCGCGACCCGCTCCCGCCGCGAGCTCCGCGACGCTCGTGCCCGACCATTCAGGGTGCTTCATCGCGCGCGCGACGACGATGTGCTGCCAGTTCCGCTCGGTCTCGGTGTACTCGCCGCGAATGCGCTGCCGCACCGCCGCGTCAGCGAGACGCGCGCACATCGCGATCGACCCGCCGGCGTGGGCCCACTTCGGAATGGTCACCGCGAGCCCGGTAGAGGAGGCCGTGTATGGGTACTGGTCGGCGCTGACATCCACGCCCGCCGCCTGGGCGCGCTCGATCATCGCGGTCGACTCCTTCACCTTGCCCCAGTTCCGCGTCTGCGAGGCCTTGTGATGTGAGAGCTGGACCCGCACGCGGCTCCGGCGGCCGATCTCAAGGTTCTCCTCGATCGCCGCGAAGAGATCGTCACCCTCGTTCCGGATATGGCTCGCGTAGAGGCCGTCGTGCTCGCGGACCACCGCGGCGAGCGCGCTGATCTCGTCCGTCGTCCCGTAGGCGCTCGGCGGGTAGATGAGCCCGGTGGAAAGCCCGACCGCGCCGTCCTCGAGCGCCGACGCGAGCAGCGCGCGCATCGCCGCAAGCTCGCCCGCGGCCGGTGCCCGATCGTCCGCGCCCATGACACACATCCGGAGGGTCCCGTGCCCGACGAGCGACGAGAAATTGATGGCGGTTCCCGAGCGCTCGACGGCAGCGGCGTACTCGCTGAACGACGTCCAGCTGCGCTCGAGGTCGTAGCGGGCAATGTCGCGATCGAGCTCCTCGGCCGCGAGGCCCATGACCGGCGCGGACGCACCGCCGCAGTTCCCCGCGACGACCGTCGTCACACCCTGATGCACGGTGCTCTCCATCGCGGAGTTGATGAGCACCGACTCGTCCGAGTGTGAGTGGATGTCGATGAAGCCGGGGCTCACGATCTTGCCCGTCGCGTCGATCGTCCGCGCGCCGGATCCCGAGCCAGCCTCGCCGATGGAGATGATCCGCCCGTCACGCACGGCCACGTCGGCCCGGCGACGCGGCGCTCCCGTCCCGTCGATGACGGTGCCGCCCCGGATCAACACGCTCTGCAGATCACTCACTTCGCACGCGGCTTCGCGGCGAAGGCATCCTTGGCCTGCCTCAAGAGCGCGGGCGTGCTCAGCAGATCGATGACGGTGAACGCGAGCGCCTTCGCCGCGACGTGCATCGTCTCGAGCGCGCGCGGCGTGCGCGCTTCGGCGGCGAAGTCGCGCGAGTGCCACGGCACCCGACCCGCCGTGATGGAGAAGAACGGATGGATCGACGGGATGAGCGAGCTGAGGTTCCCCATGTCCGTCGAGCCCGAGGTCTCCCCCGCCCGGCGCGGTCCGAGGTCGCGGCCAAGGCCCCGCGCGTTCGCGAGGAGGGCTGCTGCCATCGGCTGATTCGTCGTCACCATATCCATCGCCTCGCCCCACTCGTACCTGAGCTCGGCGCCGGTCGCCTTGGCCGCGCCCTCGAAGCACGCGAGGACCCTGCGGCGCACGTCGCCGAGATAGCTCGGATCGCCGGCACGCACGATGATCCGGGCGGCTGCGCGCTCGGGGATGATGTTCGAAGCCTGCCCGCCGTCGGTGATCATGCCGTGGATCCGCGTGTCGCTCCGCACGAGCTGGCGCAGCGCGTTCATCGCGCCCCACCCGAGCATGAGCGCGTCGAGCGCATTGACGCCGTCGTATGGCGACGCCGCCGCGTGTGCGGCCTTACCGCGGAACTCGATGTCGAGGACGCGGAGCGCGACCATCAGCGGGTCGAGCACGTCCGCGTCGGCGGGATGGAACATGACGGCGGCAGCGACGTCCTTGAAGACGCCGGCCTCGTACAGCTTCACCTTTCCCGCCCCGCCCTCTTCGGCCGGCGTCCCGATGAGGCGCACGGCGCCCCGGAGGTCGGCGCTGACCGCGACAACGCCCAGATACGCGCCAAGGCCCCCGGTCGCGATGAGGTTGTGGCCGCAGCCATGACCGATGCCGGGAAGCGCGTCGTACTCCGCGCAGATCGCGATGACCGGCCCAGTGCCGTTCCTCGTCTCAGAGACGAACGCCGTCTCGAGCCCGCCGGCCGGGCGGGTGACGGGGAGGCCCTGTGCCGCGACGTAGTCCGCCAGCGCCGCGGACGCAAACCGCTCCTCGAACGCGATCTCGGGACGGTCATGGATCGCGAGCGCGAGGCCATCGAGATCCTTTGACGCCTGATCGATGCGCGCGGCGGCCCGCCGTTTCAGCCCTGCTACATCCATCGGTCAACTCAGCGTATCGGCTCGGTCCGTCCCCGGCCTCGCGCGTGGCGCGAGTCCGGTTCTTAGGGCCGCCGCACGGACAACACCAGCTCGGCGACGGCGAACGGCGCGATGACGAACACGGCCGTGAGGGGCGTCAGGCCGTCGACGACGCGAAGCAGAGCCAGGAGACCGGTCGCGCTGCCGACCATCGCGCCGCGCCGAAGGCCGCGAGCCGAGGCAAGCTCACGGCGCTTCCCGCGTTTCGCGCCGCGCGTCCCGAGCCCGATGAACATCGCCGCCGCCAGCGCACCGATCGCGATGGCGCTGCCGCCAACGACGAGACCCACGCTCAGTGGGCCATCCGGATCGCGGGTCGCGACGGTGAACGCGACGACCGCCGCGGCTGCCGCGGCGATCGCGAGCAGG
Organism: Candidatus Limnocylindria bacterium; assembly: GCA_038324015.1. Taxonomy (GTDB): domain Bacteria; phylum Chloroflexota; class Limnocylindria; order P2-11E; family P2-11E; genus UBA4735. Next base: position 1,842 of record JBBQHN010000050.1, on the reverse strand, counting down.
GTCGCTCTCAGCGGTCGTCGTCCGCGAGCGTCTCGCGAATCGGCGTTGCGTCGACTGGAGCGCCAGCCCGACAGGTGTCGGAGCAGAACTGAGCGTGCGAGCCTGAACCCTCGAACTCTCGACCACACGCTCGACAGGTGCAGGCAAATGATCCCGGCGCGGCAGCGGCGTGGGGCGGCTGGTCGGGTGGGTCCCCAGCCTCGTCAGCCGCAATTGAAGGATCACCGAACGACGCTTCGTCGGGAAACAGTTCGTGTGCGCCCGCCCCAGTTGGCGTCGAGAGTATCGACCGCGGCACAACCTGGATCGGCTCGACCTCGACGATGTCTCGAGAGGCCACTCCAAGTGCCCGAAACCGGCGCGCCGACGGCAGAACGCGTGACTCCAAGGAGCTAACTGTGTCGTTGTAGTTCTCAACTGCGCGGCGCAATGCGCCTCCCAGCTTGTCGAAGTGCGCGGCAACGATGCTCAATCGATCAGCGAGCTCTTGACCCAACGCATGGATCCTCTGGGCATTCTCTGCGACTTGCTCCTGCCGCCAACCAAAGGCAATCGCGCGGAGCAGGGCAAAGAAGGTGGCCGGTGTCGCAATAACCACATTCTTGGTGAGCGCGAACTCCACAAGTTCCGGATCCGTGTCAACCGCCGCGGCAAGGATTGAGTCGCTCGGAATGAATGCGACCACAAATTCGGGAGTCTCATCGAACTCAGACTGATAGTCCTTCGAACCCAGCCGAATCACGTGATCTCGCGTCTGGCGGGCATGACGGGTCAGAGCCTCAGCGCGCGCTCCATCATCGGTAGCGTCCATCGCGTCGAGATAACCATCCATCGGGACCTTGGAATCCACAACAATCAACCGGCGCGAAGGTAGCCGGACCAGCATGTCGGGCCGCAGGCGTCTATCGCCTCCGCCGACTGTCTCCTGCTCAAAGAAGTCGCAGTGGTTGACCATGCCTGCCAGCTCCGCGCTGCGACGCAGGGTCAGCTGTCCCCAGTGGCCCCGAACATGAGGAGAGCGCAACGCGTTCGCCAGTTTGGCCGTTTCGACACGCAGCGAGCCAGCAGCAGCAGAGAGCTCGCGATATTGCTCCTGAACAGTGCCGAGCTGTGCGATCCGCGCGCGTTCCAATTCCTGGCTCTCCTGCCTATAGGCGGCGAGCGCATCCGTAAGGGGCCCCACCAACTGTTCCAGCGATGCCCTTCGGCTATCGAGATCTGCGGCGGAGGAGTCGCTGAACCCCTTCAGCAGGCGGTCCGCCGCCGTTAGAAGCTCGCCTCGACTGTCTCGCAAGACGTCGGCCGCAAGGGATTTGAAAGAGTTCTGCATCTGCCCTGACGCGTCCGAGAAGAATGCACTCTGAGCTTCCGAAACTCGCACAACCTCTTCGACTCTAGCTTCGGCCACAGCCTTCAGAGCCTCAAGCTGAATGACACGCTGTCGAGCTTCCTCCACCCTGCGTTCGGATTCAGCAAGCTGCTTTCGAAGTTCGTCGACACGTGCGTCACTTGCCGCGGACCGCTCGGATGGCGTGGTCGCCCGAGGGCGCAGGGCAAGAACGAGGACAGCTGTGAGGATCACTGCGGCCGCAGCCGCGACTGTCAGTTGGGTCCAATCCATTGTTGCGCCTCCTCGGCTCCCTTCATTGTGATATGGGCGGCACGCCAGAGAAGAACCGAGATCACAACCGAACGGGCAAGGGGCCACGTCCGCGGGCGTGGTGTATGAGAACCACCGCGCGATCCTCTGAGCGCGCACTCTAACTCGCCACCTCCAGCATCTTGGTCTCGTCGTCAATCGCGACGAGCGGCTTCGCCAGGTATTCGAGGCTCATGTACCGA
>JBBQHN010000049.1:0-15036 GCA_038324015.1 Candidatus Limnocylindria bacterium | reverse complement strand
GGGCCAGGTCGGACTCATCATCGCGGTCCCTATCGCGTTAGGCGCCTGGCTCGGTCTCAAGCTCGATGCCGCGCTGGGTACCTCGCCCTGGGGACTGCTTGGTCTGATCTTCCTGGGGATGGCTGCCGCTGGTGGAGGCGTCGTCGTGCTGATCAAGCGGTATACGGAGGAGAACCCAGTGACGCCGTCGAGCGAGCGTGCGCGCGAGGCCGGCCGCAAGTGGCAGGCCGAGACCGCTGAAGAAGAACGACGCAAGGAAGAAGAGCGCTAGTGGATTTCCTCTTCCCGGACGGTTTCAAGTTCCCCGACATCCCGAGCCACTTCGCGCTCACCGGTGAGCCGATCTTCGAGCTTGGCCCGATCACGTATACGAACGCGCACCTGACGATGCTCATCGTCATCGGCATCCTCACCCTGCTGTCGCTCCTCGTGACCCGGAAGATGTCGGAACAGCCGCGCGGTCTGCAGAACGCCGCCGAGATGCTCGTGCAGGGCCTCTCGGACTTCGTCGTCGGGATCGGTGGGCCGTCGGCTACGAAGTACCTGCCGCTCTTCGGCACGCTGTTCCTGTTCATCGTCTTCTCCAACTGGCTGTCGGTCGTCCCGTTGGTCGGCCAGGTCGAGTGGCTCCATTCGCCGACCGCCGACTACCACATCACGTTCGCCATGGCGTTCGTGTCGTGGGTCGCGTATCAGACCGAAGGCTTCCGCCACCTCGGGTTCGGCTACGTGAAGCGGTGGTTCAACTTCAGCGGGTTCAAGGACGGTCCATTCATCGGCGGCATCTTCATCCTCGTCGGGCTCATCGAGCTCTTCAGCGAGATCTTCCGGATGCTCACGCTCACGCTCCGTCTCTGGGGCAACGTCTTCGGTGGCGAGATCATGCTCACCGTCATGAGCGCGCTCCTGTTCGTGCCGGGACTCGCGCTCCCGTTCGTCGGGCTCGAGGTCTTCATCGGTCTCGTCCAGGGACTGGTGTTCGCGCTCCTCGTGCTCATGTACTTCGTGCTCGCGATCGAGTCGCACGATGAATCGCACGAGGAGGGGAGTCACAGCGACACCGACCGTGTCGCCAACGAAGAGCAACACCCCGCAGCCGTCGCCGCGTAGCGAATAAGACAAGGAGAACATCACCGTGGATTTCAACGGTCTTGCCGCCGGCCTCGCCGTCGGCCTTGGCGTCATCGGTCCCGGTCTTGGCATTGGCATGCTCACCGCAAAGTCATCTGAGGCGATCGGACGTAATCCCGACGCCGCAGGCGCCATCCGCACGAACATGATCCTCGGCGCCGCGCTCGCCGAAGGACTCGGCATCCTTTCGTTCGTGCTCGGCATCCTCCTCTGGACGAAGATCCACTAGTGGTAGCCGGCAAGGGGCGTACGGAGACGACGACATGACCGTGCAGCCGTATTGGGTGCTGGTCGCGATCGTCCAGTTCCTCCTGCTCTACTTCCTGCTGCAGAAGTTCCTCTGGGGTCCGATCCAGAAGACGCTGCAGGCCCGCGCCGACCGGATCCGCGAGGGGCTCGAGAACGCGGAAGCCGCGAAGCGCGAGCGGGCGGAGCTGAAGACCCAGGTCGAGGGGCTGATCGCCGAGGCCCGCCGCGACGCAGCCGCGCTGTCCGAGCGCGCGGTGCTGGCGGCCGAAGCCGCCGCGGCCGAGACGCGCGCGCAGGCCAAGCTGGAGGGCGACCGCATCCGCGAGCGCGCACGTACCGACGCGGAGCAGTTGCACCAGCAGGCGCTCTCGCAGCTACGGGCGGAGGTCGCCTCGCTCGCCGTTCTCGCGGCAAGCCGGATCCTCGGCAAAGAGGTCGACGCGAAGACCCACCAGGCGCTCATCGAGCGTTCGCTCGATGAGGCCGGCACCGAGCTGGGGAAGGCCAACTAGGTGGCGCTTTCGGGCTCAGGCCCTCGGCGCTACGCCGAGGCCATCTACGACCTCGCCGCGGCCGAGAAGGCCGTCGACGCATACCGGTCGTCGCTCGACGCGCTCGCGACTGCCATCACCGCGCAGGTCATCCGGGTGCTGCGTGACCCGAGCGTCCCGCTGAAGCGCCGGCTCGCCGCGATCGACGCGGCGACGAAGGGCCAGCCCAAGACGATCCGCTCGGTCCTGATGCTCCTCGAGCAGCGTGACCGCATCGCGCTCCTTCCCGCCATCGCCCGTGAGTTCGGCGACCTCGTCGATCGGCGTGCCGGGATCGTCAAGGCGAAGATCACGACAGCCGTTCCGCTCGATGACGCGCAACGGAAGACGTTCGTCACCCGCCTCGAGAAGAGCTCGGGCAAGCAGCTCCGAGCGACCTTCGCCGTGGATGGTTCATTGATCGGTGGTGCACGGGTGCAGCTCGGCGACCACCTCGTCGACAGCAGCGTCCGCGCACAGCTCGAGGCGCTCCGCGCCCGGCTCGCGAGCTAAAGGAGAAACATCGTGGCTACGACCGCCTCAGAGATCACCGACATCATCAAGGCCCAGATCAAAAGCTTCGAGGGCCAGTCCGAGTCCGCGGACGTCGGCACCGTCGTCGAGATCGGTGACGGCATCGCCCGGATCCACGGGCTCGCGGGCTGCATGGCCTCCGAGCTTCTGGACTTCGGCAAGGACGTCTTCGGCCTCGCGTTCAACCTCGAAGAGGACACCGTGAGCGCGATCATCCTCGGTGACTACACCGGCATCGAGGAAGGCGGCGAGGTCCGCACCACCGGCCGCATCGTCGAGGCCACCGTCGGCGACGCGCTCATCGGTCGTGTCGTCGACCCGCTCGGACGGCCGCTCGACGGGAAGGGTCCGATCGCGAGCACGGACAAGCTCCCGGTCGACGTCGTGGCGCCGGGCGTCATCACGCGCCAGAACGTCGACACCCCGGTCCAGACGGGCATCAAGATCATCGACGCGCTCACGCCGATCGGTCGCGGACAGCGGCAGCTGATCCTCGGCGACCGCCAGACGGGCAAGACCGCCGTCGCGATCGACACGATCATCAACCAGAAGGGCAAGGACCTCATCTGCATCTACGTCGCGGTGGGGCAGAAGGAGTCGTCCGTCGCGAAGATCGTCGCCACGCTCGAGGAGCACGGCGCCATGGAGCACACGATCGTCGTCGTCGCCGGCGCCTCGTCGCCTGCGACGCTCCAATACCTGGCGCCGTTCGGCGGCTGCGCGATGGGCGAGTACTTCCGGGACAAAGGCCAGGACGCGCTCGTCGTCTACGACGACCTCTCCAAGCACGCGTGGGCGTACCGCCAGGTCTCACTGCTCACGCGGCGTCCGCCCGGCCGCGAGGCCTATCCGGGTGACGTCTTCTACCTGCATTCCCGTCTGCTCGAGCGCGCCGCGCGCCTGAACAAGGAGAACGGCGGCGGGTCGCTCACCGCACTCCCGATCATCGAGACCCAGGCGAACGACGTGTCGGCCTACATCCCGACGAACGTCATCTCCATCACCGACGGACAGATCTACCTCGAGACCGACCTCTTCAACCAGGGCATCCGGCCCGCGATGAACAGTGGACTCTCGGTGTCCCGGGTCGGCGGCGACGCGCAGACGAAGGCCATGAAGGCCGTCGTGCGCAGCCTGAAGTCCGACCTTGCGCAGTTCCGTGAGCTTGCCGCATTCGCGCAGTTCGGCTCGGACCTGGACAAGGCCACCCAGCAGCAGCTCCGTCGCGGCGAGCGCGTGGTCGAGGTCATGAAGCAGCCGCAGTACCAGCCGCTCTCGCTGGTCCAGGAGGTCGTGATCATCTTCGCCGCGACCAACGGCTATATCGATGACATCCCGACCCGCCGGGTCAAGGACTTCGAGCGTGATCTGTACCGCTACCTCGATACGTCGTACCGCGAGCTCGCGGACACGATCGCGAAGGACAAGAAGTTCGACAAGGACATCGAGGCGAAGGTCCGCGCGATGATCGAGGAGTTCAAGAAGATCAACTCGTACGCCGTGGAGGCTGTGAAAGCCTAGATGCCCAGCGAAAGGGATCTTCGCCGCCGCGCGAAGTCCATCAAGAACATCCAGCAGCTCACGCGCGCGATGCAGCTCGTCGCCGCATCGAAGATGCGGCGGGCTCAGGAGGCCGTGCTGGCCTCGCGGCCGTTCGAGGAGAAGCTGCGCTCCGTTCTGAACGATCTCGCGCCCTACGCGGATCCGGAGCTGAGCCCGCTCCTCCAGCGGCGCGAGGTCAAGAAGATCGCCATGGTCCTCATCACGACCGACCGCGGCCTGGTCGGTCCGATGAACGTCAACCTGCTGCGTGCGACGACGAGGTTCGTGGCCGAGAAGGGCGAGGCCACGTACATCGCGGTCGGCCGCAAGGGCATCGCGAGCCTTCGCCGGCAGCGAGCACCGCTGACAGCTGAGTTCCCGAACATCCCGGACCGCCCGTCGACCGCCGACACGAACGCGATCGCGCGGACGGCGGTGGATGAATTCGTCAACGGCAACGTCGACGAGGTCCATCTCGGGTTCACGAAGTTCATCAACACGCTGCGCCAGGAGCCGACGATCCGCCGGCTCCTGCCGCTCGAGCCAGAGGCCGAGCGGGCCCACGAGGCCGCGGTGCAGTACCTCTTCGAGCCGGATCCAGCCGAGGTCATGAACCTCATCGTCCCACGGTTCATCGAGGTCGCCGTGTATCAGGCGATCCTCGAATCGAAAGCCTCGCAGTTCTCGGCCCAGATGGTCGCGATGCGGAACGCGACCGATGCCGCGAGCGACCTCATCGATGACCTGACGCTCGCCGCGAACAAGGCCCGCCAAACACGGATCACCAAAGAGATGCTTGAGATCGCCAGCGGCGCGGAAGCCCTGAAGGGATAACGAGATGACGGTAGCGACGAAGTCCACGAAAGAAAAAAGTCCCGCCGGAGACGGAAAAACGGGGGAGATCGTCCAGATCATCGGACCGGTCCTGGACGTCCGGTTCGAGGAAGGCGAGCTTCCGGAGATCTACCACGCGCTCACCGTGAAGCGGGACAACGGCGAGATCGTTGTCGCCGAGGTGCAGCAGCACCTCGGGAACAACTGGGTGCGCGCGGTCGCCATGATGACGACCGACGGGCTGCGTCGCGGGATGCAGGCCATCAACACGGGCAAGCCCATCACGGTGCCTGTCGGTGCCGCGACGCTCGGCCGCGTGTTCAATGTGGTCGGCGAGACGATCGACGGCAAAGGCCCGGTCAAGAGCACCCGCCGCGACCCGATCCACCGCGCGCCGCCGCTCTTCACCGATCAGTCGACGACCGCCGAGATCTTCGAGACCGGCATGAAGGTCGTCGACCTCATCTGCCCGTTCCTCAAGGGTGGAAAGTCCGCGGTGTTCGGCGGCGCCGGCACGGGCAAGACCGTCGTCATCCAGGAGCTCATCCGCAACGTCGCGGCCGAGCACGGTGGCTACTCCGTCTTCTGCGGTGTCGGCGAGCGCTCGCGCGAGGGCACGCAGCTTCTCGGCGAGATGCACGAATCCGGCGTCATCGACAAGATGGCCATGGTCTTCGGCCAGATGAACGAGCCGCCGGGGGCCCGACTCCGCGTCGCGCTCACCGGCCTCACCATCGCCGAATACTTCCGCGATGAAGAGGGCCGTGACCTCCTGATCTTCATCGACAACATCTTCCGGTTCACCCAGGCCGGTGCGGAGGTGTCCGCGCTCCTCGGCCGCATGCCGAGCGCCGTTGGCTACCAGCCCACGCTCGGCACCGAGATGGGTGAGCTGCAGGAGCGGATCACCTCCACCAAGAAGGGCTCGATCACGTCGCTGCAGGCCGTGTACGTGCCGGCCGACGACTACACCGACCCGGCGCCCGCGACCACGTTCGCCCACCTTGACGCATCGATCCGCCTCGAGCGGTACCTCACCGAGCTGTCCCTCTACCCGGCCGTCGACCCGCTGAGCTCCACCAGCCGCGCCCTCGACCCGCTCATCGTCGGCCAGGAGCACTACGACGTCGCGCGTGAGGTGCAGCGCGTGCTGCAGCGCTACAAGGATCTCCAGGACATCATCGCCATCCTCGGCGTCGACGAGCTCTCCGACGACGACAAGGTGCTCGTCGCCCGAGCCCGCAAGATCCAGCGGTTCCTCGCGCAGCCGCTCAACGTCGCGAAGCAGTTCACCGGCCTCGACGGCGTGTACGTGAAGGTCGCGGACACCGTCCGCTCGTTCAAGGAGCTCCTCGAGGGCAAGCACGACGACCTGCCCGAGCAGGCGTTCTTCAACGTGGGCACCATCGAGCAGGCCCGCGAGAAGGGTGAGCGCATGGCCAAGGAGCAGGCCTCGTAATGCCCATCCGCCTCGAGATCGTGACGCCCGAGCGGCTCGTCCTCACGGACGACGTGGACATGGTGATCGCTCCCGCGAGCGAGGGCTACGTCGGCATCCTTCCGCATCATGCGCCGCTGCTCACGACCCTCGGGCCAGGTGAGCTGCGGATCAAGAAGGGCGGGGTCGAGGCCTCGCTCGCCGTCTTCGGCGGGTTCATGGACGTGCGGCCCGACCGGGTCGTCGTCCTCACCGAGGCGGCCGAGAACGCCGACGAGATCGATGCGGCCCGTGCCGAGGCCGCCCGCGCCCGCGCGCGCGAGGCGCTCCAGGCAGGTCCCGTCGGGATCGATGAGGCACAGGCACGCGCATCGCTCGAGCGCGCGCTGGTCCGGCTGCGCGTGAGCGAGCGCCGTCGCCGGCGTGGGGTTTAGCCTCCCGCATCCCTTCGCGTTCCTCGCGGTCCTCGGGCTGATCCTGTCCGGCTGCGAGATCGACACGCGGGAGCTGCCGGCGACCCCGACACCGGCCGCGACCCCCAGCGGCGTCGCCTCAGGGTCGCAGACGTCATCGCCCGACCCAGGCACCGCACCGAGCCTGCCGACGTACAGCAAGCTGCGCGTCTTCGTCGCGAGCGAGAACACCGAGCAGGTCTGGGTCCTCGAGGCCGCGCCGAAGCAGCCCTTCGTCCTAGTCGGGAAGATCCCGGTCGGCAAGCTGCCGCACCAGATGGCGGTCTCGCCTGATGGCAAGTGGGTCGCGGTGAACAATCGCCTTTCGGACCAGACGTCGATCATCGACCCGGTCACGATGAAAGAAGTCGTCCGGGTCAAGGTCGGGAAGCAGCCGCATGGCATCACGTTCGCGCCGGACTCCAAGATCCTCTACGTCGCGCACGAGCGCGACGCGTACATCGCGCGGATCGAGGTCGGCACGTGGAAACTGCTCTCACCGCTCCTCGTCGGCGTCCCGCAGCACGTCCTGACGATCGGGTCGAAGCGGCCCAACATCCTCCTCTTCACCGTCACCAACAGCAACGAGGTCGATCACCTCCGGGCGTACGACCTCGAGAAGAACACCATCACGAAGTTCAAGGTCCAGGACGTCCATGACGTGTACTACACGCCGGACCAGAGCGAGATCTGGTCATCGTCGTCCGGCTTCATCGACAAGCCGTCCGACCGGATGGTGATCTACGACCCGGACACATTCACCGTGAAGGAGGAGATCCACCTCGGTGCGAACCACTACCCCTTCCACACGATGAAGGACAACCAGGACGGCATGTACGTGTGGCCGGACAAGTCGATCATGCTGTTGTCCGACCACAAAGGTCCCTCGCTCCTGTGGCTGGACTACAAGGATCGCAAGATCGTCGCAGAGACGAAGGGCATCGGCAGCCAGCCCTTCCATACGAGCTACGACCCGCTCGGCGAACGCGTGTTGCTCACGACGAACGTCGACGGCATGGTGAACGTCATCGACGTGAACACGAAGCAGGTCGTGCAGAAGATCCCGGTGCCGTTCTGCCACGGCATCGCATCGGTCGGCATTCCCTAGGCGCTACTTTCTCCGCATGCTCATGCGGATCCTCGCGCGCATCTTCAACGCCTTCCCGGTCCGCTGGCAGCGCAGGTTCATGACCGCTGCCCATGACCGGTTCCTCGTCGGTGTCACCGGCCTTGGCGTCGATCCCGCCGGACAGGTGCTGCTGGCCCGGCACCGGTTCGGTGCGCCGCAGTGGCGGTTCCTCGGTGGCTTCCTCCATCCGAAGGAGCGCGTGGAGGACGCGCTCGCGCGCGAGATCAAAGAGGAAACCGGACTCGTGATCGAGGTCGGCCCGATCCTCGAGGTCGTGACTGGGTACCGCTGGGCACGGGTCGAGCTCGTCTTCGCGTTCCGGGTGACTGGCGGGATGCAGGCCCTCACGGCCGAGGTCGCCGACCTCGAGTGGTTCGCGCCTGACGATCTCCCAGAGGTGCGGGCGGATCAGCGCGGACTGATCGAGCGGCACGCCGCCCGCGCCAAGGAGTGGGCTGCCGGCTAGCAGATCAGCTTGTTGAGCTGATCCACGAGTCCGTTGCTCTGCGCGATCAACGCGTTGTACGAAGCCACCTGCGAACGCTCGGTGGCCGCGAGCGCGTTGTACCGGTCGATGAGCGACGTGTAGGTCGCGTACGGGCCTGGCGGCATGCCGTTCGGGTATTGGGCTTCGAGCACCTTGATCTGGGCGGCCATGCCGGCCAGCGACGCGTCGGACTGATCGACCGCGGCCGTGCCGGCCGTCGCCCGGTCCTTCACCGCCGCTAGCTGCGCGAGGAGCGCATTCTTCGAGTCGACGCAGGCGTTCCGTGGCGGTGGCGGGATCTGGGCGAACCCCATGGATCGCAGCTCTCGCTCGCTGAACCGGTTCGGGCAGCTGTCGATCGATCCGAACACGACGCACTGCACCGGATGGTTCATGATGCCGAACCGGTCGATGCCCTGAAGCAGCGGATCCGCGACGGCAATCGCCCAGTGCCCGTCGGCGGACGCGTCCGCGCCGTGGCAGCACCAGATGTGACCGAGCTCGTGCAGCGCCACGGCGACCAGGTTGTCCGACGTCAGCACCCCGGTCTGGTCCGACGCGTACAGGAAGACCGCCTGCGATCCGTCGCCCGCGGTCAGGTGCACCGACGTGCCGCGTGCCGGCAGGACACTGATCACCAGGTCCGCCGTCGCCGGCGCGACGAGGTCGATCGCGCTCAGTCCACGTGTCGCGGCCGTCCACTCAACCACGAGCGAGCGCTGCAGCGCCGCGACGTCGAGGTCGCGGGCCGGTACGAGCGCCGGGTCGAGCCGAACGGTCGTCGTGTCGACGACGACCGGTTCGTCGATGGCCGCCGCACGGAGCCGCACGCTGAAGCGAGCGGCCGGGATCCCGGTGCTGGGGATCGTGAAGTCCGCTGTCGCGGTAGCGGTCCCGCACGTCACCTCGTGTCGGCCGGGTCCGCCGGGGAGGTGCGGCGCCGGGTAGGAGACGGTCAGGACCCCGCCCGCGTCCGCAGTGCCATCAAGCAGGGGTGGCGGCACGTCGCCGTACATCGGCGGACCGACGCGCACGCGGATGCCGCACCTGGCGCCAGGCGCGGTACGGATCGCGATGCGGCCGTAGGCGCTGTCGGTGATGGCCACCGGCGTGCCGGTCGCCGACGCCGCAGCCGGCACGACCGCCGCACTGGTCTGCGCGCTGTTCGCCGTGGGCGCGGACGAGACCGTCCCGCCGCCGCACGCGATCAGCAGCACGCCGGCTAGCGCGATCCGCTTCACTCGGGCGGTCGATCACCGCCGAGCGCGGCCATGATCTCCTTGATGTGTTCGTAGTGCTCGAACTCGTGCTCGAGGAACCGGCGCATGACCTTCTTCGTGGTCCAGCGCCGCCCGAGGATCTCGTGATCGACCCAGTCGCTCGCTTCCATGACGCTGAATCGCTGGAACGCGATGCGATGCGCGGCCTGCAACGCGCCGAACGGGTCGTCCGGCCACTTCTCCAGCTTCGCGACGAACGCGATGTCGGTGGTCATGATGTGCTCGAGCGCTTCGCGAACGCTCCACATCGCCTCGGTCGGCTTCTGCTCGAGCTCGTCCGGTGAAAGGCCCTTCACGAGCGAAATGAGGGCTGCGCGCGACGCCTCGAACTGGTGGAGGAAGTCGCGGATCTCGTGCTCCTCGAGCGGCACGTCCTCACCGGGGAAGATACCGGCGTTCGTCGCATCCTCGACGACCAGCGTGGCCGGATCGACGAGCTTCCAGTGCTCCATCACGACGCCGCGCGCCTCGAGGAGCTCGCGGTAGGCGTGGAACGCCCTGCGCGCGTTCGCGATCGCGGCATCCCGCGTCGTGCCCGTGCCGACGCAGCCCGGCATCGCGGACACGCTCGCGACGTAGTAGTCGTGGCTCGCGGCGTGCACCAAGATCTTCGGCTCGGTCATATCGCCATCCACACCTTCTGCCCGCAGTCGGGCCGCAGCGAACGTATTGCTCCATTGACGGAGACGCGCAGGACCGCCGGCCCGCTCTCCACGAGCTCGAGGATGACGCCGGGCTTCAGGCCCTGCGAGTCGAGGTACTCGAGGAAGCCGGGCTCGTGCTCGAACTGATCGGGGATCCGCTCCACCCGGGCACGCTCTCCACGGCCGAGCTTCTCCAGCGGCCGTGTAGGGATCGGCTTCACGCCCGGCATCGGGTTGCCGTGCGGGCACGTCTGCGGATCGCCCAGGACCTTCACCATCCGCTGCTCCATCTCGGGCGACATCGCGTGCTCGAGCCGCTCGGCCTCTTCGTGGGTCTTCCACCACTCGAATCCGAGGACCTCGACCAGGAACCGCTCCGCGAGGCGATGCCGACGGACGACGGAGTCCGCCTGGGTCTTGCCCGCGTTGGTCAGATGCACTTCCTTATGGCCGTCCAGGGAGATCAGCCCGTCGCGCTCCATTCGATGGACCATCTCGGAGATCGCGGGTGCCGAAAAGCCGAGGAATTCAGCCAAACGCGCCGAAACGACGTGGCCGTTCTCGTCCGCGAGGGTGTAGATCGCCTGCAGGTACTCCTCGACCGCGCTCGAAGCCATGGCTTCGAGGGTACGTCCCCGCCAGGTCGGACGTTATTCCCGATGCTTTCAGTCGGATATATTTAGGTGCACCTAACTAGGCGCACCGAAGGAGACCGAAGGCACGATGTCATTCACCGAGACGATGGTCCTCGGCGCCGTGGCCGGGCTCGCGATCTTCGTGGGCCTTCCGGTCGCGCGCGTGCGGATCGTTGCGCCGAAGCACATGGCGTTCTTGAACGCGACGGCGATCGGGATCCTGTTCTTCCTCTTCTTCGACATCGTCGCGCACGCGGTCGAGCCCGTTGAGGCAGCGCTCAAGGAGCGGTCGGCGGGTCTTCCGCTGCTGCTCGCGATGCTCATCGGCGGATTTCTGGTTGGCCTGCTCAGCGTTGTCTACTACGGCCGCCGGATGGCCGCAGGTCCCGGATCCACCTCGGCCCGCCTCGCGATCGTCATTGCGGCGGGCATCGGACTGCACAACTTCTCCGAGGGCCTCGCCATCGGCAACTCCTCCCAGCGCGGCGAGCTGGCGCTCGCGCTCACGCTCGTGGTCGGCTTCGGCCTGCACAACATCACTGAGGCGTTCGGCATCGCTGCGCCGCTCGTTGGCAAGCGGCCAAGCTGGTCGTTGCTGGGTCTCCTCGGGCTGATCGGAGGCGGCCCCACCTTCTTCGGCACGCTCATCGGCTACCAGTTCTCCTCGGAGCCCGTCTCGGTGTTGTTCTTGGCGCTCGCGGGCGGTGCGCTCGTGTTCGTGATCGGCGAGCTGTTCTCTACGGGACGGAAGCTCAATGCGCCGCTCTGGAACGGATGGGGTATCGGGATCGGCTTCTTCGCCGGCCTGCTGACGGATTTCGTGCTCGTCGCCGTCGGTGCGTAGGGCCGTCTCGCCTAGACTGACCTTCCCGCACCCGTTCCGAATCTGAAAGGACTACCGCTTGTTCTCTCGCCAGATCGGCATCGACCTCGGCACCGCGAACGTCATCGTGTACGTCCGCGGGAAGGGCATCGTCCTCACGGAGCCGTCCGTCGTCGCCATCTCGCACGACGACAACGGCAACCGCCCGCGCATCGTTGCGGTCGGTGAAGAGGCGCGGCTGATGCTCGGTCGCACGCCGGGGACGATCACCGCGATCCGGCCGATGCGAGACGGCGTCATCGCCGACTACGTGATCACGGAAAAGATGCTCGAGTACTTCATCAACAAGGTCAGTGGCCGGATCCGCGTGTTCCACCCCGAGCTCATGATCTGCGTCCCCTCCGGCGTCACGAGCGTCGAGCGTCGCGCGGTGAAGGAAGCGGCGCTTCGCGCGGGCGCGCGCGAGGCGTACCTCATCGAGGAGCCTCTCGCGGCGGCGATCGGCGCCAACCTTCCGATCTCCGGTCCCAGCGGGAACATGATCATCGGCATCGGCGGCGGCACCGCTGAGATCGCGGTCATCTCGCTCGGTGGCATCGTCGTGAGCAAGAGCGTGCGTGCCGCGGGCAACCGCCTCGACGAGGCGATCGCGAACTTCGTGCGCAAGCGGTACAACCTCATGATCGGCGAGCGGACCGCCGAGGACGTGAAGATCCAGATCGGTTCCGCACTCCCGATGGATCCCGAGCTCACGATGGAAGTGCGAGGCCGCGACCTCATCGCCGGCCTCCCGCGCACGATCACGATCGGCTCCAACGAGATCACCGAGGCGATGGAGCCCGTGCTCCAGCAGATCGTGTCATCGGTGAAGAACGTGCTCGAGCAGACCCCACCGGAGCTCGCGTCCGACATCATCGACAAGGGCATGGTCCTGTCAGGCGGTGGCGCGCTGCTGCGGAACATGGACAAGCTCCTGACCCAGGTGACCGGCGTCGCGTGCTACGCCGCGGACAACCCGCTGTATTGCGTCGCAAAGGGAACCGGACTTGCCCTGGAGCACTTCGACTTCTTCAAGAAGAGCCTCGTCCCGGTCCATTCGGTGGGCCGTCCCCGCGACAACGGTCCGCGTGTCGATATCCTCGGCGTCGGATTCGACCGCGTCGCGCTCCTGGACGCGGTGACGCGGATCGAGGAGCGCCTCGACTCCGGCGAGCGCACCTTCGTGATCACCGCGAATCCCGAGTTCGTCATGCTGAGCCGCGGCGACCGCGAGATCGCCGCCATCGCGGCGAAGGCGGACCTCGTCGTCCCAGACGGCACCGGTGCGGTCGTGGCCGCGCGCCTCCTCGGCGATCCGCTGCCGGGGCGTGCCCCGGGAAGACTTCTCGTCGACCGGATCGCGGCGGTCGCGACCGAGCGTGGGCTCTCGCTGTTCCTTCTCGGCGGCGCGGCAGGCGTCGCCGAACGCGCCGCCGACACGCTGCGCGCACGGCATCCTTCGCTCCGCATCGCGGGTACCTACGCGGGCTCGGCCGGCGACGACACCGACGTCGTGCCGCGTGTGGCGGCGGCGGCACCGGATGTACTGCTCGTGGCCTTCGGCATGCCGAAGCAGGAGCGCTGGATCGCGCGCAATCTCGACCGCGTACCCAGCGTCCGGGTCGCCGTTGGGGTCGGGGGCAGCCTGGATTACCTCTCCGGCGCCGCGGTGCCGCCACCGGCGGTCATACACGCGATCGGGCTCGAGTGGCTCTGGCGGCTCGCGCGCGACCCGCGGCGCTGGCGGCGCCAGCGTGTGCTGCCGCTGTTCGCGCTCCTGGTCCTGCTGCGACGATTGAAAGGATGAGCCTGGCCCTCGCGCACGAGTACTTCTCCGCGCATGGCGGCGCGGAGCGCGTCGTCGAGATCTTCCACCGGATGTATCCGGACGCGCCTGTCTACACGTTCTTCCACGATCGAAAGACGTTCGGCCCGCTCGACGGTTATCAGCTGCGGACCTCGTTCCTGCAGAGCGTCCCCTTGAGCGGTGGTGCGCACCGCGCGCTGCTACCGCTGTACCCACGCGCCGCGGCGAGCCTCCGTGTTGCCAAGGGGACGGAGCTCCTGCTCACGTCGACGAGCGCGTTCATCAAGTGCCTCACCCTGCCTGACCCAACGGTCCATGTCGCGTACTGCCACTCACCGACCAGGTACCTCTGGGACTGGAGCGAGCAGTACATCGCCGAGGAGGTCCCCCGAGCGCTGCAGGGGATGGTGCGGTCACTGCTCCCCGGCCTACGCGACGCGGACCTGCGCGGCGCCAAGCGCGTCGATCACTGGATCGCCAACTCTGACGTCGTGCGCGAGCGCATCAAGCGCTACTACGGCAGCGACAGCGAGGTCATCCATCCACCGGTCGACGTCGACGCGTTCACACCCGCACCCGAGCGCGGCGACTTCTGGCTCGTCGTGTCACGGCTGTCCGCGTACAAGGGCGTGGAAGTCGCGGTGCACGCGTTCAACGAGGTGGGCCTGCGGCTCATCGTCGTCGGTGAGGGCCGTGAGCGCGCGGCGCTGGAAAAGGTCGCGCACGACAACGTCACATTCACCGGCCGTGTCGACGACGCCACGGTCAAGCAGCTCCTCGGCGCGGCGCGCGGTCTCATCTTTCCGGCCGAAGACGACTTCGGCATCGTGTGTGTCGAGGCGCTCGCAGCGGGCGCGCCCGTCGTCGCGCTCGGCCGTGGTGGCGCGACGGAGATCGTGCGCGACGGCGTCGACGGCGCGCTCGTTCCGGACCCCGAGCCGGCGCTCTTCGCGGCCGCGGTGCGGCGGGTCGAGCAGGCGGGGTCCGACCCGGACGCGCTGCGCCGCTCCGCCAGACGCTTCGATGTGTCACGATTCGAGACCCGTATCCGCGCAACCCTCGATCGCGCGCGGGCGGAAGGGAGACCGAGCTGAGCGATGCCCACCCGGCGGTCGGTGACGACGGCAAGCCGAAGAAGATCAGGCTCGACATGCACACGCACTGCGAGTACTCGCCGGATAGCCGCACGCCCGTCACAGTGCAGGCGCTCGCGATCAAGGCCGCGGGCCTCGATGTCGTGTGCGCGACCGATCACAACACCATCGATGGCGCCCTCAGGCTGCGCGAGCTCGCCGGCGCAGGCGGCTTCCGCGTGATCGTCGGCGAGGAGGTCTCGTCGCTGGACGGGGAGATCATCGGTCTCTTCCTCGAGAAAGCTGTGCCGCGTGGGCTTTCCGCTGAGGAGACCATCGCGCGGATCCATGGCCAGGGCGGCCTCGTCTCGGTCCCGCACCCGTTCAGCCACAACCGGATCTACCACCT
>JBBQHN010000048.1:0-15115 GCA_038324015.1 Candidatus Limnocylindria bacterium | reverse complement strand
CTTCACGATCGTCGTGCTCGGCGGCCTCGAGTCGATCCCCGGCGTCGCGGCCGCCTCGTTCGTCCTCGCGGCTGCCGAGAATCTCACGGTCACGGTGTCGAAGCCGCAGCTCGAGAACCTCGTGTCCTTCGTCCTGCTCGTGGTCGTGCTCGTCGTGATGCCCGGCGGTCTCGCCGCTGTCATCAGGCGCCGGCGGATCTCATGAACGCGCTCCGCGGCCGCTTCTCCAAGCGGGCTCTCGTCATCGGCCAGGTCGTTCTGGTGTTCGCGATCGCCATCGCCCTCGCGCTGATCCCGGTGCTCGACGAGCGGTCCTTCAATCTCCAGCGGATCACGTTCTTCCTCCTCTGGTACGCGATCTTCGCGTCGTCGTGGAACATCATCGGTGGATACGCCGGCCAGACCTCGTTCGGCCACGCGGCGTTCCTGGGCATGGGCGCGTATGTCACGGGGATCCTCTGGTCGCAAGCAAGGCTGAACCCGCTCATCGCGCTGCCGATCGGCGGGATCGTTGCGGCCGGCTACGCCGTGCTGGTGGGGATCCCGACGCTCCGGCTCCGTGGCCCGTACTTCGCCATCGCGACGATCGGGATCGGCGAGGCCACCCGCCTGCTGGCCACGAACTTCGACGACATCTTCGGCGTGACACTGACCAAGGGCGTGACGGGGATCTCGCTCGGTGGCCCGTCGATGCCGAATATCGACCCGATCACCGTCCATTACGCGACGATCATCGTGTTCGTCCTGGTGATGTTCGTCACGATGTGGATACGGGCCGGCCGCTTCGGGCTCGGACTGTTCGCGCTCAATATGGACCGCGACGCCGCCGAGACCGTGGGCGTCCCGACGGCCCGGCTCCAGGTCCTGGCGCTCGCGGTATCCGCGTTCTTCGCCGCCAGCGCCGGCGGGCTGTACGCCATCCGGCAGCAGTTCCTCGATCCGGCATCGATGTTCGGCTTCGACAAGTCGATCGCCGTGGTGCTCATGCCGGTCGTCGGCGGTATTGGGACCGTGTGGGGTCCGGTGTTCGGCGCGATCCTCTACTCGACGGTCCAGGATCAGCTCACCCGCGTCGTGAACAACCCCTATCTCCCGTCGCTCATCTACGGCGTGCTGCTCGTGGTGATCGTGATGTTCGAGCCCCTCGGCATCGCCGGCCTGCTGGGCCGCACCGGGAAGTACGCGCGGAAGCTGCTGCGCCCGAGCGAAGGTGAACCGTGAGCACGGGAGAGCCGCTCCTCGTCGCGTCAGCCGTGACCCGCCGCTTCGGCGGCCTCGTCGCCGTGAACGCGGTCGACGTCACGATCATGGAGGGCGAGATCTTCGGCCTGATCGGTCCGAACGGCGCCGGCAAGACGACGCTGTTCCGCCTCCTGTCGGGCGTCTACAAGCCCACGTCGGGATCGATCACGCTGCGTGGTGCCGAGATCGGCGGGCGGCCGGCGCACGCGATCAACGCGATGGGCATCGCCACCACCCATCAGATCGTCCGTCCGTTCACCGACATGCCTGTCGACAGGAACATCCAGGTCGGCGTCCTTTACGGACGAAGCGGACTTCGCGGACACGCGGCCGAGGTCGAGGTGGATCGGATCCTCGAGCTGATGGAGCTCGCGCCGCATCGCGCGACGCTCGGCCGGAGCCTCACCCTCGCGCGGCGGAAGCGCCTGGAGGTCGCGCGCGCCCTTGCGACGCATCCCGAGGTCCTGCTGCTCGACGAGGTCGCAGCCGGCCTGAACCCGACCGAGAGCGCGCGGATGATCGACCTCATCCGGAAGATCCGCGACGGCGGCGTGACCATCGTCATGGTCGAGCATGTGATGAAAGCGATCATGTCGCTGTCAGACCGGATCATGGTCATGGACCTCGGGAGGAAGATCGCTCTCGGGGTCCCGACCCAGATCGCCCGGGACCCGGCGGTGATCAAGGCCTATCTCGGAGAACGGGCGGTGGCCTCGTGACCGCCGTGCTCGAGGTCCGCAAGATCGCCGCGGCGTACGGCGACGTCCAGGCGCTCTGGGACGTCAGCTTCAGCGTCGATGAGGGCAAGGTCGCGACCCTGCTCGGCAGCAACGGGGCGGGGAAGACGACCTCGCTGCGGGTCGTGTCGGGCCTCCTGCCGGCGCTCGAAGGCGAGGTGCTCCTCAAGGGCGAGCGGATCAGCGGCCTCTCGCCGCATCGCATCGTCGAGCTTGGGGTCATCCAGGTGCCCGAGGGCCGCCATCTTTGGCCGAACATGAGCGTGGAGGACAACCTGCTGCTCGGTGCGTACAGCACGCGGGCCCGCCCGGAGCGCGCGGCGACGCTCGCGCAGATCTATCTCCTGTTCCCGCGCCTCGCCGAACGCCGCGGCCAGCTCGCCGGAACGCTCTCCGGCGGCGAGCAGCAGATGGCCGCGATCGGTCGCGGCCTCATGGGCAAGCCCGAGGTCCTCATGCTCGACGAGCCCTCGCTCGGTCTCGCGCCGATCCTCGTCGACGAGGTATTCCGCGTGGTGTCCGATATCGCATCCCGCGGCGTCACGGTCCTGCTCGTCGAGCAGAACGTGCATCGTGCGCTCGAGGTCGCGGAGACCGCGAGCGTCATCGAGAACGGCCGGGTGGTGCTGTCGAAGTCGGCACGTGAGATGGCGAGCGACCCGAACGTGCGGAGCGCGTACCTCGGTCTGTGACACCATCCCCGCGCGGCAGCAAACTCGCTCCGCATCTATCCTCGACCGCATGACCGATAGGCACGCCGTCCTCACGCCCGCATACCGTCTCGTCATCCGGCTCGAGATCGACAACCTGCCCGGCATGTTCGCCAACGTGGCCCGGACCATCGCCGAACGCGGTGGCAGCCTCGGCGCCATCGACCTCGTCGAGGCGACCGACCGCAAGCATGTGCGCGACGTCACCGTCGACGTCCCAGACGAGGCGACCGGTGAGCAGTTGACCGAGGACCTCAGGAACGTGAAGGGCGTCGTTGTCCGTTCGGTATCCGACCGCACGTTCCTCATGCACCTCGGCGGCAAGGTCGCGATGACCGGTCGCGTCCAGGTGCGGAACCGCGACGATCTTTCGATCGTGTACACCCCGGGTGTCGCGCGCGTCTGTCGGGCGATCGCTGCTGATCCGGAGCGCTCCTGGGCGCTCACCCAGCGCGCCAACGCGATCATCATCATCTCGGACGGCACCGCGGTGCTTGGGCTCGGCAACGTCGGGCCGCTCGCGGCTCTCCCGGTGATGGAGGGCAAATCCCTGCTCTTCGCGGATCTCGCCGGCGTGTCGGCATTCCCCATCGTTATCGAGCCAGGCACGATCGAGCAGACCGTCGACGCCGTCGCGCGCATCAGCGTCGGGTTCGGCGGCGTCAATCTCGAGGACATCGCGGCACCCGCGTGCTTCGAGATCGAGCGCAAGCTCCGCGAGCGGCTCGACATCCCGGTCTTCCACGACGATCAGCACGGGACGGCGATCGTCGTCCTCGCCGGCCTTCGGAACGCGTCCGCCGTCTGTGGGATCGCGCTCGCCGACCTGCGTGTCGTCGTGCTCGGCGCGGGCGCCGCCGGCATCGCGACGGCGCGGCTGCTGCGGACCGCCGGTGCGACGAAGGTCGATGTCTGCGACCGCACCGGAACGATCACGCTGAAGCGGACCGATCTCAACAGCGAGAAGCGAGCGCTGGCGCAGGAGCTCGGTATGAACGATCCGGCACGCTCACTGTCGGAGGCGCTCCGGGACGCGCATGTGCTCATCGGCCTGTCCGGCCCGCGCCTGGTGACGCTCGAGATGGTCAAGACCATGGCGAGGCCGCGCATCGTCTTCGCGATGGCCAACCCCGATCCCGAGATCGATCCCCTCGAGGTCGCGTCCGAGGTCGATGTCATGGCCACCGGCCGGAGCGACTACCCCAATCAGGTCAACAACGTGCTCGCGTTCCCCGGTGTGTTCCGTGGTCTCCTCGACGCCCGAGCGAGCACCGTCACGACGAACATGGAGCTGGCCGCCGCCGCCGCGCTTGCGGAGTGCGTGCCGGCGAACCTCCGTTCGGCCGAATACATTCTGCCATCGGTGTTCGACGCGGCGGTCGTCCCCGCGATGGCGAAGGCCGTCAGTGCGGCGGCGCGTGCGGATGGCGTGGCCCGGCGGACCGATCGCGACGCCGCCCCGGGTGCGGCTGGACGGTCGATCGCGGGATAGCCCGCTTCCGAAGGTCCGAGGCCTCCGACGAGCGCTAGCGACCCTTCCACACGGGCGGCCGCTTCTCGATGAATGCGGTCACTCCTTCGCGGAAGTCCTCTGACCCGTAGGCGAGTGCCAGGATGTCCTCGCCCGCCCCCAGCCGCTCGCGCTCGGCCTCGAGCACGCGCAGCACCGCCAGCTTCGTCGCGCGGATCGTGAGCGGCGCGTTCTGGCTGAGCCGCTCCGCGAGTGCGGTCACGTGCGCCTCCAGGCGTGCGAGCGGCACGACGTCGTTGAATGCGCCCATCGCCCGACTCTCGACCGCTGTCGCGAGCCGTCCGGTGAACAGGAGCTCCTTCGTCATCGTCGGACCGATCGCCTGCATCATCCGCGCGACATTTCGGAGCGACAGTGTGTTGCCGACGGTCCGGGCGATCGGTACGCCGAAGCGGGCGTTGTCCGCCGCGATCCGGATGTCGCAGGCGAGCGCGATGGCCGCACCGCCACCCGCCGCAACGCCGCGGATGAGGGCGATCGTCGGTTTGGCGAGGCGCTCGACTCCACCGATCGCCGGCTCGATGTGCTTCTCGTACGCCAGCGCGTCCTCTGTGCCGCGGATCTCGCCGACGCCGCGGATGTCGCTGCCGGAAACGAACGCGTCATCACCCTTTCCCTGGAACACAGCGACGCGCACGGTAACGTCCGCGTCCAGGTCGGTGCAGATGGCCGCGAGCTGTGTGTACATCTCGTGGGTCAGGGCGTTGCGCGCCTCGGGCCGGTCGAAGGTGACCCACGCGACCGCGCCGCGCTTCTCGCAGCGGACGGTCATCGGCCGCCCGGGTAGGCCTGGATGACCTCGTCGTAGAAGGCGAGCAGCTGATCGGTGACGTGCGGCCAGTCGAACTCCCCTGCCCGCGCGCTGCCTGCCGCACCCAGGCGGGCGCGCAGCTCCGTGTCGGTGACGAGACGCTCGAGCGCGGCGCAGAGGGCCTCGACGTCCTTGGGCTCCACCAGCAGGCCCGACACGTTGCGCTGGATCACCTTCTTGTATCCGTGGATGTCACTGGCGACGGCCGCAGTACCCGCCGCCATCGCCTCGAGCAGGACGATCCCAAAGGACTCCTGGCCGGTCGACGGCGCGCAGAAGATATCGGCCGTCTTGTAGAAGCGCGCCTTGTCGATGTCGCTCGACCGGCCCGCGAAGAGCACATCGGCCAGGCCGTGCTCGCGTACGAAGTCGCGCAGATCGCTGAGCTCGGGACCGCGCCCGATGATGATCAAGCGGGTCTCCGGGTAGCGCTGCTTGAGCTTCGCGTAGGCCTGCATGAGGTACGTCGCGCCCTTGCGCGGCTCGAGCCGGCCGACGAACAGGATGTTCGTCTTGCCGTCGCGGTATTCCGGGAACGGCTTCGCGTTCGCGAAGAAGTCGACATCGACGCCGTTCGGGATGATGCGATAGTCGCCCGGGAAGTATCGCGAGATGAAGTGGCGCGCTGCGCTCGACACCGCGATCCGTCCGTCCAGCTTGTTCATGTAGCGGTTCGCGATCGGCCGTCCCAACCAGTAGCTGAACGAGAAGCCGCCGAACGCGTGGAACGTCGCGACCTGCGGGCACGACTTCCGGTCGAGGATCTGCGCCGAGAGCAGCGGCACGAGCGGCTCATGGTGGTGGATGATGTCGAACCGCTCGCGGTCGAGGATCCTGGTCACGAGGTATTCGAGCCGGGCCGAGAGCGTGATGCGGCCGACGCTGCCGTTATACGGGATGGCGATGGCCTGGCCGATCTGGATGACGTCCTGCGCGGGCGGATCGTCGCCCCAGGGCGCCGTGATGATCCGGACCTCGTGGCCACGCTCGCGCAGGTTCTGGTACGTCTCGCGGATGTTGTCATTCGCTCCCCCAGGTCGCGGGTACGCGTACGGGCTCACGATGCCGATCTTCATGCTGGCTTCTTCCGGCCGATGCGACTGCGCGCCCGCTTATAGGGGTCACGGATCATCGAGCGCCACTGCTGCTCCGCCGCGCCGTCGAGGTGCTCGCGCAGCGTCCAGGGCCGGCCCTCGGCCCTGGTCGTCCGCGCGAGGAGCGCCGTGCGCAGCGCGGCGGCGCCTTGGCCGGGGAACTCGGTCCACGCGGTACCAACGAGCTTCGCGTGATGCGCGTCGCTCGAGCCGGTCTCCGCGACGCGAAGCACGTGCGTGTTGAGCCAGCGCGCGCGCTGCACGCGCACACGGCCGGCGTAGCTCGGGTTGTTGATCTCGATGCCGTCGACGAACGAATCATCGTCGCCGCGCGCCGCGAGCGAACGCAGCGCGCGCTCGCCCACGGAGAACGTCAGGTAGGAGAGTGGGTGGGGCACGATGGCGATGCCGCCGCCCCGGTGGATGAGGCTGATCGTTTCGCCGAGCGGCCGGAACATCGGGATCTCGTCCTCGACGAAGAGCGCGAGCAGGTGTCCCGACCGCGTCGTGACCTCGATGCCGGGAACGACCTCGACCGTCGAGCCGCGTTTCGCGGCGATGTCGCGGAGGATGAAAGCGCCACGGATGTCGTCGTGATCGGTGAGGGCGATGAGATCCAGGCCGGCACGCTCGGCGGACAAGAGGATCTCCTCCGGTGAGGCGAGCCCGTCGCCCAGGTCCGAGTGGAGCTGCAGATCGGCCTTACCCACGCCGGCGACCGTACCCGAGCGTCATCAGCGGCGCCAGAAGGCCTCGAAGACCGACCATTGCTCCGGCGCCGCGCGGACGTGCTTCTCGAGGAGTTCGGCCCAGCGCCGAACGCCGTCGCGGAGATCGGCGTCGTGATCGCCGGTCCGGCGTAGCACCAGCTCCGGCTCGAAGAGGGCGGTCATGTTTCCATCTCGGTGTCGCGCGAAGCCGGGAATGAGCGACGCCCCGGTCCGGAGAGCCAGTGCGACGTGGGCTGACGGGATCAGGGCCTCCTGTCCGAAGAATGGCACGCGTTCCCCGACGCCGGTCACCGCGCGGTCGGCGAGCAGGCCGAGCGCGCCGCCGCGTTTGAGCACGCGATGGATGCCGAGCGGCGATCCGGTGTAGACGAGCGTGAGACCCATGCGGCGCCGCAACCGGTTGATCACGCGCGAGAGCTCGCCGGTCTCCTCCTCGACGGGCAGCGTCACCGCGTAGCCGTTCGCGACGAAGATCTGTCCGCAGACCGAGATCGGTCCGAGGTGTGCGCTCGCGAACACCACGCCGTTGCCTCGCGCATAGGCGGAGACCACATGCTCCCAGCCGGACACGGTCACGTTCCGCCGGATCGTTGCGTGATCCCACCGGGCGATCCGGAAGAGCTCCAGGTAATGACGCACCTGCTCGATGAAGGTCGCCCGCACGAGTCGCTCGCGGTCGGGCAGCGACAGCTCCGGCGCGACGATCGAGAGGTTCTCGCGAACGTTGGCCCGTGGCCCGGCGGCGATCCGGTAGGACAGGCTCCCCAGCAGGACGGCGAGCGGACGGTCGAGGCTGGCGGGCACATGGGGCAGCGTGCGCTCGGCCAGGCGCGCCATCGCCCCGCCGATGGCCGTCACGCCCCGGCGACCGGTACCGCCGGCCACATTGGCCGGAAGATGTACCACTGATCAGGCCAGCGCTGCACGAATCCCTCGAGCCCGCGTGCGATCGACTGTGTCGCGCGCTGCACGTCCTCGGCGCCCTGCTTCGTCTTCTCGACGAAGATCGGCGGAAGCGCAATGCCGGTGAACGTGTTGTCGGCGTGACGCACACACACCGAGACGACGATCGGTGCGCCCGATACACGCGCGAGGCTCGCGGCCACCGCGGGGAAGGCGGTCGGTGTCCCGAAGAAGTCGGCCTCGACCGTGTCGAAGGCCAGCGCCCGCGGGCCCAGATCCATCATCAGGCCGACCATCTCGTTGCGGCGGAGCGCATGAAGGACCTTCTTTGCTGCGCCGTCCGGCGACAGCAGGGTGATGTTCTTGTGCGCCCGGTTCCCGACGAGGAGGTCCATGAGCCGCTGGTTCTCGAGCTCATCGGCGATGACGTTGAGGGGGATCTCGTCGGAGATGCGCGCGCCGCCGAGCTCGAAGTTGCCGAAGTGGATGGATACGAAGATGACGCCCTTGCCGTGCGCGAGGGCGCCATGGAGGTGCTCCCAGCCCTCGATCGCGACGAGGCGCTCGAAGTCACCGATACCCAGCGCCGGGAACCGCATGATCTCGACGAGGTATTTCGCGAAGTTACGGAACGACCGCCGCGCCACCTGCGCGACCTCGCGGTCGGTGGACGGTTTCCCCAGGACGATCGCGAAGTTGCGCTTCGCGATGCGCCGCTTGGCCGTCCAGGTGAGGTAGCCGAGCTCGCCCGCGGCCACGGCGAAGGCGTACAGGGGCCTGGGGGGCACCCGCTGCGCGATGGCAGCGCACGCCCGCCAGACCCAGTAGCTGATGCCGTGCAGGATCCGCTCGGCCATTAGACCTTTCCGGTCAGCGTCTCGTTGTTCTTACCGCTGATGAAGTCCTCGACCATCACGCGAGAGCG
This sequence comes from Candidatus Limnocylindria bacterium, assembly GCA_038324015.1. Classification (GTDB taxonomy): domain Bacteria; phylum Chloroflexota; class Limnocylindria; order P2-11E; family P2-11E; genus UBA4735. The sequence goes on along the minus strand of JBBQHN010000048.1, from coordinate 6,431 downwards.
GTCGTCGTGGATCTGCATCGGCGGCGACTTCATGAAATACGACGCCGGTGCGACGATCGTGCCCGAGAGACCACGGTCGAGCGCGAGCTTGCAGCAGCGGATCGCGTCGATCACGACGCCGGCGCTGTTCGGCGAGTCCCAGACCTCGAGCTTGACCTCCGCGTTCAGCGGAACATCGCCGAAGGTCGTGCCTTCCATCCGGATGTAGCACCACTTGCGGTCCAGGAGCCAGGGCACGTAGTCGGACGGGCCGACGTGCACGTCGTTGGGATCCATGTCGTAGTCCAGCATGCTCGTGACGGCGTTCGTCTTGCTGATCTTCTTGGACTCGAGACGCTCGCGCTCGAGCATGTTGAGGAAGTCGGTGTTACCGCCGAAGTTGAGCTGGTAGGTGCGGTCGAGGCGGACGCCGCGGTCCATGAACAGGCGGGTCAGGACCCGGTGGGTGATCGTCGCGCCGACCTGCGACTTGATGTCATCCCCGATGATCGGGAGCTTCCGGTCCGCGAAGCGTTTCTGCCAGTACGGCTCGCGGCCGATGAAGACCGGCACGCAGTTGATGAAGGCGCAGCCGGCGTCGAGGATCTGCTCGACGTACCACTTCGTCGCCTCTTCGCTGCCGACGGGCAGGTAGGAGATGACGACGTCGACCTTGCGCTCTTTGAGGATCGCGACGATGTCATCGGTCGGGCCCGCCGCCTTCTTGACGACCGTGGAGAGGTACTTGCCGATGCCGTCGTGGGTCATACCGCGCGACACCCTCACGCCCGTCTTCGGGACGTCCGCGAACCGGTAGGTGTTGTTCGGCGCGGCGTAGATCGCGTCGGCGAGATCCTTCCCGACCTTGTTGCGATCGACATCGAACGCCGCGACGAACTCGATGTCGCGCAGGTGGTAACCGCCGAGGTCGACGTGCATGAGGCCCGGGATCTTTTCGCCGGCCTTGGCGTTGCGGTAGTAGTGCACACCCTGCACGAGCGAGCTTGCGCAGTTACCGACGCCGATGATGGCGACGCGGATCGGGCGACGGCGCTTGGGCGGCCGGCCGACCGGGCGGGCGGCGTGGGCACGGGTCACGGTCTTCTTGCGAACGGTCGTCTTGCGCGCGGTCTTCGTGGAAGCGGCCATGGTCATCGGGTTCCTTCCTGTTTTGTGTTGTTCAGCGCACCGGCCACGTAGGCGATGCGCTGGAGCAGCGTGATGACGGAGAGCACCGCCACGCCTGCGACGGCGGCGACAAAGAGGAGATAGAGGCCGAGGACGCCCCAGAGGCCGACCCCGATCAACAGGATGGTCAGCCGCGCCTCGCGCGGCATCAGCCCGACGGTCGCCGTCGTGCCCATGGACTCGGCCTTCGCGCGCACGTAGCTCACGAGGAACGAAGCCACCAGTCCGATCAGTGCCGACCAGAAGAGCACCGCATCGCCGCGGGTCGCGCCAAGTGCAGCGGCGCCGCACGCAAGCGCGGCATCGGAGACGCGGTCGAGCGTGGAGTCGAGGAACGCGCCGAAGCGGGTGCCGCCGCCGGCGGCCTTCGCGAGCTGCCCATCGAGCGTGTCCGAGAGCGTGCCCGCCAGGAGCACCAGCAGCGCGATGAACGGCTGCTCCGCGGCGAGCAGCGCCGAGCCGGCGACGGTGATGAAGACGCCGAGCACCGTCACCGTGTTCGCGGTGATCCCGACGCGGTGCAGGCCCCGCGCGAGCGGCGCGAGCCCCACACGGGCACCGTCCGCCACTTCGTTCGGCATGAGGCCGTGGCTCACCTGGTGCGTCCCGTTATCGGCGGGTTCATCAGCGTGCGAAATCCGCGCTCGTGCAACTGCGCGAATCGCTCGCGATCGAACGAGCAGCGGACCTCCCGGCCGACTCGCACCGTCCGCACGACGCCGGCGCGGCGCAGGCGGCGGAGATGCCAGGAGAGGAGCGGCTGCGAAAGTCGAAGGCGCAGCGCGAGCGCCGAGACCGTGTGCTCACCTTCGGTCGCGAGCAGCTGGAGAATGCGCAGGCGTGTGTCATCGCCTAGCGCTCGGTAGTACGCGCGAAGGTCGCGAGCGGAAGCGTCGGTCAGCATGTGCTCCCCATTTCGCGGTGTCACCTGGAGGATATATCAACTATGGCTTATGGAATACCGGTGCCGATAAATTCGTCATCGCGCAGGGCACGTGCGGTATCGCGGCGCATACTCGACGCGTGCCACACCCACGGCGGTCCCAGCGGCCAAGCGGTATCTCGCCGTTGTTCACTGCCGAGGTCGCGGATGAGGCCGTGCAGGCGAAGGGGAAGCCACTCGCGGCACGGGTCCGGCCGCGCGATCTGGACGAATACGTGGGTCAGCCACACCTGGTCGGTCCGGGTCGCGTCCTGCGCAAAGCGATCGACGCCGGACAGGTGCCGTCGATGATCCTCTGGGGTCCGCCGGGCACCGGTAAAACGACGCTCGCGGCGATCGCAGCGCGGCGTGCCAAAGCGCGGTTCATCGCGCTTTCGGCCGTGTCGTCTGGCGTCGCGGATCTTCGCCGCGTGATCGAGGAGGCCCGCGAGCTGGCGGTCGCCACTGGCGAGCGGACCGTCGTGTTCATCGACGAGATCCATCGCTTCAACAAGGCACAGCAGGACGCGGTGCTCCCGTTCGTCGAAGAGGGCACGATCACGCTGATCGGTGCGACCACCGAGAACCCCTCGTTCGAGGTGATCTCGGCCTTGCTGTCGCGGTCGCGCGTCTTCGTGCTCCAGCCGCTCAGTGAGGGTGATGTCCGGTTGATCGTCGAGCGCGCCATCATCGACCCGCGCGGCCTGAACGGCACCGTTGCCGTCGAGCCCGACGCGCTCGGCTCGCTCGTGGTCATCGCGAATGGCGACGCGCGAGTGGCGCTCAACACGCTCGAACTCGCCTCCGACGCGCAGGCGCCCGACGCGAACGGGATCCGCCAGGTGGATCTCGCTGCGGTGAAGGACGCCCTCCAGCGCCGCTCCCTGGTCTACGACCGCGCGGGCGACTCGCACTACGACACGATCTCCGCGTTCATCAAGAGCCTTCGCGGCTCGGACCCCGATGGCGCGCTGTACTGGCTCGTCCGGATGATCGACGCCGGTGAGGACCCGATGTTCATCGCGCGCCGTCTCGTGATCCTGGCGGCCGAGGATGTCGGGCTCGCCGACCCCCAGGCCCTCGTCATCGCCGCCGCGGCGCAGCAGGCCGTGCACCTCATCGGGATGCCCGAGGGCTACTTCCCGCTCGCGGAGACCACCGTGTACCTGGCACTCGCGCCGAAGTCGGACTCGATCAAGCGCGCCTACCGCGCGCTCAACGCGGATCTCGAAGAAACGCGGGCCGATCCGGTGCCGGTGCATTTGCGGAACGCGGTGACCGGACTAATGAAAGGGCTGGGCTACGGGAAGGACTACCGCAACGCCCACGCGCAGCCCGAGCACTTCGATCCGGAGGAGGCGTTCCTCCCGGAGTCGCTCAAAGGCCGCCGGTACTACGAGCCGACGGATCTCGGCGCCGAGGCCGCGCTCAAGACGCGCGTTGATGAGCTGCGTAGGAGCGTGGGTGAGGCCGAGCGCCGCAAGAGGCCGAACAGCGGCGCGTGAGCGCTACGCGGCGGCTCGTGCCGCGGACCGCTTGCGTGCCCGCTCGGCGATGTACGAGAGCAGCAGCCCGAGCTCGAACAGCAGGTACATCGGGACCGCGACCAGCGTCTGATTGAACGGGTCGGGCGTCGGCGTGATGATCGCGCCGAGGACGAACACCAGGAGCACGACGTACCGCCGCTGCTTCCCGAGCCATGATCGCTTCACGAGGCCCACCGTGGTGACGCCGAAGATGATCACCGGCATCTCGAACACGAGACCCACGCCAAGGATGAACGTCGTGACGAACGAGATGTACTCGCTCGCCCGCGGCGCGGCTTCGAACACGTCGCTCGCGAAGGTGAACAGGAAGTTGATGGCGCTCGGCAGCAGGAGGAAATAGCAGAACGCCATGCCACCGACGAACAACAGGAGCACGAAGGGTCCGAGCAGAACGATGAAGCGGCGCTCGTTGGGCCGTAGCGCCGGGTCGATGTATGCGTAGATCTCGTACAGGATGATCGGCATCGCGAGCGCGATGCCCGTGAAGAGCGCCACGCGCATGTATGTGGTGAAGCCCTCGGTCGGGCTGATGATCTGGAGCGGCTTGTTGAGGTGCGCCGGCGCCTCGAGCAGCAGGATGATGTCCTTGGCGAAGACGAACGCGACACCCGTCGTCACGAGGATCGCGAAGCACGAGACCATCAGCCGATTCCGCAGCTCGCCGAGGTGCTGCATCAGCGAGAGCTCTTTGTCGCGCGCCACGCGGTCGTCGCTCACCACGCAAGGTTAGAATCATCGCGGGAGCAGGGCATTTGGCCGCGCCCCCTCGCCCCCGTAGCTCAGTGGATAGAGCGCAGGCCTCCGAAGCCTGAAGCCGCGGTTCGAGTCCGCGCGGGGGTACATGCCATGGCTGGACCTACTGGGCGGCGTGGTCCTCGAGGTCGAGCACCGGCCGGAGCCGGCTGACCTGCAGCCAGTACTTGCCGAAGCGATTCTTCACCAGCCACTCCTCGCCGGTGGACGACGCCCGCACGAGCGTGCCCTCGCGCCACTCACCGGAATCGGCGGCGAGATAGCGCACCGTGGCGCCAGAACGGAGCTCGAGCGGCTGGCCGATCACTTCGACACGAGGATAGCTTCGTCCAAGCGCCGAACGTACTCGCCGAACAGTGGCTCCACGAACGCGTAGCGGCCGCGGGCGAGGTGCGTCACGAGGCCCCGTGTCTGAAGAGCGGCGAGCGCCCGCAGGACCTCGGCGCGCGGGACGGCGCCGGCACCATCGGTCGCATACAGCACGGCACCGTGCGCGATGCGCTTGGCGACCTGCTGGAGGTACTTGCCTTTGCCGAGATCCGCCCAGTGCAGTGCGAACGGCCGCTCGAGCTCGCGCAACGACTGCTCGAGAGCGACGGTGATCGCTTCGGCGGTCACGACGCGCAGACCGGCGTCCCGCATCAGGTAGTACAACGCGGCGCACACCTGCATCGTGTCCTGCGGGTGACCGCCGGTCGCATCGAGCAGCGCATCGACCTCGCCGTCGGCGATGACCAGCTTCCGCTCACTGAGCTTGTCCTGGATGTACGACAGCCAGTCGTCCGGTGCGATGCCGAAGCGGTGTCCCGCAGCGTCGGCGAGATCGAGCGGTGTGGCGAAGCGGTAGAACGCGCGGCCCTTCTCGCTGAACAGCTCTTCGAGGATGCCCTCCTCGGAGCCGAGGAACGCGTAGGAGACCGCGCGCTGCGCCTGGAGCCGCGCGCGCATGACATCAAAGACCTTCGGCCCAAGCTGTCCCGCCGACTGAAGCTCGTCGAACGCGACGACGACGCGCTTGCCGGTCTTCGCCGCGAGCGCGCGCGGCAGATCGAGCGCGCCCTCGAAGAACCGCTGTGCGTTCTTCTCGCGCGCGAGCTCCAACGCCAGCTCGACGTGCTCGTACCGGATCTTCACCGTTGGCCGCATGCCGGCGGCGATGGTCTTGGCCTGCTCGAAGCTGCGCTCGACGCCGGAGACGTTCTCGAGCACGGCGTCGGCGAGGCGCTCACCGAGCCCGCGGAGGTCGGTCGCACCCATGCAATCGACGTACGCGGTGTGCAGACCCTTGCGCCGGAGACGGCGGAGCACCTCGAGCATGACGGATGTCTTGCCGATCCGCCGCGGCCCCGCGATGAGGATGTGGCTGCCATCCGCGAGCCGCGCTGTCGCGCGCCGGATGTAGGCCTCGCGGCCGACGATGTCGCCGGCAGGCACCGGTCCGCCAAGTGGGAAGTACGCCGCGGGCAGGAGCGCCTTCGTGAACGGCCGGGTCATCGCACGAAGCATACATCAGATGTATACAGACCATGCACGGCGCGTATACAAGTGGTACGATCACGCCAGTGGGACGCTCACCGGAGGCCCAGGCGGAGCTCGAGCGGGCCGTCGCGGCGATCGATCGCGAGCTCGCCGCCGACCTCGAGCTCACGAGCATGTTCGACCAGACGAAGCAGGCGTTCGTCCTCGAGATGGCGCAGTGGAGCAAGCACGCTGGCACGATCCAGCGCGAGGCGCCCGGCATCTACCCGGTGCTCACGGACCTTTACATGCGCGTTCCGGACGCCGAATCGGCGATGGAACGGCGCGGTCCGGCGAACACGCTCAAGGATGCCGATCGTGACATCGTCCAGCGCTGGGAGGGCGACGCGCGCGAAGCGCAGCGGCTCCTCCGCGGCGATCTGTCAGTGAAGCCCGCGCTGGCCGCCGCCCGCGAGGGGTTCTTCGGACGGCTCATCGCTCGGCTGCTCGGACGCTCAGTACACACCTAGGACAGCCTCGGCACGGTCCGTGCATCGCACGGCGCGCGTGAGCCACCGGAACGG
>JBBQHN010000047.1:0-15193 GCA_038324015.1 Candidatus Limnocylindria bacterium | reverse complement strand
AGCTGCTCACGTTCGAGGAGCTCGGACGGCTCGCGACCGTGTTCGCGAGCCTCGGCACACAGAAGATCCGCCTCACCGGCGGCGAGCCGCTCATGCGCCGCGGCCTCGACGATCTGGTCCGGATCCTCGCGCAGATCAGGGACGTCGACCTCACGCTCACCACGAACGGCGCGCTCCTCGCGGACCAGGCCCCGGCGCTCGCGGCGGCCGGGCTGAAGCGCGTGACGGTGAGCCTCGACTCGCTCGACGACACGGTCTTCAAGTGCATGAATGACGTCGACTTCCCGGTGGCGAAGGTCCTCGATGGCATCGACGCGGCCATCGCCGCCGGCCTCGAGCCGGTCAAGATCAACATGGTGGTCCGCCGTGGCTTGAACGATCAGAGCATCCTGCCGATGGCCCGGTACTTCCGCGAGAAGGGCCTGATCCTCCGGTTCATCGAGTACATGGATGTGGGCCACACGAACGGCTGGCGGCTCGAGGACGTCGTTTCGGCGCGGGAGATCGTCCGCACCATCGACGCGGAGCTGCCGCTGCTCGTGGCCGAGGCGAACTACACCGGCGAGGTGGCCGAGCGCTGGCGCTACGCCGACGGCTCGGGCGAGATCGGCGTCATCGCGTCGGTGACCCAGCCGTTCTGCGCCGACTGCACCAGGGCGCGCCTGTCAGCGGACGGTGGCCTGTACACCTGCCTCTTCGCGACCACCGGCCGAGACCTCCGTGGCCTCCTCCGCGCGGGAGCCTCCGACGATGACATCCGCGAGGCGATCAGCGCGACGTGGGTCGAGCGGACGGACCGCTACTCCGAGCAGCGTTCCGGCGAGACCGCGGGCCTCCATAAGATCGAGATGTCCTTCATCGGCGGCTGAGCGCCGGAGCTACGGACGGTCCGGATCGAAGAGGTCCGCGTCCGGATGGCTGCCCGTACGGATGAGCGCCGCGATCAGCTCGCCGGCGGCCATCGCGTAGCCATTGCCGTGTCCGGTGAACCCACCGCACCGATAGATGCCGTCGGCGGCCTTGCCGAGGTAGGGGAGCCCATCGTGTGAGAAGCCCATCGTGCCGCCCCAGCGGTGCGTCACGGGCGCATCGACACCGTGCTCCGCGAGAAAGGCGTCGAGCTGCCGCTGGATCGTCTCGCTCGTGCAGTCGTCCGCCCCGACCTCTTCGTCGAACGCCGTGTCGCGCCAGCCGCCGACGAGGACATTGCCGGCGCGAAGCTGCCGCCAGTACCGGAAGCCGCGGTCCGCGTACGTCGGCCGTGCGAACACCCGCCGCTCAAGCGGCGCGGTCGCGCAGACCTGACCGCGTACCGGGACGACCCGAGTCGGGACCAGGTGGGCGGTGTACGCGTTCGTGCAGACGACCACGGCGCCCGCGCTGACGGTGCCACCGCTCGTGCGCACCGTTGACGGCGTGCCGGTCTCGACGGCGGTGTTCGTGAAGATGCGGGTACCGAGTCGCTCGACGACGTCGGCCAGGCCGCGGACGAAGCGGACCGGATGGAGCTCGCCATCATCCTCGTACACCGCCTTTCGCAGGGCGGTCTCGAGCCGCACCCGGACGCCGTGGGCGGCGAGCTGGCGAGCGCTCTCGATGATGTCCTGCCATTCGGCTTCGTCGCCGGCGACCTGATCCGACCCGTTCCATGTGCTGTCGCACTCGATCGCGTTGGCCCGGATGGCCGAGCGGAACAAAACGCGATTCGCGTAGGTGAAGCGGAAGACGCGGGTCGCCCGCTCCGGTCCGTATCTGGCGCACGCGGCCACATAGTTCTCGGCGACGCCGCCCAGGATGAACCCTGCGTTGCGGCCGCTGGCGCCTTCGGCGAGCTCGCCGCGCTCGAGGACGGCGACGGAGCCACCCTCGCGTGCGAGCGTGTAGGCGGTCGCGATGCCCGCGATCCCGCCGCCGACGATCGCAACGTCCACCGTGATGTTGGCATCCAGCGGGGCTCGCGGCGTGACCGGCGCGGCATCGAGCCAGAGGCTGGTCACCGGGCGGGCTGCGCGATCCTCCCGAGCGCGTCGTCGAGCTCGCCGGCCATCCGCTCCGCGTTCGCGGAGCCGATGCGCATCTGCTCGATCGCCTGGGCGGCGGTCTCTTTGATGTCTGCGCTCTGCTTGGCCGTCAGGAGCGCGGTGGCTTGATCGACGAGCGCGCGCGGCGTCAGGTATCCGAAGGCGCTGACGACCCGTTGTTTCCCGCCCGGATCCATCCTCGCGACGAAGTCGTCCCACCTCGCCGCCGCGGCCCGCAGCGCTGCCTCGCGGGCGTTCTTGAGCGGCCCCATCGTGCGGATCAGGACGCTGCGGTCCTGGTCGCGGATGAGCTCGGTGAAGATCAGCTTCGCGTACCGGTCGATGAGCACCGGGTCGTAGAAGGACGTGAGCGCGCCGCGGAAGCGGGCCTCCTCCTGTGGATCGGTCCCCTGGACCTCCTGCATCCGTGTGATGTAGCGCTCGAAGAGGGCGGCGTCGCCCTCGATCGCTGCGACCGACGCGATCGGTCCCGCGACATCGGGCGGCAGCCGCGTCGTCCCGTCGAGGTGCGCCGCCACGCGTGTGCGCGCCTCTGCGCGGACATCGGCCGCCGCGGCGGAGTGGCCGAGCGCCCCGATCACGAGCTGCCGCTTCTCGCGCTCGTCGGAGGTGTCGTCCTCGCGGTTCGTCCAGCCGAGCTTCTCCAGCTCTGGGCGGAAGGTGGCATCGGCGAGCTCGCGGAACGCGCGCTCGGTCGATGGCCGCAGGGCGTTGTGGTTGAGCCACCCGAGGATCTCAGCGAGCGAGCGGAGCACGTACAGGTCGTCCTCGCCCTTGAGCCCCGCGATCAGGCCAAGGACCTGACCGATCGTCGCTTTGTTCGCCCGCGCGAGCGCCCACTGGTCGTCGATGAGCGAAATACGCTCCTCGGGCGTCAACGCGGGTAGGTGCTCGGCGAGCCGCGCAATCGACGCGTCGTCGAACGCGTAGCGGAAGAAGCCGGCGCCGCCGCCGTTCGGGAAGTACCAGGTGGCGCCGGGCAGGTCGACCGAGCCGGTCGCGCCATCAAGGAGGTGCCGCAGCTCCTTGACCGATCCGTCGCGGGTGCCATATCGGAACACGAGCGGCACTGGCCAGCGCTGGCCGGTGGGCCGGACCTTGGGATCCGCGAAGAACCGTTCCTGGGTCAGGTCGACGGTCAACCCGTCGTTGCGTTCGCGGACCGCGCAGGTCACGAGCGGGTGGCCTGGCTCGGTGATCCACGCCGTGGCGAGACTCGTCACGTCGCGCTTCGACGACTCGTCCAGCGCCTTCCAGAAGTCGCCGGCAGTCGCATTCGCCCACTTGTGCCGGTCGAGATAGATGCGGACGCCGGACCGGAAGTCGTTCTCGCCGAGGTAGTTCTCGATCATCCACAGCACGCCCTGACCCTTGAGGTACGTGACCGCGTCGAAGCGTTCGTTCGCCTCGTCGACGTTCTTGGCCTCCATGGAGATCGGGTGGGTCGACACGAGCGAGTCGAGGTTGAATGCCGGCGTGTTCTGGCCGACGACGTCCCGCCAGAAGCGCCACTCGGGATTGAGGCTGGCGGTGCACTTCTCGCCGACGAAGCTCGCGAACGACTCGTTCAGCCAGATGTCGTTCCACCAGGCCATCGTCACGAGGTCGCCCCACCACTGGTGGGTCAGCTCGTGGGCCGTGACGCTGAACACCGCCTTGAACGTGGCCGTCGAGGCGGTCTTCGTGTCGGCGGCGAGATACGTGGTCCGGTAGGTGATGGCGCCCGGATTCTCCATGGCGCCCGCCTCGAAGTCCGGGATGCCGATCGCATCGACCTTCGGCGGGAACGGGTAGGGGATGCCGGTGTAGGACTCGAGCCACTCGATAGCGCGGACGTGCGCGTCACGCGCGTAGATCGCTTGATCCGCGGTGCCCTTGGGAAGCCACACCCGGCATTCCACGTTCGTCTTCGAGGTCACCGCGGGCGTCGCCTCGTACGGCCCGACGGTGAAGGCGACAAGGTACGACGACATCACCGGCGTCTCGCGGAACACCGTCAGCCTGCGCGCGCCGCGGTCCTCGGCGCGCTCGATCGGCATGTTCGCGATCGCGACGAGGCTCGCATCGTGGACGAGCTCGAGCCTGAAGCTCGCCTTGAACTCAGGTTCGTCGAAGCAGGGAAACGCCCGGCGGGCATCGGCGGCTTCGAACTGCGTCGCGGCGTACCGCTCGCCGGGACGGGTGGAGCGATACAGCCCGCGCAGCTTCTCGGCGATCTTGCCGGTCCAGACGAGCTTCAGGTCGTGCGTGCCTGCGGGGAGCTCCTGCGCGAGCGTCAGTGTGGCCGTCTGTGACTCGGCGTCGTACGCCACACCCGCGACGTCACCGCCGGTCTTGATGTCGAGGTCGACGCTGTGGAGGGTGAGCTCGCGCGCCGGCTTGGCGAGATCCACCGTGATCGTGGCCTCGCCTGCGGACAGCCAGTTGTCGAGGTCGAGGTCGAAGCGCAGGGCGTAGCGCCGCGGGCGCACGTCCCTCGAGAGCCGAAAATCGTTCACGAGTTCCTCCCAGATGAGCCTGGCGAAATCGTACCTAAATGCAGGCCCGGTACCGCAAAAAGCCTTACGGTTGAAGGACCGAAATGCCGCCCCAATTCATCTTCACCATGCGCGAGCTCAAGAAGCTCGTTCCGGGCACCCAGAAGGAGATCCTCAAAGGGATCTATCTCTCCTTTTATCCGGGGGCCAAGATCGGCGTGCTCGGCGCGAACGGCGCAGGGAAGAGCACGCTCCTCCGGATCATGGCCGGGGTCGACAAGGAGTACATCGGCGACGCCCGGCTGACCGAGGGTCACACCGTCGGCTTTCTTGCGCAGGAGCCGCAGCTTGATCCGTCCAAGGACGTACGCGCCAACGTCGAGGAAGGGGTCGCGAGGCAAAAGGCCGTCCTCCAACGGTTCAACGACCTCTCGGCCAAGTTCGCCGAGGATCTCTCTCCGGAAGAGATGGAAAAGGTCGGCGAGGACTTCCAGAAGACGCAGGATGAGATCGAGGCAAAGGGCCTTTGGAACCTCGACACCGATGTGGACTTCGCGATGGATTCACTGCGGCTGCCGCCGGGCGATCAGGACGTGACGACGCTTTCCGGGGGTGAGCGCCGCCGCGTCGCGCTCTGCCGGCTGCTGCTCCAGAAGCCCGACCTGCTGCTGCTCGATGAGCCGACGAACCATCTGGACGCGGAGTCGGTCGGCTGGCTCGAGCGCTTCCTCAAGGACTACGCCGGCACCGTCGTCGCCGTGACCCATGACCGGTACTTCCTCGACAACGTCGCGGGCTGGATCCTCGAGCTCGATCGCGGCGAGGGCATCCCGTGGGAAGGCAACTACAGCTCGTGGCTGAATCAGAAACGCAAGCGTCTCGCCGACGAAGAGAAGCAGGAGAGCGCGCGACAGCGGACGTTGACGCGTGAAGCGGCGTGGGTCGCGCTGTCACCCCGCGCGCGTCACGCGAAGAGCAAGGCCCGCATCGCGTCGTACGAGAAGCTGCTCGCCGAGAACCCCGAGGAGCGCGAGCGCGATCTCGAGATCAGCATCCCGGCCGGTCCCCGGCTCGGCGACATCGTCGTGAAGGCCGACGGCCTGCGGAAGGGCTACGGCGACAAGCTGCTGTTCGACGACCTGACGTTCGACCTCCCACGGGGCGGCATCGTCGGGATCATCGGCCCGAACGGAGCGGGGAAGACGACATTGTTCCGGCTCATCACCGGCGAGGAGCAGCCCGACGGAGGCACGCTCCGGATCGGCGACATGGTCCAGGCGGCCTACGTGTCCCAGTCGCGCGACACGCTGGATCCGGCGAAGACCGTGTGGACGGAGATCGCCGGCGGCGACGAGACCATCATGGTCGGCGGCCGCCCCCGGAACGCGCGGAGCTACGTGGCCTCGTTCAACTTCAAGGGTTCCGACCAGCAGAAACGGGTCGGCGATCTCTCCGGCGGCGAGCGCAACCGTGTCCACCTGGCGAAACTCCTGCGCCGCGGCGGAAACCTGCTGCTCCTCGACGAACCGACGAACGATCTGGACGTCGACACGCTCCGGGCCCTGGAAGAGGCGTTGCTCGACTTCGCGGGCTGCGCGGTCGTGATTAGCCACGACCGGTGGTTCCTGGACCGCGTCGCGACGCACATCCTCGCCTTCGAGGGCGACTCGAAGGTTCGGTGGTTCGATGGGAACTATGCGGACTACGAGGAGTACCGGCACAAGGAGCTCGGTGCCGAGGCCGATCGCCCCCATCGGCTCCGTTACAGGCCGCTCACCCGGGCGTAGCCACACCCTCGCTCTCGTCTGGCGGTATCTTCTTCCGATGTCCGAAGTCGCTCACACCGCGGCCTACCGGCGTGGCGTGATCGGCCGTACGTTCGGACACCTCCTTGATAACGAGCGGGTCTTTGGGTACGTGCTCGTCGCGCCGGCGATCGCCTACATCGTTCTCCTGGTGGGCTACCCGTTCGCGATCGCGCTCTGGTTCACCGTGAGCAACGCAACCGTCAGCCAGCCGATCGGCCCGTTCACCGGGCTGGACAACCTGAAGATCGTTCTCGCTGACGACATCTTCAGGCGCGCTCTCCTCAACACGTTCATCTTCACGATCGCCTCGCAGGTCCTGCAGATGATCCTCGGCACGACGCTCGCCTTCCTGCTGCTGCGAAAGTTTCGCGGCCGACGCATCATCCGCGGGCTGATCATTGTGCCCTTCACCATCCCGATCGCGATCGGCGTCATGGCGTGGACCTGGATGTTCAACCCGACCTACAGCGTCATCAACTGGCTCGGCATCCATGCCGGGCTGTTCACGGAGGGTCCGAACTGGCTTGGCGAGGAGATCCCGGCGATGATCTCGATCATCGTCGTCAACGTCTGGCGGAACCTGCCGTTCAACGCCATCGTCCTCACCGCCGGCATCAGCTCCGTGCCGCAGGAGATCATCGAAGCGGCCAATCTCGACGGCGCGAACTTCATCACGCGATGGCGGAAGATCATGGTCCCGATCATCGCGCCGATCCTGTTCATCGCGCTGCTCTTTTCGCTCGTGTTCACGTTCACCGACATGACGGTCGTCTGGCTGATGACCCGTGGGAACCCGATCAACTCGACGCACGTCATCGCCTCGTACGCCTTCGTCACCGGCGTCATCTCCGGCGGTCTGGGTCGCGGCGCGACGATCTCGCTGTTCCTGTTCCCGGCCATGCTCGTCGGAGCGCTCGCCCTGCTCCGGAGCCTGAAGGCGAGGACGCTCGACTAGATGACCGCCGTCAGGACCCTCCCTCGCCGCGCGACGCACTCCGCCGCCTACCGCCGGCGCAAGCTGCGGAACGAGATCCTCTTCTGGTTCGTCCTGTCCCTCTTCGTGATCTTTGCGATCTTCCCGGTGTATTGGATGTTCATCACGACGTTCAAACAGGTGAACGACCTCTACAACCTCGACAACAACCCGCTCTTCTTCAACATGGCACCAACGCTCGACCAGGTGAAGTACCTGTTCGAGAGCACCGACTTCGTCGTTTGGGTCAGGAACACGGCAGAGGTCGGCCTGGCCGTCGTCGCGATCACCATCGTCATCTGCGTGCCCGCCGCATACGCGCTCGCGCGGCACAGCTTTCCGGGCTCGGGCGCGCTCGGGATCGGCATCTTCCTGACGTATCTTGTTCCCCCGACGCTCCTGTTCCTCCCGCTTTCCCAGATCGTCGCGGGCCTCGGTTTGAACGACACCAGGTGGTCGCTCGCCCTCGTCTACCCGACGTTCACGATCCCGTTCTGCACCTGGCTGCTGATGGGCTTCTTCAAGCAGGTCCCGCGTGAGATCACGGAGGCCGCGCGCGTTGACGGCTGCAGCCGGCTCGGCGCGATGTTCCGCATCGTCTTGCCGGTGAGCGTTCCCGGCATCCTCACGATCGTCATCTTCGCGTTCACGCTCGTCATGCAGGAGTACGTGTACGCACTCACGTTCGTCTCGTCGTCCCAGGAGAAAATGGTCACGCTCGGCGTGGTGACGAACCTCATCCGCGGCGACGTGTTCTTCTGGGGCTCGCTGATGGCGGGCGCGCTCATCGTCTCGCTCCCGGTGGCCTTCGTCTACAACTTCTTCATGGACACGTTCGTGAAGGGGATCACCGGAGGGGCGCTGAAATAGAAAGAGGCCGCGGCTGTCGCCGCGGCCCCTCGTGCTCGCGACCGGGCTTAGACCGGGAACTTCGCCAGGCTGTCCTTGAGGCGCTTCGTGGCCTCCGCGATCGCGTCGTCCGCGGATTTCTTACCGGTGCAGTAGTTCGCGAACAGGTCGGTGACGATGTGCGTGTTCAGCGAGTCGTACGCGGCCTGTGAGGACGGGCCGGGGTAGCCGACGGGCTGCACGAGGTTCGCGATGTCCTGCAGATGCGAAAGCTTCGGATCGGCGCCCAGGACCGGCATCGGCTTCTTCTGGTGGGCTTTGAGGAACGGATTGTTGTAGCCCTTGCTCGCGGTGAACTGGCCCTCCCAGTCGTCGCTGTAATCGATGAGGAACTGCTTCGCCGCGTCGATGTTCTTCGAGAAGTTCCAGATGCCGTACACGGTGAACTGGATCGAGGCGATCTGGTCCTTCGGACCCTTCAGCGGATTTTCGACGTTGATGTTCTTGGCGAGGTCCGGGTTCTGCGTCTCGATCGTCCGGTACGCGCTGATCGGGTTGTAGATCCACGAGCCCTTGCCGGACTGGAGGTAGGTGTTGTTGTCGACGTCCGCCCAGGAGAGGACCGCGTTCTCCATGTTGCCGTAGAGCGCCTTCGCCAGGTCCAGGACCTGTCGGGTCTCCTTGCTGTCGATCGCGACCTGGGTGCCGTCCTTGCTGAACTCGTACGCGCCGTAGGACCACATCAGCGACCGCCAGGTGTGCTCCCCGTCGGAGGTCTGCGACATCGCGGTCCCGATCGGATGACCGGCCGCCTTGAGCTTCGCCGCGTTGTCGAACAGGTCGGTCCAGTTCTCGAGGTGGTCCTTCGTGAAACCGGCAGCCTTCCAGTAGTCGGTCCGCCAAGATGAGAGGAACGGCACGAGGAAGTCGGGGAAGCCATACCACTTGCCCTTGACCTTGCCGATCGCCTCGCCGGCCGGGATCCAGCCGCCGTACTTCGTCGCCGCCCGATCCGCGATATCGGTGATGTCGACCAGGCTCGGTTGGAAAAGCGCCGGAAGACCGTTCGCGAAGTGCGCGATGAGGTCGTGGCCGGACTTCGACGCCGCTTCGGCGGCGAACCGCGCAGGCAGGTCGGCCTGCGGGATCCGGTCGATCGTGACCTTGACGCCGTTCTTCGCGCCCCAGTCCCCGGCCCATTTGTCCAGGTAGGTGTCGAAGGCCGGGATGAAGTGGCTCCACTGCAGGATCTTGAGATCGCCCGAGAGCTTCGCCGGCGCCGCGGTGCCACCTGCCGCGGCCGTGCTCGCTGCCGGACTGCTGGTGCTGGTGCTCGCGCCAACGCAGGCTGCCGCGATCGGGATCGCCGCCGCCGCAGCCGCGCCCTTGAGGACCGTTCGCCGGCTGACCGTCCGCTTGGCTCCGTCGTCCACCTGGACCTCCCGCATCGCTGAATTCCGCGCGATTATGCGCCGCCTGCCGACGGGCGCAACGGTAATTTCGCACTGCGCGAAGGCGGGTCTACGACGTGCGCGGTTCGGGCTTCTCCGGGTCAAGGCCGAGGTCGGCGATCGCCTTTGCCACATCGGCCGGCGCGTACTGCTCGTACTGCGTCAAACCGTGCAATGACGCCACAGCGATGCTCTCCGGGTCGACCTCGAAGAACCGCCGAAGCGCCTCCCGCGTGTCGGAGCGCCCGAAACCATCGGTCCCGAGCGGGATGAACGGCTGCGGACTCCACCGGCCGATGAGGTCGGGGAGCGATTTCATGAAGTCCGACGTGGCGATGACCGGACCGGCGCCTCCGAGCACCTGGGTGATGTACGGGATGCGTGGCTCGGCCTCCGGGTGCAGGCGGTTCCAGCGCTCCGCCTCGAGCGCCTCGTTTCGGAGCAGCTGGTACGACGTGACGCTCCAGACGTCCGCGGACACGTCGTACTTGTCCGCGAGGAGCTCCTGCGCGCGCAGGACCTGCTGCATGATCGCGCCCGACCCGAGCAGCGCCACCTTCCGGCGGCTGCCACCGTGACCCGCTCGGAACTTGTAGATGCCGCGGAGGATCCCATCACGCGCACCTTCGGGCATCGCCGGCATCGGGTAGTTCTCGTTGTAGAGCGTGATGTAGTAGAAGACGTCCTCGTTATCGGCGAGCATCCGTTTCAAGCCGTCCTCGATGATCACCGCGGTCTCGTACGCGAACGCGGGGTCGTAGGCCCGGATGTTCGGGATCACCGTCGCGAGGATGTGGCTGTGCCCGTCCTCGTGCTGCAGACCTTCGCCGTTCAGCGTGGTGCGGCCGGCAGTCGCGCCGAGCAGGAAGCCTCTCCCGCGCGTGTCGCCGAAGGCCCACATCTGATCGCCGGTCCGCTGCAGGCCGAACATCGAGTAGAAGACGTAGAACGGGATCATGTGGACGCCGTGGGTGGCGTACGACGTGCCGGCGGCGGTGAATGACGCCATCGAGCCCGCCTCGGTGATGCCCTCCTCGAGGACCTGCCCGTCCTGTGCCTCGCGGTAGGGGAGCAGCGTCTCCGCATCGACGGGCTCGTACCGTTGGCCGAGCGGCGAGTAGATGCCGACCTCCTTGAACAACTGATCCATGAAGAAGGTGCGGGCCTCGTCGGGGATGATCGGCACGACGTACGTCCCGATCGTCTTGTCCCGGAGGAGGTTCCGCAGGAGTCGGGTGAAGGCCATCGTCGTCGACGCGGCGGCGGTGCCGCTGCCCTTCGGGAACTCCGCGAACACGCTCGGGTCCGGGACCTGGAGCGGCGTGGCCCGGACGACGCGCCGCGGCACGAATCCGCCGAGAGCCCGGCGGCGTTCGAGCATGTACTGGATCTCCTCGCTCTCCATGCCGGGGTGATAGAAGGGCGCGTCCTCGAGCTTGTCGTCGGGGATCGGGAGCTCGAGCCGGTCGCGGAAGATCTTCAGCTCGGCGACGGAGAGCTTCTTGGCCTGATGCGTGATGTTGCGGGCTTCGACGTTCGGGCCCAGCGTCCAGCCCTTGACCGTCTGCGCGAGCACGACCGTCGGGGCGTCCTTGTGGGCGACCGCAGCCGCATAGGCCGCGTACACCTTGCGGTAGTCGTGGCCGCCGCGGCGGAGCATGCGCAGCTCGTCGTCGGAGAGATGCTCCACGAGCTTCCGGAGGCGCGGGTCGGGTCCGAAGAAGTTCTCGCGGATCGACGCACCGTCGGCGGTGGTCATGCGTTGCGAGTCGCCGTCGAGCCAGTCGTTCATCTTGTTCACGAGCACGCCATCGACGTCGCGCGCGAGAAGCTCATCCCACTTGCGGCCCCAGAGGACCTTGATGACGTTCCACCCCGAGCCGCGGAACACCGCCTCGAGCTCCTGCACGATCTTGCCGTTGCCGCGCACCGGCCCGTCGAGGCGCTGCAGGTTGCAGTTCACGACGAACGTCAGGTTGTCGAGACCCTCACGGGCTGCGACGTGGAGTGCGCCGAGCGCCTCGGGCTCGTCGCATTCGCCGTCGCCGAGGAACGCCCACACCCGTGACCTGCTTGTGTCGGCGAGGCCGCGGTTGTGCAGGTAGCGGTTGAATCGGGCCTGGTAGATGGCCGCGAGCGGCCCGAGGCCCATCGAGACGGTCGGGAACTCCCAGAAGTCGGGCATCAGGCGGGGGTGCGGGTACGACGACAGGCCCTGACCCCGTTCGACCTCGCGCCGGAAGTGCGCGAGCTGATCCTCGCTCAGGCGCCCCTCGAGGAACGCGCGGGCGTAGATGCCGGGCGATGCGTGACCCTGGAAGAAGATCTGGTCTCCGGAGTCGCCGCCATCCTTGCCGCGGAAGAAGTGGTTGAACCCGACCTCGTACAAGCTCGCGGCGGAGGCGTACGTGGCGAGATGGCCGCCGATGCCGGCGTAGTCGTGGTTCGCCCGCAGGACCATCGCGGCCGCATTCCAGCGGATGAGCCGCCGGATCCGGAGCTCCATCGCCTCATCGCCCGGGAAGTAGGGCTCCTGCTCCGGGGAGATGGTGTTGATGTAGCGGGTCTGGGTGAGCGGTGGGATACCGACGCGGAGCTGCCGGGCTCGCTTGAGCAGCTTGTACAGGACAAAGCGGGCCCGCCGCTCACCGGCGGCGCCGACCAGGGCATCGAGCGAGTCCATCCATTCCCGCGTCTCCGCCGGGTCGATGTCCGGAAGCTGATGCTTGAACTCGTCGAAGACGTCATGGATCGGCTTTTCCTGCACTTCATGCTGATGGTAAGCGTGCGACACTTTTTCGGAGATGGAGAACGATCCGCGTCGCAGGCGGTCCCGCGGCGGTCGGCGCCGAGGTGGCGGCGGTGGCGCGCCAGAGCGCAAAGGCCCGACCCGCACACCGGCGGAGCCGAAGGCGCCGCAGCCGGCGCGCGGCCTCGCACGCCGCGATCGGCCGCAGCCCCGCAAGCGCGGACCGCGTCCACCGCGGAGTCCCGACGACCTCCGTACCGGCACGCCGTGCGTCATCGTCATGGACTGCCGCGACGGCGAGCCTGACCGGACCGGAGCCGCGGCGGTGTTCGAAGGCTTCTTCGATCTCGAGACCGGCGACCCGCGGCGCCCGGGCTACGGCGTTCCACGCCTTCGCGTCGTGAGACCGGTTGCGGGAGCAGAGGCCGACCCGTCCCTCGCGCCAACGGACCCGGCTTCGCCGGGACCGGTCGAGCCCCAGACGGTCAAGGAGCCGCAGGCGCCAGAGCGGCTGTGGGGGTTCGAGTGCTGGTGGCGGCCGGACCCCGGCAACAGCGGGATGACGGACACCGATCGAACCGAGGTCGAGGAGAGCAAGAAGCTCCTCCGCGGCCTGATGCGGGACTCCCGGCGCTCCACGCGGCCCGCCCTTCCCCGCTAGTGCCCGGCTGACACGACGAAGGTACTGGCCGAATGCGGTACGACGTCGTCATCCAGTGTGACTAGGCCCAGCCCACTCATGTAGCGACACTCCGCGCACGCCCAGGGGGCGGGTCGCTGCGGCGACGGGGGCGCGGAGGCTGACATGGCTGGTTCGAACCGTGGGAATACGAAGGACCCGGGCGGATTCCGGTTCTGGCAGAAGGTGCTTGCGGCGCTGTTGATCGTCGGCGTCGTGCCGATCGCCCTCGTGAGCATCGTGTCAATCCAGCAGACCCGAACCGATCTGACCGACCTCGGCGTCACGAACATCCAGCAGCGCTCGACGTCGACCGCGGCGGCGCTCGACGCGTATCTGCAGAACCGGTTGGATGACATCGTCCTCGTCAGCCGGCTCCCTGATGTCATACGCTTCGCCGCCGCGGGCGACCTGGCGTACCGGGACGCCGCGCGCGACGCGCTCAAGGCCGCCGCTGCGCGTTCCGCCGAGTACGAATCCGTGGCGGTCGTGGACCCCACCGGCCGCATCGTTGTGGCATCGGTCGCGACCGACGAGGGCACCGACGTCAAGTTCCGCCAGTACTTCATCACACCGAGCACGACCGGACAGCCCTACATCAGCGACCCGAGCTATTCCGTCATCACGAACAAGCCGGCGCTCTTCTTCTCGGCGCCGGTGAAGAACGCGAACGGGACGGTCGTCGCGGTGGTGCGGTCGCGGCTGAACCTCACCGCCGTCTGGGGCGTGGTCGAGGCTGACTCGAACTCCGTCGGTGCGGGCGCGCACAGCTTCCTCCTCGATGACTACGGGATCCGCCTCGCGGTCTCCGAGACCAAGGGCCACCGCGATCAGGCGGAGAGCCTCATCTACAAGCCGATCGCACCGATCGCACCGGACGTCGCGACGAAGCTCGCCGCGGACAAACGCTTCGGAACGTTGACGCCCGACAAGCTCGTCATCGACCCGCTGCCGACCCTCAAGTCCGCGCTCGATCCGCTGAAGGCCGGCTACACGCCGTTCTCGTACGGCACCAGCGGCGTCGGCGTGGGTGAGCAGCGCGGCGTGGCGACGCGCCTTGTCGCGAAGCCGTGGGCCTACGTCCTGGCGGTCCCGCTCGCGACGTATACGAAGGCGGCGGATGACGCGACCTTCAACGCTGCGAGCGTCGTCGCGATCGGGCTGCTCCTGTCCTTCATCGTGGGCATGCTGTTGACGCGCTCCCTGGTGCAGCCGCTACGGCAGCTCGTCGGGATCGCCACGAGCGTCTCCACGGGCGACGTCGATCTCCGTTCGGCGCACTTCGAGACCCGTCGGGGCGATGACATCACCCGCGAAGTGGCCGCCGCGTTCGACCGACTCCTCAACGCCCTTCGCTTCTACGCGCTGGCCGACGAGCCGGGCGAGGAATGAACCCTCTCGGCGAGCAAGTGCTGCAGGTCGCCAAGCAGTACCTCGGTCCGGCCGCCCAGCAATTCCTGTCGAAGGAGCTGCGGGCGCTCGAGTGCACCGCGGACAGCATCACGCCGTGGCACCTCCAGGCGTTGTCAGAGCGTGCACGGGTATCGGCGGAGCGGATCATGGACAGCGACCGAGCGGCCGAATTCGGGGCGCGCGTGTCGGCGCTGGGCGCCGTGCCCGACGCGGCCGTTTCACCAGCTCCGGTCCAGGTGAAGGACGGGGGCACGCCGCGCCTCGCGCTCGACGCAGCGGGGAAGCTCCTTCAGTCCGGCAAGCTCCGCCAGGCCGAAGAGGCGTATCGCCAGCTCGCGCAGAAGCACGGTGACGGCGCGGCGTTTCGGGGCCTCGCCCGGACGCAGGTCGCCCTCGAAGACGTTCCCGCCGCGATCCTCGCGCTGCGCGATGGCGCGGCGATCCTCGCGCGCAAGGGCGAGCGCGCGGCAGCCATCGAACTCCTGACCGAGGCCGTGGCGATCGCTCCCGGCGACCTCGCCGCGCACCGCCGGCTCGCCGCCGCGCACGCGAACGCGGGTGATGCGGTCGCCGCCTGCGCCGAATACGAGCGCTTCGTGGACTACGCGCTGGCCGAAGGCGACAGCCGCCGCGCATGGCTCGAGCTGACCTACGCGCGCGAGACGCTCGGCGACCTTCCCGGCCTGGTGCGGATCGTGGATCGCCTCATGCCCGGTGCCGCTTCGGTCTTGGCTGCACGACCGGTGGCCGCT
>JBBQHN010000046.1:0-15216 GCA_038324015.1 Candidatus Limnocylindria bacterium | reverse complement strand
CGAGCTGCGCATCGAGGCGTTCCCCCAGGACATCCCGCACCAGGTCGATGTCGACCTTTCGAAGATCGAGCAGATCGAGGACACGCTCTACGTGCGTGACCTCGTCGTCGACGCGTCGAAGATCGAGATCCTGAACGACGCTGACCAGGTCATCGCGAAGGCTGTTGCGCCGCGCGCCGTGGAAGAGGTCACGCCCGTGGCCGCTGCCGCCGTCGAGGGCGTGGCCGCCGAGGGCGAGGAGGCTGCCGAAGGTGCCGCACCGGCCGCTGGGGCCGCACCTGCCGCCGCGAAGGGCGCCGCGCCCGCAGCGAAGAGCGCCGCGCCCGCAGCGAAGGCACCGGCCGCCGCGAAGAAGGCTTAAGCCCGCCTTACTCGCGGGCTCGCGAAACAGACCTCGCGCGCGTCGGATAGAGCCAGTAGTGGATCGAACACTCCCGGTACTCGCGCGCCGTTTCGCCGGACGTCCTGCGCGGGACATCATCTGGACCGGCTTCTGGCTGAACGCCATCGCGATCCTCGCGCTGTGGTGGATCGGCAGCGGGCACGAGGGCATCAAGACCGCGGCCGATGCGCTGAACGTCGCGGGTCGCCTGACCGGACTCCTCGGGACGTACCTCCTGCTCTGGGAGCTCGTACTCATGGCGCGGGTCCCCTGGCTCGACACCGCGTTCGGGATGGAAGGTCTCGTCAGCCTCCACCGCCGTAACGGCTATCTCATCCTCGGTGCACTCGTCGCGCACGCGGTGACGCAGACGATCGGGTATGCGATGGACAACGGCCTCGGCCTCGTGCAGCAGCTCACCGATTTCGTGCGGCACGACGCGGGGCTCCTGCCGGCGATCGCCGCGCTGCTGATGCTCGTCGCCGTCACCATGCTGTCCATCTCGGTCGCGCGGCGTCAGCTTTCTTACCAGACCTGGTACTTCATCCATCTCTACGCATATCTCGCGGTCGCCCTGGCGTTCGCGCATGAGATCGCCATTGGTGTGGACTTCGTCGGCGCTCCGGGCGCGGTGGCGTACTGGTCCGTGCTCTACGCGGTCACGATCGGCGCACTGGTCGTCTTCCGCATCGCGCGACCGCTCCTGCGCTACGAGCGTCATCGGTTCCAGGTCGATCGCGTCGAGCGCGAGGCACATGAGTCGATCTCCGTCTACGTGACCGGACGCGATGTCGCGACGCTGTCATTTCAGGCCGGCCAGTTCTTCCTCTGGCGCTTCCTTGACGAGACGCGCTGGTCCGAGGCACACCCGTTCTCACTGTCGTCGGGACCGGGGACACCATACCTGCGCTTTACAACGAAGAACATGGGTGACTACACCGCCGGGCTGAAGCGGCTCCGACCGGGCACGCCCGTGATCATCGAGGGCCCCTTCGGCCTGTTCACCCCCGAGGCATGTCGCGAAACGAAGGCACTGCTCGTCGGCGGCGGTATGGGGATCGCGCCGATCCGGCCGCTCGCGGAGGCACTCGCGCGAGGGGGGGTCGATGTCTGCGTCCTCTATCGCTGCAAGCGGGAGCGCGACATCGCGTTCCGCGGCGAGCTCGATGCGCTCGCGTCCCGCTTCAAGGTCCGCGTCGAATACCTCGTGAGCGAACGCGGATCTCGTGGCTGGTCACGCCTGGAGTGGTTCCGAAAGGCGGACCTCGTCCGGATGGTGCCGGATGTGACCGAGCGCGAGATCTTCATTTGCGGGCCGCATGGGATGACCCGGCAGCTCGTCAATACACTTAACTCTCTCCACGTCCCGGCCGACCGCATCCACACGGAGGCATTCAACTTCTAGATGAGCCGCGCACTCGCGACGCTCGCGGCGACGGTCATCGGCGTGTACTGGCTCGTCACGTTCAAGGTCACGCCGGCCCCGGTCGACGTACCTGTCGCCGCCGCGCCATCGTCCCGGACGACGCCGGCACCGGGCGCTCGCGCGACCAGCACGCCGACGCCGGTCGCTCCTACGGCGCAGGGCGGCACGGCGTTCACGGGCACGACGATCGAGACGATCTGGGGGCCGGTGCAGGTGCGGATCGCCGTAGCTGGCGGCAAGATCGTG
Organism: Candidatus Limnocylindria bacterium; assembly: GCA_038324015.1. Taxonomy (GTDB): domain Bacteria; phylum Chloroflexota; class Limnocylindria; order P2-11E; family P2-11E; genus UBA4735. The sequence goes on along the minus strand of JBBQHN010000046.1, from coordinate 13,162 downwards.
GACGCGACGGCGCTCCAGCTACCCAGCGACCGGTCCAGGTCGGCCCGCATCAGCCAGTATTCGGCGCCGATCCTCCGCAGCGAGGCGATCCAGGCGCAGTCGGCGCGCGTGGACATCGTGTCGGGGGCGACGTACACGAGCCGTGCCTACGCGCTGTCGCTCGATAGCGCACTCAAGCACGCACAGGGGCAATAGCGATGCGGCGGACCGAGGACGTGATGGGGATGCCCATCACGATCGACGTCCGCGACGGCGATGCCGACCTGGCGCCCGTGTACGACGAGCTGCGGCGGATCGACGAGCTCTTCAGCACGTTCAAGCCGGACAGCGAGATATGCCGGATCAACGACGGCCGGCTGGCGCTCGCGGTTGCCGGGCCTGAGGTCCACGAGGTGCTCGCGCTGTGCGATACGTACGAGGCGAGGACCGGTGGCTTCTTCAGCGCGCGACGCGATGGCGCGCTCGATCCGTCCGGTCTGGTGAAGGGCTGGGCGATCGCGCGCGCGGCAGCCATGCTCGATGCCCGGGACCATCGCTCGTATTTCGTCGACGCCGGCGGCGACGTTCAGACTCGCGGCAGCAGCGGCGGCAGTGAACCCTGGCGTGTCGGGATCCGCCACCCGATCGAACGGGGGTCATTCGTGCGGGTCGTGCTCGCGCGCGATCTCGCCGTCGCGACATCCGGCACGTACGAGAAGGGCCCGCACATCCTCGATCCGCACACCGGTCGCGCGGCAACGGACCTGGTGAGCCTCACCGTCATCGGCCGGACGATCCTCGAAGCCGACGTGCTCGCGACCGCGGCGTTCGCGATGGGCCACCGCGCGATCGACTACCTCGAGAACATCCCCGGGTACGAGGCGTACGCGATCGATCCATCTCTTCAGGCGACGTGGACGAGCGGATTCGACGCGTGGTGCGAGCGCCCGGCGGTCGGGGTCTAGCCCGGCTCCCGAAAGAGCTCGATCTTCGCGTCCGGGAACGGATTGTCCGCGCGCTCCAGGCTCAGGAGCTCCGCCTCATCGTTCGCTGTGCCGCGCGCCGCGAGCTCTAGCAAGCGATCGAGTCGCTGCGCATGTGAACGGAACCGCTCCGCCGCGTAGTCGCCGGCCTGTCCCGTCGTGACGAGGAACGGCCAGTCGCTCGACTCAAGCAGGAGCAGCTCGCGCAGCGCGTGATCCGCGGCCCGCTTGCGGAATGCGTCACGCGGCGGGTCGTCCGCGAGGGGAGCCACGCGCTCCGCGGCCGCACGGATCCCGTCCCACATCCACTGCGTCTGGGGCGCGAGCCACGTGGAGTGATCGTTGTTCTTGCCCCACGAGCCTTCGGCGAGTTCGATGCGCTCGCGCGGCGGCTGCTCGTTGAGACGACCGGCGACGGTGGTCTCGATCGCGCTGAGTTCGCGCAGCACCAGGCCGAGCCAGTCGATCCCCTCGAACCACCAGTGACCGAAGAGCTCGCTGTCGAAGGTCGTGACGAGCAGGCCGTCCTTGCCGGTCGTGGCGCGATGCGCGGCAAGCTCGTCGCGCACGGAAACCGCGAAGTGGCGTGCGTGCTCGCGCACTCGCTCTGCCGCGAGCGGGACGACATACTCGGCCTTGTTTCCGAGATCGACCGTTGTGGCCGTGACGCGCCAGTACCGGAGACCGGAGCGGTCGTCCTTCCGGTGGAACTCGCGGTAGTGGGGGTCACCGGGATAGCCCCGGGCCGCGGACCACACCTGACCCGAGATCTCCGGATGCCGCGAGACCACGGCGACCGCTGAGTCCGCGACGAGATATGGACGGAAGAGATCGACCGTCGGGCCGACGAGCGGCTCGATCGGATCGAGCGGCGCAGCGGTCGCGCCGTTGCCGGAGTCGCGGTCTCTCCCGCGCTTCGAGCGTTGGGACGTGGCCGCGCGAGCGACGGCGCCGTCGCGAATGAGCGCCGCGTCGGTGAAGAAGTGCGTGAGGCCGTGGCGCTCGAGCGCGCGCTCGAGACCCGGCTTGTAGGCGCACTCCGGCAGCCAGATGCCGGTCGGGTCCAGACCCGTGAGCCGGCGGGAGGTCGCCAGGCCGACGGACAGCTGCGCCTCGACCGATCGCGCATCCAGCAGCGGCAGATAGCCGTGCGTCGCGGCGGACGTGAGGATCTCGACCTCGCCGGTGCGCGCGAGATCGGCGAACGCGCCGACGATGTCGCGGTCGAACCGCTGCAGGTACGCGAGCTTCAGCTTGCCGTACGAGCCGCGGTAGAACTCGGCGACCGTTTGGCGGGCGGAGTCGCCGGACACGCCGAAGTCCCACGCGTCGAGCTCGGCGCGACGGATCTGGTCGTCCACGTACGCCAGGAACCGCGTGCCGATATCGGCATCGGCAAGCTGCTCGAGCAGCGGCGGCGTCAGTCCGATGGTCAGCCGGTAGCGCACTCCCTCGGCGCGGAGATCGTGAAGCAGCACGAGGAGCGGCAAGTAGGTGCCGAGGATGGCCTCGTGGACCCACTCCTCGCCGTGCGGCCATCGGCCCGCGCCGCGGACATAGGGCAAGTGCGAATGAAGGACGAGGGCGTACGCGTCAGCCATGCGTTGAGCCTAGCCGCCGCGCCGTGCGTCGCGAATAGCATCCGCGCGTGCGCGTGCGAGCCGCTGACCATGCCTAAGGTTCGGACCGTCCGAGCCCAGCTCGACGATCTCGACGCACTCGTCCCGCTCTTCGACGGCTACCGTCAGTTCTACCAGCAGCCCTCGGACCTCGCGGGCGCGAGAGCCTTCCTCGCTGACCGCATCAAGCGCGACGAGTCCGTGATCTTCGTCGCGGTGGCCGATGGCGCGATCGTCGGCTTCACCCAGCTCTACCCGCTCTTCTCATCGGTCTCGCTCAAGCGGCTCTGGCTGCTGAACGATCTCTTCGTCGCACCCGAGGCACGGAAGAGCGGTGCGGGACACGCGCTGCTCGAGCGCGCGGAACGGTGGGCGCAGGAGACCGGCGCCAAGGGGCTGACGCTCACGACCGCCATGACGAACCAGACGGCCCAGCAGCTCTATGAGTCGGTCGGCTGGAAGAAGGACGAGGAGTTCTTCCACTACACGCGCTTCTTCTAGGCCGCGTTGCGTGCGGGTACGACTCAGCGAACGACGCTGCGCAGGAGAACGCCACATTGGGTCGCGCGGTCGCGTCGCGCCGGATCGTTACGGGCGATCAGCCTGACAGCCCGACGACCATCGACACGAACCCGAAGGCCCTAAAATGAGCCTGCGGCCCGCAGGCCGACGTAGCTCAGTTGGTAGAGCAGCGGTTTCGTAAACCGCCGGTCGGCAGTTCGAGTCTGCCCGTCGGCTCCGATTTCCTTCGAGAGAACTCACGCGTTTCCGTCGCGGCAGCACCCCAGCGGGTTCGTGGAAACTGTGCAAGCTGCTGTAACGCGATTTACATCGCCGGCGGGCAGCAGGCACCAGGTGCAACATCGTCTTCGAGAACTGACCGGTCATCTAGCAGCACACGGTGTGGGGTCCGAGCCAATCAGCTGACCGCGACCTCGATCCCGCGCTCCCCGGCGGTATCCGCGGCGAGCGCGATCGCGAGCGCGCGCCGCCCGTCGTCGCCGGTAACGTAGGGCGGGCGGCCGTCGCGCATCGTGACGAGGAAATCGCGCATCTCTCGCAGGTACGCGTCGCCGAAGCGATCGAGCCAGTGACCGGTGAGGTCATGGTGCGCTCCGTTCACCGTGAGGAGCTGGAGCGCGGTCTTCTGGTGGCCGCCGACGAGCAGCGTGCCCTCCGTTCCCACGATCTCCGCGCGGATGTCGTACCCGTACTTGGCACCCTGGATCACCTCCACATTGCCGAGCGAGCCACGCGCGAAGCGCAGGTCGACCAGGGCGACGTTCGGGCCGGGGATCGTCCGCTCGTCACCGACCACGGCGATCGTCGCCCGAACGGCGATCACCTCGTCAGCCATGAGCCAGCGCGCCAGGTCGAAGTCATGTATCGCGGAGTCGGTGAGGATCGCGGCGCGCGAGATCGAACCGGGCGGCCCGGTCGGCGCGTCCCGGTCGCGATCGATCCCCTTGAAGAGTCGCGGCTCGCCGATGTCACCGTTCCGGATCCTCGCCTGCGCGTCGGCATACGCGGGGTCGTACCGACGCATGAACCCGATCTGCAATCGCACCGCCGCGGTTTCCGCCGCGACGATGATCGCGTTCGCGTCCGGGAGCGTGAGGGCCATCGGCTTCTCGAGGAAGATGTGCTTGCCGGCGCGCGCCGCCGCGATCGCATGCGTAGCGTGGAACGATGGCGGCGACGCGATGACCACGGCCTGGACGTCGTCCCGGGAGAGCAGTTCGTCAAGGCGCGGGCTGTGTGCGCAGCCGAGCGAACTGGCGACCCGCGCAGCCGATTCCGCGTTCACGTCGTAGACCGCGGCCAATCGAGCGTCTGGAACGGCGCGCAGGATGTTCTCCGCGTGCCGCGTGCCCATCGCACCCGTGCCGATGACGGCCAGGCCGAGCGGCGCGCTACTCACGCCCGGTCCGTTTGGACGCCCGCGGCAGCGCGGCGTCGAGGTAGCGCCGACTGCGCATGGCGTCATCTCGCGCCACCGTGGGCGCGTCAGTCGGTGCGGACACCCGATCCTGTTCGACGACGAGCCAGCCTTCGTAGAGCGGACCGAGTGCGGTGAACACACCACCGAAGTCGACGTCGCCGGTGCCGAGCGGAGCGAAGACGCCATCGGCGACAGCATCGGCGAACGAACCGCCGGTCGCGCGTGTGCGGTCGAGGACCGCCCGTCGCACATCCTTCAGGTGCACGTGCGAAATGCGCGCCGCGTGACGCCGTGCTACCGCGACCGCATCGCCGCCGCCGTAGGTGACGTGACCGGTATCGAGGCACAGCCCGACGAGCGACGGATCGGTGCGGCCGAGGACGGCCGCGATCTCCTCCGGCGTCTCGACGTACGTGGCCGCGTGCGGGTGAAAGCTGGTCGCGAGACCGCGCGCGGCCGCGCGGCGAGCGACCTCATTCGCGCCATCCGCGAAGATGCCCCATTCAGCGTCGGTCAGGCCGGCGCTGCCATCGCCCGGGACGCGCCCGGCGACGACCTTCCGGCGCTCGTCACCGGCATCCGCGAGCACGAGGACCGTGGCGCCGCCGGCCGCAAGGAGCTCGATGAGCTCATCGGCGACGGCAAGTGCCGCTTCGCGCCGCGCGCGATCGTGCAGGGTGAGCGGACAGAACGCACCGACCAGCTCAAGGTCGTGCCGAAGGAGCGAGCGACTGAGCGTGTCTGGCTCCGTGGCAAGGTAGCCAAGCGGGCCGAGCTCGATGCCGCGGTAGCCACAGGCGGCCACTTCTGTGAGGAACGTCTCCGGGGCGGGCTGCCGTCCACCCGTCGCCTCGCTGACGCCCCAGCTGACCGGCGCGTTCGCGAGCTTTAGCGCTGCGGATCCGCCGGTGTTGTCACGCTGGGAGCTGCTCTGCCGCGATGAGATCGAGGACGAGCGTCGACATGCCGAAGCTCAGTGCGCCCTCGCCGGCACCGGTGCGCGGGTCGAAGAATTCGCGCATGCCACTGCGCTCGACCATCTCGAACGTCCGTCGCGCGAGCTCGGTCGCGATATCCGCGCGGCCGTGCTCCCGCAAGCCCCAGTAGAGGTCCCAGTTGATCGCGACCCAGGTCGGACCACGCCAGGTCGTGTTCGTCCGCCACCCCGGGTCGAAGGTCGGCTCGGATGCCGCAGTGCTCGGGATCGGGTAAGGGAGCCAGAACTCGCGTTCATTCAGCAGGTGCTCGTCGATGAGGCGGGCGGCTTTCCGCGGGTCGAGGTCGGCGAGCACGAGCGGGAACAGGCACGAGAAGGTCAGCGTGCGGGCGGGCTCCTCGCGCCACCCAGAAAGATCCCAGAACACGCCGGCCTGCTCGTCCCAGCATTTCGTCTCGAGCGCCAGCCGGACGCGCGTCGCGCGATCCTCGAACTCGCGCGCCTCGGCCTCGGGGTAGCCGGCGGCGCGGCAGAGCGGCCCGAGGCGGCGGAGACCGTCGGCGTAGATCGTGTTCACCATGACGTCCTCCCACACGAACCGATCGAGCGCGAGGATCCGCGCCGGGTCTTTGCGCAGCGGCTCGTACTCAGCGAAGAGCCGGTCCATGGAGCGGGTCAGTGCGGGGAGCGTCGCCTCGGGCGGATCGTGCGGCACACCCATGGCAGCGTCGTATTTCGGGCTCGCATCGAGCCCCGACTCATCGGGCTGGATCGTGGCGATGAGCATGTCGTCGTCGGGGTCGCGCTGGGCCTTCAGCCACCGGAAGAACCGGAGCGTGGGCGGCAGGACGTCCCGCAGAAAACCGACATCACCGGACGCTTCGTAGACCCGCTCGATCGCGCGGGCGAGCACCGGCGGTTGGGTGATGGAGGTGAAATATGGGTGCAGCAACGTGATGGAGTAGTCGCGAAGAGCGGCCTCGTGCGCGCTCTTCTCCCACAGGAGCATGTGCGGGATGAACCCGTCCGGCTGCGCGCCTTGAAGGAGGCACCGCAGTTCCTGTTGGGCCAGCGCAGGGTCGACGCGCGACAGCGCGATCGCGTGAAACGCGCTATCCCACAGCCATTGGAACGGGTAGGTCGTCCCGGACGGGCAGACGAAGTCGTAGCGCTTCCCGTCCCAGCCGGACGTTCCCGATTGCCGGTTGTCACTGAGAACGCGGCGTGCCATCGCGGCGATCTTCTGGGTGTCCGGGGACATCGAAACAACACTAGGACACCCAGGGATTATCGTTCGGCTCGTCAGGCAGTCTAGGCCAAGCGAATGCGAGTTGGAGGCTGATCGATGAACGAACTCGAGCGGATGGCGATCTCGCGCCGGCGTTTTTTGCAGATCGCCGCGGCGACAGGTGTGGTCGTAGCGTGCGGACCGGCGGCGACAGGCGGTGGCGCGGCGGCGACAGGCGGTGGCGCGGCGGCGACCGCCGGCAAGATCTCCGGCACGGTCACGGTGTCCTATCCCGATGAAGCAGGGTTCAAGCCGAAGTACGTCGAACAGGCTGCAGCCGCGGTCAAGGCGAAGTTCTCGGACCTCAACGTGAAGATCGATCTCCAGAAGATCAACAGCGACGACTACTACACGAAGCTGCTGCTGCAGCTCGATAGCAACGATGTTCCGGACGTCACCCACGTCAGCGGCGAGAAGATCGGAGAGCTCGCGGACGCGGGTTACATCGAGCCGTTGGACAGCTACGTGTCGCAGTGGGCCGACTGGTCGCAGTACTCCGACGCCGTCAAGAGCGGCGTGACCTACAAAGGAAAGGTCTGGGCGATCCCGTACGGCCTGGACATGCGCTGGCTGTACTACCGGAAGGACGATCTGCAGAAGGCGGGGCTCCCGGCCGACTGGAAGCCGACGAATGTACAGGGGATCCTCGATGCGGCCGCTGCCGTGAAGAAGTCGAACCAGACCAACGTGATTCCGTACGCGCTCTACGCGGGTCCGGCAGGTTCCGGGGGCACCGCAAACCACGCGTTCGTCCCGCTCCTGTGGGCCTACGGTGGGGAGCTCCAGGACAAGGACGGCAAGTGGATCGGGGACAGCCCGGCCGTTCGCAAGGTCATGGCCTATTACGCCAAGGCGTATGGCGACGGTCTGAGCCCGAAGGACATCCTCACGGCGACCAAGCCGTGGACTGCGATGCGGGAGAAGGTCGGAAACGGCCAGCTCGCGCTCCTTTTCGAGGGCGGTTGGGTCTACGGCGGGTGGGCGGCCAAGGACAAGGCCGCGACCCAGGCGAACGTCGGCTATGTCCTCCACCCGACCGAGAGCGGTGGGCCGTCGTTCACGGTCGGCGGTCCCGGGACCTGCTGGTACATCACAGCGAAGAGCAAGAACAAGCAGGGCGCCTGGGAGACCATCAAGGCGGTCAACACGAAGGACATCGTCGCGAAGCTCAACATCGAGGACCCGCACCCGGTCGCGCGGTCGGACTCAGCAGACGTCGCCGAGTTCAAGGCCGACCCGTACCTCGTCGCATCGAGCCAGGCGCTGACCAAGGCCAAGTTCACGCCGGTCGACGCCGCATACCCGAAGGTCCAGGCAGCCATTCAGAAGGCCACCGCCCGCGTCGCGGCCGGCGAGGTCTCGCCGACCGAGGCTGCCCAGCGGTACACCGATGACCTGAAGCAGGCCGTCGGCGCGGACAAGGTCACCACTCAGTCGTGACGGTCGCCGGAGCGGGGGCCATTGGCCCCCGCTCCACCGGCCTTGGGCGCACGCTCAAACGGAACCGGCTCTATTTCGCCGGACTCACGCCCGCGGCGCTCCTCCTCGCGGTCTTCTTCGTCGGGCCGGCCCTGTGGGCGCTCGGCTCGAGTTTCACCAACCGCGCGCTCGTGGGAATCGACGCGGCGAACCCGCGATTCGTCGGGCTCGACAACTACACGCGGCTGTTCGGTGATCCGGACTTCGGGCGGGTCATCGTCAACTCGATCGTCTTCGTCGTCGGGTCCGCGATCATCGGACAGTTCATTCTCGGTCTCGGGCTCGCGCTGCTCATCGATCATGCACAGCAGCGCGGCTTCCGTGCGGCGAACTTCGTATATGCGGCCGTGCTGCTGGCGTGGGTCGATCCCACGCTCATCGCAGGATTCCTCTGGGTCGCGATGTTCGACTTCTACTACGGATCGTTGAACGTGGCGCTCTCGGTATTCGGGCTTGGACCGGTGAACTGGTTCGGCCAAGCTCCGATGCTCGCCGTGATCATCGCGAACGTGTGGCGCGGCACCGCGTTCACGATGCTCATTTTCCTCGGCGCTCTGCGGACCGTGCCCGGCGACGTGTACGAGGCTGCGCGGGTCGACGGCGCGAGCGCCTGGCGTCGCTTCTGGGATCACACGCTGCCGATGCTTCGGCCGATCGCGGCGTTGACGCTGCTCTCGATCACCATGTCCACATTCGGGACTTTCATCGTCATCCAGACGCTCACGAACGGCGGCCCCTCCTTCCAGACCGAGGTCATCGCGCTGTACGCCTATCACGAGGCGTTCCAGGCACACGAGGTCGGATACGGCTCGACCATCGCCGTGGCGATGCTCGTGCTCAATCTGGCCTTCGCCGTGTTCTACCTCCGCTGGTCGAGGGCCCGGGCATGACCGCGGCGGCACGCGCGATCTCGGGCACCGGTCCCTCGCGACGCCCGCGGGCGCGCCCGCTCGAGTGGCTGCTCGTCCATCTCGCATTCGTCGCGGTCAGCGCATTCTTCCTCGCGCCCTTCCTGTGGCTATTCGGCGCGGCATTCGACGAGAACGCGACTGCGTACATCCACTGGCCGTCGGCGCCGACGTTCAACAACTTCATCCGCATCTTCACCGAGCACGATTTCGGGGTCGCGCTCGGCAACAGCGTGTTCGTCTCGGTCGCGACGATGCTGCTCGTCGTCGTGACGGTGTCGCTCGCCGGGTACTCCCTCTCGCGCATCGAGCTGCGGCGTAAGGACTGGATCACGTATGGAATCCTGCTGCTGCAGACGATGCCCCTATCGGCGACGATGGTGCCGATCTACGGGCTCGCGCGGCAACTCGGTCTCCGGAACAGTTACCTCGGTCTGATCCTCATCCACGCGACCATTGAGCTGCCGTTCCTCGTCTGGCTGATGAAGGGGTTCTTCGACTCGGTGCCGCGCCAGCTGGAGGAGGCTTCGTGGCTCGACGGGCGGACGAAGCTCCGCGCGCTCATCGAGATCGTGCTGCCGCTGGCACGGCCCGGTCTCGGGATCGCGGCCGGGCTGTCGTTCCTCAGTGCGTGGGCCGAGGTGCTCATGGTCATCATCCTCGTCGACCAGCAGAGCATGAAGACAGTCCCGCTCGCGTTCTACGAAGCGATGCGCAATCAGGGCGGCTACACGGAGGTGCAGTACGGAGTCATCGCCGCAATGGCGATCCTCTATCTCATGCCGGTCATGGCCGTCTTCATCGGCGCGCGGCGACTCATGGTCCGCGGGCTCATGAGCAGCACGAGGGGGCTCTAGTGGCTCGGGTCGAATACGAGGACGTCTGGAAACAGTTCGCTTCGCAGGGCGCACCTGCGGTGCGCGGCCTCTCCCTGGACATCGCGGACGGCGAGCTGCTCGTACTCCTCGGTCCTTCAGGGTGCGGGAAGACGACCGCGTTGCGGATGCTCGCCGGCCTCGAGGAGCCGGACCGGGGCGACATCCGGATCGCCGGGACAAGCGTGGTCGGCCGGGAACCGAAGGACCGCGATGTCGCGCTGGTCTTCCAGAGCTACGCGCTGTACCCGCATCTCTCGGCGCGCGAGAACATCCGCTACCCATTGAAGCTCCGCAAGATGAGCCGGGCCGAGCAGGACAAGCGGGTCGACCACGTCGCGGACATGCTTGGCATCGCACGTCTGCTTCCGCGACGCCCCAGCCAGCTCTCGGGTGGTGAGCAGCAGCGGGTCGCGCTCGCGCGGGCGATCGTGCGTGAGCCCCGGGTCTTCCTCATGGATGAGCCGCTCTCGAACTTGGACGCGAAGCTCCGGGTGCACACGCGCACCGAGCTCAAGACGCTCCAGCGCGAGCTTGGGACGACGATGGTCTTCGTGACCCACGACCAGGCGGAAGCGATGAGCCTGGCGAACCGCATCGCGATCCTGAGCGCCGGCGAGCTGCAGCAGATCGGAACACCGGACGAGGTCTACGACCATCCGGCGAATCTCTTCGTCGCCGAGTTCATCGGTAGCCCCCCAATGAATCTCCTGGAAGTGACACGCGACGGCGACACGCTCGTCGCCGCGGACGGATGGCGGCTGCCCGCACCGCTCACGCGCGAGCGCCCGGCCGGCGAGCTCATGGTCGGTCTGCGCCCGGAGGCCATCGCCATCAAGTCCGAGGGCCACGCCGCCGAGGTCGTCGCCGTCGAGCCGCTCGGAAGCGAGGTCATCGTCGATGTCCGGATCGCCGGGAAGGCCCTGAAGGTCCGTGCGGCGCCCTCCGTCCGTCCGCAGCCCGGCAGCACCGTGCACCTTGCGGTCGAGCCGGGCGGGGTCCGGCTCTTCGATCGATCGACCGGCAGCGCGCTCCACTGACCGAGGCACTCCCGTCGCCGGATCTCGTGCTCCGGGGGCGCTTCACCACGGCGGACGAGAAACGGTACGCGCTCGTGCCGTTCGAGATCGGGCCGGGTCATCACCAGATCCACATCCGCTACGAGTACACCGATCGCATCGACTCGGACCCAACGCTGTTCGGCGGCAACACCCTCGATATCGGCATCTTCGATCCGCGAGGGACGAGCACCGACAGTGCGGGCTTTCGCGGGTGGAGCGGGAGCAACAAGCTCGAGCTGGTGATCGGGGAGGACTGGGCGACCCCACCCTATGCTCCCGGCCCGATCATCGCCGGGACCTGGAACGTCCTTCTCGGCCCGTATAAGGTCGGCCCGCGCGCCTGCGACTGGCGCGTCGAGGTGCGCCTCGACCCGGACCTTCCGGCGCCCGCGAACGATCTCGTGCGGACCGGGACGCCGCAGCGCCCAACGCTGCCGGCGGCCCGGGACGGCTGGTGGCGCGGCGACCTCCATTGCCACACCCGGTATTCGGATGGCGATTCGTGGCCGAGCGAGATGCTCCACGCGGCGACCGAGGCAGGCCTCGAATTCCTTGGCGTGACCGATCACAACAACATCCGGCACCACGCGGAGTACGGGACCGGCGGCAACGGCGCCCCCGTCGTCCTCCCGGGTGTCGAGGTCACGACCTACGGCGGGCACTGGAATGCCTGGGGCACGGATCGATGTTGGGAGTTCCGGACCCCGGAAGCCGTCGCCGTCGAACGTGCGATGGCCGATGCGATCGCCGCTGGAGCGTTCGTGAGCGTGAATCATCCGAAGCCCTTCGGGCCGGCCTGGGAGTACCCGACGGTGCGATCGATGCACGCGGTCGAGGTCTGGAACGGACCCTGGGGCCTGAACGCTCACGCCGTCGCGTTCTGGGACGCCCACCTTCGAGCCGGAGCACGGCTGGCTGCAGTCGGCGGCAGCGATACGCACCTGCTTCGCGCACGCGATCCCGATCCCCGCCACGCGCAGCGGCTCGGTATGCCCACCACCTGGGTGGAGGCCGGCTCGAGCCTCGACCCGGACGCGATCCTCGACGCGCTCCGGGCTGCTCGGACGTTCGTCTCGGCGTCACCGGCGGGGCCGCAGCTCTACCTGGAGCGGGGCGCCGATGGCGTGCGGGTCATCGTGCGTGGGGGACAGGGGACGGCGCTGCTGCTCATCAGCGATGTCGGCGCCATCGCGGCGTCGGCGGTGACCGACGCCGAGGAATGGACCGCGAGCTACGCGGTGCCCCGCGATGCGACCTACGTGCGTGCACAGCTTGCGAACGATCGTGGCGAGCTGCTGGCGCTGACGAGCCCGCTCTGGCGCGACTCGCCGTAGACCGACCGGCGGCAATAGCCTTGCGGGACGCCGCCCTAGATGAATCAGCAGAGCAGCGGTTTCGTAAAACCGCAGGTCAAGGGTTCGAGCCCCTTCGTCGGCTCCGTTGTCCTTCGAGCACTTGGGCCTTTTCGTCCTAGCCAGATCAAGTCAGCGGGGATCGAACGATGCGGCGGCGGACGCCGCGTGCGCGCACGGATCACCAGCAGCCAGGGACGCACCGGTAAGACCGCAGCCAGCACAACGGCGTGCGCGACAGCAGTTCCACCTGAAGCACCGGCGAGGAACGCGCAGACTACCCTGGGATTTGATGGCGGCCGAGCCACTCGCGTCCAACTTGCGTCGTGAACTCAAGGAATACGTCCTCGACCGGCTTCCCCGGGGCGTCCGTTTCCAGCTCCGGGAGGCCCGACGGAGACGGCACGTCCGGCGCATTCGCGATCTGCCGCAATTGGACGAGGCGCTGCGCGCGGCATACGAGGCATTCCAGATCTCCGATGCGGATGGGCGCCGCGCGCTGGACGGCATTGAGTTCGTGATCGACCAACAGCGGCCCCGGGACCCAGCGACGGACGCGTACCGGCGGAACGAGCTCGCGATCTACGAGCGCCTGGCGGGACGACCCTACGGTACGGAGAACGAGCGCTCGCTCTTCGACGTCGCCGAGGCAGTCAAGAGGCCGTTCCCATATCGCACCGGGTCCGCCGAGATCGTTGGCGACCAACTGATGCTCCTCGGGTTCCTGCTGAAGGCGATC
>JBBQHN010000045.1:0-15359 GCA_038324015.1 Candidatus Limnocylindria bacterium | reverse complement strand
GCGCGGACGCCGGCTGCGAGCATCTCGCCGATCTTGATCAGCGCCTGGTCGCCCGCGGCGTGGCCGAACTGGTCGTTCAGCTGCTTCAGACCATTGGCGTCGATCATCGCGACCGAGAGCGGCGCGCCGTCCTGCTCGCTCCGCGAGAGCCCCTCCGCGAGCTTCTCGAAGAAGACGCGGCGGTTCGGCAGGCCGGTGAGCGAATCCGTTTCGGCTGCGGACTTCGCGGCCTGGTGGAGGCGCGCGACGCGGACGGCGGCGGCCACCTGATGCGAGGTGGCGGTCAGCAGCGTCTCGTCGTCGGAGCTGAACGCGGCAGGACGGGTGCTCTCGATACCGATGATGCCGACGGTCTCGTCACCGATGCGAAGCGGCACGATGAGGCTCGAGCGGATGTCCGCCGGACCGACGAATCTGGTATCCGCGTGCACGTCCGCGACGTTCTGCAGGCGGCCATGCTGCATGACCCACCAGCTGATGCCGGTGCCCGGAGCGAGCGGCTGGCCGATGAAGGCCGTCGATGGACCGAAGGCCGCACGGATCATGAGCTCGCCCGCGTCGTTGAGGGTCGTGAGGAATCCGTTCTCGTAACCCATCGCGTCGCAGACGATGCGGAGCAGGCGGCTCGCGAGCTCATCCAGATCGAGGACCGCGCTGATCTCGGACGCGAGGCGCTGCAGGATCGCGAGCTGACGCGCATGTGCGTGCGAATGCTCCGCCATCCGCTCGACCAGGGATCCGGGACCCGGCACGTCCTCGATGTCCTCGTGCTCGATCGCCCCGACGCGGCTGAGATATGAGCTGCCTTCGCGCTGGTCGCGCTCGATCACCCGGATGAACGCTTCCACGACGGCCGGATGGAACTGCGCGCTGCTGCAGCGTCGCAGCTCCGAGACGGCAAAGTCGACGCTCTGCGCAGCCTTGTAGGCGCGCTTGCTGACGATGACCTCGTACGCGTCGGCCGCCGACACGATGTACGACGCGAGTGGGACCGCGTCGCCGGCGAGCCCGTCCGGGTAGCCACCGCCGTCAAATCGCTCGTGATGTGAGCGGACGATGGGAACGAGATCGCGCAGCGGCTCGACCGCACCCAGGATGGAGGCGCCAAGTGGCGAGTGCGTCTTCATGATCACCCACTCCTCGGGCGACAGGGCGCCGGGCTTGTTGAGGATCGCGTCGGGGATCCCGATCTTCCCGATGTCGTGCAGCAGCGCCCCCAGCTGCACCTGGCGGATCTCGTCCGACGACAGGTGCATCTCGACCGCGATGATCCGTGACAGCGCCGCGACGCGGGCGGAGTGGCTGCGCGTGTAGGGATCGCGAGCATCGACGGCCGCCGCGAGCGCCTTGACCGACGCGAGGTACAGCTCGCGCAGCCGGGCGTGGTGCTCGGCGTTCTCGAAGGACGAGGCGATGAGGTTGGCGAACGATTGAAGGATCGCGACATCCTCGACGTCGTAGGCGTCCGGCTGGTAGGACTGCACCGACACGACGCCGATGATGTCGCCACGGATCTTGAGTGGCACGTGGACCGCTGAGGCACTGCGGCGTGATTCGTCCCCGTAGGGCTTCCCGCGCCGCTGGATCGTGTCGGCGGCGCCGGTCGTGATGAACGGCTCGCCGCTCAGTACCGCCTGGCTCGTCGGTCCGGCGCCAAGCGGCAGGAAGAACTCCCCCTCACGGACGTGGTCGCCGTCCGCCTCGATGAGAAAGTCGAAGAGCCGCCGCTCGCCGTCGTAGCGGGCGACATAGAAGGCGTCGAACGCGATGAGCGACCGAGCCGACGCAAGTGCGAACTGCGCGATCGCCTGCGGCTCGTGGACGAGCGCGGTCCGGGACGCGATCTCGTTCAGCGTCGCGAGCCGCTGGATGCGGCGCTCGCGATCCCGCCGCGTGCTCACGGTCGCGAGCGCGGTGCCGGCAAGCGTGGCCAGGTCCAGGAGCCCCTGCTGATCGACGACATCGAACCGGCGAAACGGATCGGTGGTGCCGACCATGAACACCGCGACCACCGCGCCGTCGGCGATCACTGGTACGGCGAGGACCGCGTGCACGCCCGCGTCCAACGCCTCCCGGGCGCCTTCATGTCCGACGTAATCGGCGCTGTAGTCACGGACGGTGATCGGCGCGCGACCCTCGACGACAGCGGCGATCAGCGGGCCGGCCTGCTCGTAGTCCAGGCCGGTCAGGTGCGTGGCGTGCCCCAGCCCGACGACGACCCGGGCCCGCTGGCCCGTCGTCGCGGCGGCCGCGGTGTACTCCGCGTTGAACGCGCGGTGCGCCTCATCCGCGAGCCGCGCGAGGACCTCGTCCGACGTAAGCGAAAAGAGCTCGCGGGACAGCTCCTCACGCCGCCGGCCCAGGTCGATCCGCCGCGCGTTCGCCAGCGCGATCGCGGCGTGGACGGCAAAGCCTTCGAGCGTCTCGCGCTCCGAATCGTCGAATGGCCGGACCGACGATCGGCCGACGTTGAGCACTGCGGCGATCTCGCCCTGCACCAGCACGGGAACAGCGATGGCGCTGCGGAGCCCGAGATCGATGACCGCCTTTGGCGCGTCCGGGAGGAGGCGGTAGTCGACCACCGACACCGCGGCTCGCGTCGCGACGACCTTGCCGACGATCCCAGCCGTCGCGGGTGCGTGCACGCCGATGACCTCCTCGCCCAATCCGGCCCCCGCGATGATGAGGAACTCGGTACCACGATGAACATTGAGCGTCGCGTGCTCCGCGTGGACGAGCTCGAGCGCGTGTCGCGGGATCGAGGCGAGCACGACATTCGCGTCCGTCTCGGCAGCGACCTCCGCTGCCGCGATCTCCAGCAGCTGCGCGCGGCGCAGGTTCCTCGCGGCGCGCTGCTGCTCCGCGCGGTACGAGGTCACCACGACGCCCGTCACCACCATCACGAGCAGCACGAGGATCGCCTCGCGGGCGACGGATCGCGGGTCGAAGGGCCGACCCAGCCCTCGGAGCACCAGTTGCTGGCCGATCACGGCGAACGCGAAGAAGCCGGCGCTGAGGAGGATCCCGGGGAGGCCGAGCCGGAACTGCGCCAGCGTCGCGGCAATGAGGACAAGCGCGAACGCCTGATTGCCGGGATCGACCGAGGTCGCGACCAGCCAGAGGCTCGTGACCGCCAGATCGGCCACCACCAGACCGATCGGCGCCGCGGTCAGGGTGAATGGCCGGCCACGGACGGACTGGACGCTCCAGCTGTACACGACCGCGCCCAGCAGGATCGCGAGGGCGACGATCGCCAGCGGCGCGACGATCGGGTTGCCCGAGAGCAGCCAGGCGACACCCGCGAGGAGGCCGAAGACCCGCCCGTACAGCAGGCCGTCGCGCAGGAAGGCGCGAAGCAGCACCCTCATCCGCTGACAACGCTAGGGCGCCTGATGCCAAAGCGGGTGTCAGCAGGGGAACGCTGACGGCCCGGGCCTCTTCGCCCCCGGCCGTGTCCGCTACGCCTGCATGCGCAGGTAGCCACCGTCCACGACGACCACCTCGCCCGTTACGTCGCTATAGGTCGTCGCGCGCGGGTGCCCAGATGTCGATGACCTGGCACGGCTGCTCGAGCACGCGCGCGCCGTGCGAGGCGTTCGGCGGCACCCGGTACGTGTCGCCGGGCGTCAGGATGCGCTGCTCGCCGGCGATGACCATGACCATGCTTCCCTTGGTGATCACGCCGGTCTGCTCCATCGGATGCTTGTGGGAGTCGACGACGGTCTTCGCCGCGAGATCGGTGATCGCGACGGTCGCGGCCTCCGCGCGGATGATGCGCTGGGTCATCCCGGGGATGGGTTCCTTCAGCGGAAGGTCGCGCGGCGAGGCGAAATAGAGCTTAGGCATGAGCGACGAGTGGCTTCGCCGTGAGGAGCGAATACCACCAGCCTTGAGCATTGTCCGGCCGCAGGCCGGAGATCGGGAGAAGCTTCGGCACTCGGCGATGCTAGCGGCGCTAGGCGCTAGATGCTTCGTCCCCTTCGAGCACGAGCTGCTCGTTCTTACTGAGCAGGAGCGGCTTCACTTTGCCGTCGATCGCCTCCGCGGTGACCACGACCTTGCGGACGTCAGTGCGGGACGGGATCTCGTACATGACGTCCAGGAGGACCTCTTCGATGATGGTCCGCAGGCCGCGAGCGCCGGTCTTGCGCTTCGCCGCACCGACCGCTGCCGCCATGAGCCCATCGTCGGTGAACTGCAGCTCGACCTTGTCGATGGACAAGAACTTCTGATATTGCTTGACGATCGCGTTCTTCGGCTCGGTGAGGATGCGCAGCAGATCCGCCTCGTCGAGCGCCTGGAGCGGCACCATGACCGGCATCCGGCCGACGAACTCGGGGATGAGCCCGTACTTCAGCAGGTCGTCAGGCATGACCTCGTTCAGCACGGCCGTCGTCTCCTTGGTGTTCTGAGAGAGCGTCGCGCCGAAGCCCATGGTCTTCTTGCCGATCCGCGACTCGACGATCTTCTCGAGGCCCTCGAACGCGCCGCCGAGGATGAAGAGGATGTTCGTCGTGTCGATCTGGATGAAGTCCTGGTGCGGGTGCTTGCGCCCGCCCTGCGGCGGGACATTCGCGACGGTGCCCTCAAGGATCTTCAGCAGCGCCTGCTGGACACCTTCGCCGGACACGTCGCGGGTGATGGACGGGTTGTCGCCCTTGCGCGCGATCTTGTCGATCTCGTCGATGTAGATGATGCCGCGCTGGGCACGGTTCAGATCGAAGTCGGCCGCCTGGATGAGGCGAAGGAGGATGTTCTCGACGTCCTCGCCGACGTAGCCGGCCTCGGTGAGGCTCGTCGCGTCGGCGATCGAGAACGGGACGTCGAGGATGCGCGCGAGGGTCTGCGCGAGGAGCGTCTTGCCGCAGCCGGTCGGGCCGATGAGCAAGACGTTCGACTTGCCGAGCTCGACGTCGTCGACCCGATGGCCGGCACCGACGCGCTTGTAGTGGTTGTACACGGCGACCGAGAGGACGCGTTTGGCCTTGTCCTGGCCGATGACGTACTGGTCGAGGATCTCGTTGATGCGCCGGGGGCTCGGGACCTTCGAACCGCTGGCGCGAGCCTTCGTCGGCTCCATGAACTCTTCGTCGACGATCTCGCGGCAGAGGGTGATGCATTCATCGCAGATGTAGACACCCTGGCCGGCGATGAGCTTGCGCACCTGATCCTGGCTCTTCCCGCAGAAGGAGCAGCGGTAGGGCTTCCCCCCCTTCGCGGCGGTCGTCACGGCTAGCGGACCCGCACCGGCTCGGTGGCCGTTGAGATGGCCACTGGCTCGACCACCTTGGGGAGCACGGCGTCATTCGCCTTGCCGACGTACACGTCGTCGATGAGGCCGTAGGTCTTCGCCTCCTCGGCGCTCATGAACCGGTCTCGCTCGGAGTCCGCCTTCACCTTCTCGGCCGTCTGGCCGGTGTGGAAGGCGATGATGTTGGTCAGCTTGTGGACGAGGGTCTCGAGCTCCTTCACCTGGATGATGACGTCCGGCGTGTTGCCGCGGAATCCGCCAGAGCCCTGGTGGATCATGATCCGCGAGTTCGGCAGCGCGAAGCGCTTCCCCGGCGCGCCCGCCGCAAGGAGCACGGCGGCCATCGAGGCGGCCTGCCCGATGCACACGGTGTTGATGGGCGAACGTAGATATTGCATGGTGTCGTAGATCGCGAGACCCGCCGTGACCACGCCGCCGCCCGAGTTGATGTACACGTGAATGTCCTTCTCGGGGTCCTCAGAGTCGAGGAACAAGAGTTGGGCGATGATCAGGTTGGCCATGTTGTCTTCGATCATGTCGGTGATGAAGATGATCCGGTCCTTCAACAGGCGGGAGAAGATGTCGTAGGCCCGCTCACCACGGCCCGACTGCTCAACGACCATGGGGACGAGATTGTTCTGCAACGCGTTGATCCTCCTCGACATGGCTCGCTTCGAGTGTACCGCTAGGTCTTCGGGGCTCCGGCGAATCCGCGGCGCTCCATTGCGCCCCACGTCGTGCGGCGGCGAAGATAGTTCACGAGTCCGCGAAGGCGCCAAAGGACGGTGAGCTGCCGGTACCCGAAGTTCTCGAGGACCGCCCACAGCAGGAGGAGCGCGTGATCCCGCAGACCGGCATACCGGCGGAAGCTCAGCTCCTCAAGGAGCAGGGTCGCCAGACTGAGGTTGAGACCGTATCCGTACGCGACGACGAAGAAGAGGATCGCGAACGGCACGTCCACCGCGCCGACGACCAGACCGACGACCAGCCCGATGAGACCGATGGCCTCGATCACGGGCGCGAGGAGCTCGACGAAGACGAAGTAGGGGTAGACGACGAGCCCGAAGGCCCCGTACCGGGGGTTGAAGAGGACCGCGCGGTGCCGCCAGAGGACGTCGGCCAGGCCGCGATGCCACCGGTCGCGCTGGCGGCCGAGGATGCGCAGCGAGGACGGCACCTCGGTCCAGGCGACCGGGTCCGGGATGAACCGCACGGCGTCCGGCTGCCCGTTCTCGCGCGCGCCTCGACGAAGCCGAACGACGACCTCCATGTCCTCGCCGACCGTGTCGCTCGTGTAGCCGCCGATGGCGAGCATCGATTGCCGGCGAAAGAGGCCGAACGCGCCGGAGATGATGAGGTTGCCACCGAGTCGATTCCAGCCAAGGCGCCCGAAGAGGAAGGCCCGCAGGTACTCGACCACCTGGAAGCCCGGCAGCGGTGAGCCCGGCAGGTGCGCCTGGGCGATCCGGCCCTGCCGGACGATCGAGCCATTCGCCACCCGGATCGTGCCGCCGGCGGCGAGCACCCGGTCGCCTTCAAGGAACGGCCGGACCATCCGCTGCAGGGCATCGGGCTCGATCAACGTGTCCGCGTCGATCGCGCAGACGAGGTCCGCTGATGCGACGTTGAGGCCTGCATTAAGCGAATCCGCCTTCCCGCCGTTCTCCTTGTCGATCACCAGCAGGGTCGGGTGCTCGCCGGAGCGATAGAGGCCGCGCACCGGACGCGTGTCGATGGTGCGGCGGAAGATCGGATGCAGCGGCACGAGGGCCAACTCTCGTCGCAGCACATCGAGTGTCCCGTCGGCCGAACCGTCATTGATGATCACGATCTCGAGATTCGGATAACTGAGTGTCAAGAGCGCGCAGACGCTGTCCGAGATCGTGCTCGCTTCGTTGAACGCGGGCGCCAGCATGCTGATCGACGGCGCGACCGCGGAGCTGAGCACCCGCCAGCGGCTCTCGCCCCGGATCCGCAGCACGTGGGCGCGCATCTCCGTCGCGGCCGAGGCGAGCAGCACCGCATAGAACGTGCTGATCGCGACGAAGTACACCAGGACGGCGACCTCAAGGTCGACGAGGATGACCCGGGCGATGCCGCCGATGTCCATCAGCTGGTCACCGAGAGATCGAGCAGCTGGTGCGCCATGTCCGCAGCGAAGTGGTCCGGGTCATCGAGGGCCCGCCGGAGGTACACCTGGCCGATCGCGCCGAAGGATCGGAGGGCGTAACCGGCGGCGCGCCGCACCTCCCAGGTCGGATCGCGAAGGAGCCGCGCGATCGCGGGCGCGGCGGTCCACTGGCCGAGGAGCGCGGCGTTCTGCGCCGCGGCCTCGCGGACCGCCCCGTCACGGTCGCCCAGCCCGTGCTCCACGGCGGCGGCCGCGCCGACGCCGCCAACGGCGCCGAAGGCGTTGAGGCAGGCCGTGCGGCAGCGCGGATCTTCGTCCTCCGACAGCCGCTCCAGCTCCGGCAGGAGCGCGGCGTCGGCCATCGCGGCCGCAACGGTGAGCGCGGGGACGGCACCGATCCCACTGCGGGACCGAAGGTGACGCGCAAGCTCGGGGACGACCGGTCGGCCCATGCGGATGAGCGTGTCGAGCACCGCGAACCGGCAGAGCGCCTCGGGATCGTCGAGGAGGCCGAGCAGGGTGCGGATCGTCGCCGGCTCCGGATCGACGAGCGCCCACTCGACGGCCTGCGCGCGCACCGCCGTCACCGGATCGTGCAGCAGCATCCGGATGGCCGGGGTCGGTAGCCCCAGTGCGGAGCAAAGGTGTGCCGCTTCGAGCCGTCTCCACCAAAACCGACTGCGTGATGCGCGCTCGGCATCAGCGGTGAGCCCGACGGCGGCGGCGATCCGGCGGAGGCGCGCCTTCGAGGAGCCGGACACGGTCGCCGCCGCCCGCAGGATGACCCGCAGCCGCGACCGCCGGTCGAGACGTTCGAGCTCCTCTGGAGCGCGCGGCGCCGTTCCGGCCTGGAGCTCCGCAAGGACGGCGCGGAGCGCGCGATCCCGGGCGGGCTCCCGGTCGACGAGCCGTCGCGCAGCGAACCCGACGTAGCAGCTGAGCAGCGCGGCAGCGACGGCGAGCTGGATCGCGACGGCGGTGCCGAGCAGGTCGAGGCGTGGGATCACGTGTCGAGGGCCCGGCGTACTCGCTGCATGAGGACGGGGATGCTGAAGGGCTTCGCGACGTGATCGAACGCGCCCAGCTCCAGCGCCCGGATGGTCTCGCTCTCCGACGAGCGTCCGGTGAGGACGATGAACCGCGTACCGCGTAGCGCGCCCGAGGCGGCAGCTCTCCGCAGCACCCCGTATCCGTCGAGGCCGGGTAGGTCGATGTCCAGGAGCACGACCTTCGGCGGGGTCCCGGTCCACGACTCGAGCGCCTCTGCCGCAGCGGCGCCTTCATCGATCCAGGTCGCGCGATGCCCGCGCGCGGCGAGGGCCCGCAGGAGGATGTCGGCGATCACCGGATCGTCGTCGACCACCAGGATCTCCGCGCCCTCGCTCGTCCCCGAGGTCGCCGGCCGCGCCCGATCGCGGGCCTGGAGCACGCGCGCGAGCCGCAGCGCGAGCGCGGCCTCACCGACCGGCTTGGTGATGCAGTCATCGGCGCCTGCGCCGAGGAGGTCCCGCAGGATCGACGGATCGCTGGCTCCGGTGAGGAACACGATGGGCAGCTCGCGCCAGACCGGGTCGGACCGGAGCGCGCGGCAGAGATCGGTGCCACTGACGCCCGGCATCTCCACGTCGAGGAGGACGAGGCTCGGGTCGCTTGCGGCGAGCGTGTCCCAGAGCCGGATCGCGTCGGTCTCGATGACGCGCGCGCCGTACCACCCGAGGAACATCTCAAGCGCCGGGATCACGGTCGGGTCGTCGTCGACGGCAACGATACGTGTGCCGAGCAGCGCATGGCTCTCCCCGGCGGCGCGAAGCGCGTCCCCGACGATCGTCTCCGGCGCCGCCGCGAGGTCAGCGAACGAGACCGCGCCTGCCTTCCCGGCGGCGATCCGCGCCGCCGCGTCGGCGCCCGATCCCATCGCGACCACCGCCAGGCCCTGCGCCACGAGCCCCGCGATGATGCCCTCGGCATCGGGCATGAGCACGGACACGATGGCGGCATCGATGCTGGTACCGCGGATCAGCTCGAGCGCCGACGGGCCATCTGCGGCGGTCACGATCGCCGCACCCGATCGCGCCGCGGCGCCGCCGAGGCGGCTCGTCGTCGCGGCATCCGGATCGATCACGAGCAGGCGGTGCGTCACCGCGGCCCGCGCCGGCGCCGGCCGGTCGATGGCCCGGCGCAGGCCCTCCACGAGCTCGGCGATCGCCGGCGCGTCCGCCGGAGGCGGGCTGACGTCCAGGCGCGTCTCGAGATCGCGCGCGAGCGCGGATCCCTCGTCGAAGCCGAAGAAGCCCACTGATCCAGCGAGGGTGTGGGCTTCACGACGCGCCGCGAGCCGCAGCTCGTCGGTGAGGGTCCCCTCGAGGATCGCGATCGCTGCCGCCTCGAGCGCGCGCAGGCGGGCGACCGTCTCGCTCCGGTGCTCGGCCCAGATAGCGGCGAGTTCGGCGGCGTCCTGGTCTGGCACCCACCCTAGATAGCATTCCCAAGGGCGCAGCGCATTCGACGCGAACGTGCGCTCGGCCTTGCCGCGGCGGTGGCCCCGAGCCCGGCCGCGAGGTCGGTCGCTTCCTCGACGGGATCCAGGGTCTTCTGACGCCGACGGTGATGACGACGCACTGTCCGGCAGACCGGGTGGCGGGACGGTAGCCGTCTAGCATTCGGCCGATGCGGCGGCGCTCGCTCTTCGTGGCCGTTCCGGTGGTCTACGCGGTGACCGTGTACCTCGCCTTGGCGAACACGCAGACCCGCACGGAAGAAGTCGAGGTCCTCATCCTGGTCGTCGGCACGAGCATCGTCGCGGGGCTCGTCGCATGGCGATTCGCCAACCGGCTCGAGATCGCCCGGGCACAGGCCGAGCAGGGTCGCGGGGAGCTCGCGATCGTGGGTCAGCTCTCCGCCAGGCTGTCGGGTCCGCTGTCCCCTCCCGAGGTCGCAAGCCAGTTCCTGGCCGGGATCGCGGACGTCCTGCCGTCGTCGGTCACCGCGACGCTGCTCCAATATGAGGAGGCAGCCGAGTCGATCAAGATCCTTGCGCAGCAGGGAGGCTCCGTGGCGCCACGGCCGGGCATCGTGTACCCGGTGGGCGCGCTGCCGCCGACGATGCGCGCGAAACTCATCGGCGCGCACAAGAGCTTCGTCGTGGACGACACGTCGCTCATCCCCGACTGGGCGGTACTGGTGACCGAGATCCCGGTCCTGGCACATGCGCGATCGTTCGCCGCGTTGCCGCTGGTCTCGCGATCGCGGCTGATCGGCGCCCTGACGTTGGTGGATGAGCATCCCGCCGCGATCAGCCGGGATCTCCTCCAGCTCGTGGCGCTGCTCGGCCAGTACGTCGCCGGCGCGCTGCACAACGCGCTCTCGATCGCCGAGGCCGATTCGCGGGCCGACCGGGAGGCCGTCGTGAATCGCATCTCGCAGCGCATCTACTCGAATCTCGACCCCGACGCCGTCGTGCGGTCCGCGCTCGAGGAGCTCGGCACCGAGCTCAAGGTCTCGCGCGTACTCATCACCGGGACCACGGATGGCGACCTCTCGGTCATCCACGAGTGGCACGCGGCTGGCGTGGAACCGGTGCCGATCGGAACACACGGAAGTTTGCCGCTGAGCGCGCTCGCGACCCGTGAGGGCCGTACGATCGCGGTCCGCGACGCGCGTGTCGACGCCCGACTGAAGGACCTCACCCTCGGCAGCCACGCGCTGATCGAGGGAGGGACGCTCGCATCGGTCGCGACGCCGATCGGGCTCGAAGGTCAGCTCTCGGGCATCCTCGTGCTCGACCAGGTCGACGCGCCGCGCGCGTGGACCTCGCAGGAGATCCGGCTGCTCGAGGCGGTCGCCCGAGAACTCCGCACGGCCCTCGAGGCCGCGCATCTCCTCCAGGCCTGGGAGCGCGAGAGCCAGCGCATGCTCGCCCTCCATCGCGCCTCGGCCATCGTCGCCGCCGAGACCGATCCGACGAACGTCCTGCGAGACGTCCTCGAGGCCGCCGGCACACTCGTCGGTCGCGGAAGTGCGTCGCTCTATCGGTGGGACGGCCGCGCCAGGCTCCTGCGGCACGCCGACAAGGTCGAGCCACAACACGGCGTGCCGCTGGTGTTGCGCGCGGGCGAAGGTATCAGCGGGCAGGCATTCCTCACCCAGCGGCCCGTCATCGTGAACGACTACGCCAACTGGGAGCACGCGGTCGCATCGACGCGCGAGGCCGGCTGGCGCGCGGCGCTCGCGGTACCACTCCTCCGCGGCGGTCAGGCCCTCGGCGTCCTCACGGTGCGATCCACCAATCCCCTCACCCGGTTCGACGAGGAGGACGCCCGGCTGCTCGGTCTGTTCGGCGATCAGGCTCTCGCCGCGCTCACCACGGCCGAGCTGTTGGAGCAGCAACGTCTCGCCGTCGAGCAGCTGGAGCGGCTGAACGCCGCGAAGAGCAACTTTGTCAGCATCGTCAGCCACGAGTTCCGGACTCCGCTGACCGGCATCCAGGGATTCAGCGAGCTCATCCGGGACGAGGACCTCACGCCGGCGGAGATGAAGGAATACGCGGGCGACATCAATGCGGATGCCCAGCGGCTCAATCGCATGATCACCGAGATGCTGGACCTCGATCGCATGGAGTCCGGCCGCATGACGCTGACGCGGGAGCGGACGGACGTGAACGCGATCGTGACCGAGGCGGCGGAGCGCCTTGCGCCGAACTCGCCGCGGCATCCGATCCAGCTCAACCTCGAACCCCAGCTGCCGCTCGTCGATATCGACAGGGACAAGATCAATCAAGTGATCCTCAATCTGTTGAGCAACGCCGTGAAATACTCGCCGGGCGGCGGCAAGATCGTGATCACGACCCGGGTCGAGGGTGACTTCGTGCACGTCTTCGTCCGGGACTCTGGTCTCGGCATCCCCGCAGATTCCTTGGAGAAGGTCTTCGAGCGATACTCGCGTCTCGAGTCGGGCGCGACCCGGTATATCCAGGGCACCGGGCTCGGCCTGCCGATCGCGCGGCAGATCATCGAGATGCACGGCGGGAACGCCTGGGTCGAGAGCACGGTCGGTGAAGGCTCGGTGTTCCAGTTCACGCTGCCGCTCGTCGCGGTGGCGAGCGCGTAGGAGGCAGCGGTGGGCAAGATCGTGTTCTGCGAGGATGACCCCATGATCCAGAAGCTGGTGGTCGCCGCCCTGCGCGGCAGCGGTCACGAGCTGCACATCGCGTCGGACGGCGAAGAGGGCCTGGCCCTCGTCCGGACGGTCCGTCCGGACCTCATCTTCAGCGATGTCTCGATGCCACGGCTCGACGGCTATCAGCTCGGGGACGCATTGAAGGCGTCGCCCGACACCGCGCCCATCCCGCTCGTCTTCGTCACGGCATCGGTGCAGCGCTCGCAGATCGCGGAGGCCGCGTTGCACGGAGCCGCGGGCGTGCTGCCGAAACCGTTCACGATGGCCGAGCTGCGGTCTAAGGTCGACGAGCTCATGACCAGAACGAAATAGTGGCCGGCGAGCGCGTCCTCTTCGTGGACGACGAGGGGCAGATCCGCAAGCTGGTGCAGACGTACCTGCAGAAGCATGGGTACGTCGTGACGACGGCCGAGGACGGCTATGAGGCGCTCCGGGAGATCCGGAAGCAGCGGCCGCACCTGCTCATCACCGACGTCTCGATGCCGAATCTCAACGGGCTCGAGCTCTGTCGCCGGCTGCGCTCGGAGGCCGCGACGGCGCGGCTCCCGATCATCATGCTGTCGGCGCGGAAGCAATCGGACGACATCCTGGCCGGATACGCCCAGGGCGCTGACGAGTACGTCGCGAAACCCGTCGAGCTCGCGGTGCTGTCGGCGAAAGTAGAGCTGCTCCTGCGCCGGAGCCACGACCAACCGACCGAGGCGGGCGCCACGACCGCGCGTGGCCGGATCATCGCGTTCCTTCATGGCAAGGGCGGCGTGGGAACGACGACGCTCGCGGTGAACGGTGCGATCGCGCTCGCGAGCACGATGATCTACCGGGTCACGTTGCTCGACCTCGCGCTGGAGTTCGCGAATTGCGGGATGCTCATGGACCTCAAGCCCCCTCGCACGCTCGCGGACCTCGCCGACGTCCTCATCTCGGACATGAGTGAGGACCTTTTCGACCTGTTCGTGGCGTCGCACAGCAGTGGGGTCCGACTCGTCACCGGTGCCGAGAGTCCCGAGCTCGCCGAGCTTGTCACCGTGCCAGCGGTCCATCACGCCCTCGAGCGCCTCCGGGCGACGTCCGACTACGTGCTCGTGGACTGCGCCGCGTCGTTCACCCAGCACACGCTCGCCGCGATCGACGCCGCCGACGTCATCATCGTTGTAACGACGCCGCACCTCGCGTCGATGAAGGCTGCACTCGACATCATGCGCGTCCTCGACAAGCTCAAGGTCCCGAAGGAGCGGATACTCCTGGGCCTGAACCGAACCACCGCATCCGGCCTCGCGGTGGAGCAGGTCACGCGGTTCTTCGGCCACAAGCCCGAGGTCGTGATCCCGTTCACGCCGCCATTCGACGATGCGGCGGACGAGGGCAAGCCCCTCGTACTGACGGCGCCACAGAACGTCGGAAGCGTCGTCATGCGCGATCTCGCGGCGCAGATCACGGTCGCGGCACCCGTCAAGCACTGACAGTGCAGGTCCGTTTCTGGGGCGTACGCGGGTCCATTTCGGCTGCCGGCCCCGAGACCGCACGCTACGGCGGGAACACGCCGTGCACCGAGGTCCGGACCGCCGACGGCACGCTCCTCATCTTCGACTGCGGGACCGGCGCGCGGAAGCTCGGGATCGCGCTCGCCCGTGGGGGCCCGGTCCGCGCGCACCTGTTCATCAGCCATACGCACGCCGACCACATCCAGGGACTGCCGTTCTTCCTCCCCGCCTTCGTGCCGGGCTCGCACCTCACGGTCTACGGCCCGGCGGGCATCGACCGTTCGTTCCCCGCGGCGCTCGGTGGACAGATGGACTACGCCTACTTCCCCGTCCCGATGGACCAGCTCCCGGCGACCGTGGAGATCGTCGAGCTCGGCGAGGGCGAATTCAGCATCGACGGTGTCCAGATCCGCACGCAGTTCCTCAACCACACTGCCCCGACGCTGGGCTACCGCGTGACTTCGGGCGGGGCGAGTCTCGTTTACGCCACGGATCACGAGGCCCACGAAGGCGCCACCTGGCGGCCGGAGACGCCGGGCCGCGCGCACGGCGAGTCCGACCTCCTCCACGCGGGCGACGAGCGCCACGCCGCCTTCATGCGCGACGCCGATGTCGTCATCCACGATGCCCAGTACCAGGCGGCCGACTACCCCGCGAAGGCCGGCTGGGGTCACAGCACCGTCGAGTACGCCGTCGACATCGCGACCGCGGCGCACGTCAAGCGGCTCGTGCTCTTCCATCACGATCCGGCGCGGGACGATGCCGGGGTCGACGCGCTCCTCCGCGACGCGCGGAGCCACGCGGGCTCGCTCGAGGTGTCCGCGGCGACCGAGGGCGACGAGCTGATCATTCACGAGGGCGGCAGCGACCTGGGGACGGCGGCGCCGGCCGGACCGCGTGCCCCAAAGATCCAGACCCGGGCGCGGATCCTCGTCGCGGACGACGACCCATCGATCCGCCAGGTGCTCGAGGCCGTGTTAGGCGGTGATGGGTACCAGGTGACCTGCGTGGGCGACGGCGCGGAAGCGGTGGACCTGGCCAGGCGGGACGCGTTCGACCTGATCCTGCTTGACGTCCAGATGCCGACCGTCGACGGGCTCGAAGCGGCGCGCCAGCTGCGGCGCGACAGCCGCTTTGTGGACGTACCGATCGTGATGCTCACCGCCCGTACCGCCGACCGGGACATCGAGGCCGCCTTCGCCGAGGGCGTCACCGACTACATCACCAAGCCGTTCGCGGTCTCCCAGATGCGGGCCCGGGTCCGCTCGTGGCTGTCGCGATCGGCCGAGCGCGAGTAGCGACATCAAGAGACAACCGGGAT
>JBBQHN010000044.1:0-15376 GCA_038324015.1 Candidatus Limnocylindria bacterium | reverse complement strand
GCTGGTCCGCGACATCGTCAATGCCTACCGCCAGCAGAACATCAAGACCAAGGTCCTCGCCGCGAGCCTGCGGGGGCCGTTCCACGTCAGCCAGTCGGCGCTCGCCGGTGCCGACATCGGGACGATGCCGTTCACCGTCCTCGCCGCGATGTTCAAGCACCCGCTCACCGATGCCGGGCTCAAGCGGTTCAAAGAGGACTACCTCAAGAGCCAGGAAACGAAGCCGGCCGAGGCAGCGGCGAAGCGCTGACCGATTCGCGCCTTTCGCCGTCGTTCGAGCCTCAGGAACCACGTGTTCACCCCGCATTCATGCGGCGATGGGCGCTTTGTTCTGGGCAATGGTGACTCTTATGGGAGAACCCGCATCGGAGGGCCAATGAAGCCTGCGAACCTGATCCTCGTCTTGCTGGCTCGCCTGCTCGCGCTTCCGATCTGGCTGCCGTGATCGCGCCGGATCCGACGCAACCCCTCACAGCTGCGTCGGCACTTCATATGCTGAGGTGGTTGAACGAGCCGGATCACACCGCCCAGCACGCGCTGTTGGTCTGCGTTCTGGCGGCCGTGAACGACTCCGCGACAAGCACGCAGCTTCTCGAGCGTTTCGCAGAGCTCGGGATCAGCCTCGAGCCGCAGCACGCGGCTGCGCTCCTGCGGCACCTTACCGAGCTGGGGATGCTACGCGTCGCGAGCGTCGTCGATGGCGCCGCACGCTACGTGCCGACGGTCATCGGCCGGCGCTGGTCGGACACGATGGGTGGCGATGACCGGATCGAAGCCGAGCTCGCGGACTTGGAGCGGCTGCGCACGCAGCTGCTCGGGGCAGTCGCGCACGAGCTGCGCACACCGCTCACGGCAATTCGCACCTCCGTGGGATTGCTGCAGGATCCCACCGTCCGTCCGAGCGCGACCGACGCTGACCGTTTGCTGGCCAACATCGCTTCGAGCGCAGAAAGGATGCAGCGCCTGGTCGCCGACGTGCTCGACATCGCCCGGTTCCGCGCCGGCGCCGTGCGCCTGCAGCTGCGCCAGTTCGATGCGGTTGCGCTCGCGCAGGAAGTCGCGGTCGGGACCGAGCCGCTCTATTCGGTCAAGCGCCAGCGGATCGTTCTCGAGACGCCCGAGCGCGTGCTCCTGTTCGCGGACCGGCGACGGATCGAGCAGGTCCTCGTGAATCTCCTGTCGAACGCGAACAAGTTCTCGCCAACCGACACGATGGTGCGCCTGGTGGTCGAGCGCCGTGACGCCGAGGTGGTTTGGTCGGTGACGGATGAAGGTCCAGGCATCCCGGCCGAAGACCAGCCGCATCTGTTCGAGCGCTTCTTTGTCAACGAACAGCGCTTCCCCGACCAAGCCGGAGCGGGCTTGGGATTGCCGATCTCGCTCGCGATCGCACAGGCCCACGACGGCGCGATCGATGTGGAGTCCGGACCGGGCGGAACCACGGTCCGGCTACGCGTTCCCATACGCGGGCCTGCCGAGCCGGCCGAACTATGAAGATCCTGGTCGTCGACGACGCGGCTGAGGTCGTGGAGTCCGTGGCGTTGGGGCTATCGATGCACTGGCGCGATGTCGAAGTCCTGGGCGCGGCGACCGGCGCGAGCGCCCTCGACCTGGTCGAACGCGAGCATCCCGATTTCGTGCTCCTCGACATCGGATTACCCGACCTCAACGGATACGACGTGCTGACGCAGATCCGCGCCTTCTCCGACGTGCCGGTGGCGATGCTCAGTGCCCGTGACGACGCAATGGACAAGGTCAAGGGGCTCGAGCTGGGCGCTGACGACTACATCACCAAGCCGTTCAACCACCTCGAGTTGCTCGCGCGAATGAAGGCGGTCTTGCGTCGCTTGGACATGCCGGCGCCGAGCAGCCGGGTCCCTTCGTTTCGGAGCGGAGAGCTGGAGGTCGATTTCACCGCGCAAGAAGCCCGCCTGGGCGGGGCGCGGCTCGACTTCACGCCGACGGAGTACAAGCTGCTCTATCACCTCGTGCGCAACGCCGGCAACGTCCTCACTCACGGCACCCTGCTCGCGAAGGTGTGGGGCCGCGAGTACGTCGATGAGGTCGACTACGTACGGGTGTACATGCGCCGGCTCCGGGAGAAGCTGCACGATGACCCCGACCACCCTCGCTACATCCGGACGGAACGCGGCCTCGGCTATCGATTCATCGCCCACGAGACGCACGCGCCATGAACACGACCTGGCTCGGGTTCCTCGGGGCGAGCCTGGCCGCAGTGGCCTATCTGCCGCAGATCTGGCACCTGGCCAGGGAACGCTGTGCCGCCGGCGTCAGCGCGGTTGCCTTCGCCGTGTGGCTGTTGGCGTCCGCATTGATGCTCGCCCACGCTATCGCCATCGGCGCCGTTGTGTTCGTAACGCTGAGCGCGTTCCAGATCGCCGCGACCGGCGTCATTCTCGCGTTCGCGTTGCGGCTCCGGGGTGCGCGGTGCGCGTTCCATTCGACTGCGGATCAGTTACGAGCTCGAGGGACGGTGAAGACATGGCTGCGCGTCGGATAGCGGTCAAACAGGTGTATGCACCGCGGCAGGCAGGGGATGGACGACGCGTGCTCGTCGATCGCTTGTGGCCACGAGGTGTGTCGAAGGCCAAGGCGAGCTGGGACGCATGGCAGAAGGAGCTTGCGCCGAGCACCGAGCTGCGCCAGTGGTACGGTCACGATCCTGCGCGGTTCGTCGAGTTCAAGTCCCGCTATCGCGGCGAGCTGCGCCGAGTTGAAGCGCGCGCAGCGCTGGCGGCGCTCGAGCGCGGCCGCGGACCGCTCACGCTCCTGACCGCAACACCCGACACCGCGCATTCGGAAGCCGCGGTCCTGGCCGCTCGCCTGCAGCGATCCGCGAAGCGATACGACGAGGAGAATGCGTGATGGAAACACTGGACCCGACGGGACCCCGCAACGAACAAGGCGAATCACCCTCGACCGGTGGCGATAGCACGACCCAGCGGCTGCGCGAGAAGGAGCGGGCCGATCACGGCCGGGCGAACCGCCGGCGCATCGAGCACCAGATCGAGGTGAACACCGAACGCGAGGCCGCGGTGGTCCGTGATCCCGTATGCGGAAAGGATGTCGATGCCGCGAACCCGCCCGGCGGCAAGACTGACTTCCGCGGCACCAGCTACGCCTTCTGCAGCTCGGCGTGCAAAGCGACATTCGACGTTCGAACGGCAACGTACGGCACGAGCGAGTAGTGGCTGATCTCGGATCGCACGCGGCGCGATGGCGTCGTCCACACTCGTGACCAGTCCGGGGCAGCTGTTCTCGACCCGCGCTCTGCCCGAGACTGCGGTTCGTTACTACCCGCTTGAGCAGGTCAGCGCAGCGGGATTGGGCGATCCATCACGCCTGCCCGTCACGCTCAAGATCCTGCTCGAGGCCGTCCTCCGTCGCGCCGCGATCGGTCATGCGCGGCCCCAAGACGTGAGTGGGCTCGCCAACTGGCCCGCGCCTGCTGACCCGGGCGCTGAGATCGCGTTCCTGCCCGCGCGGATCCTGCTCCAGGATTTCACCGGTGTGCCGGCGGTCGTCGATCTCGCCGCAATGCGCTCGGCGGCCGCCCGGGCGGGGGTCGATCCACGAGCGATGGCCCCACGCATCCCCGTCGACCTGGTGATCGATCACTCCGTTCAGGTCGACGCGTTCGGCGCTACCGACGCCTACGAGCGCAACATCGAGATGGAATACGAGCGCAACGGAGAGCGGTATGCGCTCCTGCGGTGGGCTCAGCAGGCCTTTCCGAACTTCCGCGTGGTGCCCCCCGGCATGGGCATCTGCCATCAAGTGAACCTCGAACGGCTGTCGCGGGTCGTGCAGGTGCGCGACGAGGATGGCGTCACCGTGGCGATCCCCGACACGCTTGTGGGGACCGACTCGCACACGACGATGGTCAATGGTCTGGGGGTGCTCGGATGGGGCGTCGGCGGGATCGAAGCGGAGGCGGCCATGCTCGGGCAGCCGATGTACCTGCCCACTCCGCGGGTCGTCGGCCTGCGCTTCACCGGAGAGCTGGGTTCGGTCGTGACGGCCACTGATCTGGTGCTCACGCTCACCGAGCTGCTGCGCAGCACCGGAGTGGTGAACGCCTTCGTCGAGTTCTGTGGCGCCGGGCTCTCGAGCCTGTCGGTCGCGGATCGCGCCACGCTGTCGAACATGTGTCCCGAATACGGTGCTACCGCCGCGCTCTTCCCGCCAGATGCGCAGACGCTGCAGTATCTGAAAGCGACCGGCCGCGAGGCCGAACTCATCGATCTTGTCGAGCGGTACACCAAGTCGCAGGGACTGTTCCGCACCGCTGACACGCCGCTGCCGCGCTTCAGTCAGCTGATCGACCTCGACCTTTCGAGCATCGAGCCGAGCGTTGCCGGCCCCAAGCGACCCCAGGACCGTGTCCCCCTCGCCAAGGTCTGGGACTCCTTCCTCGCCAGTCACGTCGTTCAACCCACGGGCACAGCGCTGCAGCGCTTCGACGACGAGGGTGGGACTGCCGACGCCGAGAACTCGCGTTCCGACCGCCTCGCCACGCCGAGTCGGCTCGTCGACGATGGCTCCGTGGTGATCGCCGCGATCACCAGCTGCACGAACACGTCGAACCCATCAGTGATGATCGCAGCCGGGCTGCTCGCGCAGCGTGCGGTCGCGCGTGGCCTCCGGGTGCCTTCATCCGTGAAAGCGAGCCTGGCCCCAGGCTCGCGGGTGGTGACCGACTATCTGCGAGCGGCCGGCCTCATGGAGCCACTGGAGGCCCTTGGCTTTTATCTCGTCGGGTTCGGCTGCACGACCTGCATTGGTAACAGTGGTCCGCTCTCGAGCGCAGAGGTCGAGGCCGCGGTCAAAGATGAGGGCCTCAACGTCGTGGCCGTGCTGTCGGGGAATCGCAATTTTGAGGGCCGGATCCATCCGCTCGTTCGCTCCAGCTACCTCGCCTCACCGCCGCTGGTCGTTGCGTACGCCCTCGCAGGCACGGTCTCGAGGGATCTCACGACCGACCCGATCGGCCGCGACCGCGACGGATCGCCGGTCTATCTGCGCGAGCTGTGGCCCTCCGCTGAAGAGATCGCGAGCGTGATCCGCTCTGCGGTCCGGGTGGAGATGTTCGCGCACGAGTACGAGCACATCTTCGAAGGGGATGCGCGCTGGCAAGGTATGGCGGCGCCGTCGGGTGATCTGTTCGATTGGGACCGCAGTTCGACGTATGTCCGTGAACCGCCGTTCTTCCAACGTGAGCGACCGCCGGTCCTCGGCGACATCCTTGCCGCGAGGGCCCTGCTCGTGCTCGGGGACTCGGTGACGACCGACCACATCTCGCCGGCCGGGAACATTCCGGCCGCCAGCCCGGCAGGGCGATACCTGACCGACCACGGCGTTGAGCCCCGCCTCTTCAACAGCTACGGTGCGCGCCGCGGCAATGACGCCGTCATGGTCCGGGGCACCTTCGCCAACATCCGGTTGCGCAATCGCCTCGTACCCGGCCGCGAGGGTCACTGGACCAAGCACCTTCCGGACGGCGAGGTGATGACGGTCTTCGACGCTGCCGAACGCTACCGCGACGAGTCGGTGCCGCTGATCGTTCTCGCCGGTAAGGAGTACGGCTCAGGCAGTTCGCGCGATTGGGCGGCAAAGGGCCCCGCGCTCCTCGGTGTGCGAGCGGTCATCGCCGAGAGCTTCGAGCGCATCCACCGCAGCAACCTGGTGGGGATGGGCATCTTGCCGCTCGAGTTCAGAGCCGGCGAATCGGTCGCGAGCCTCGGTCTCACCGGCGCTGAGTCGTTCTTCATCCGCGGCATCGGAGACGGGCTCGCACCCCGAACGGTCCTGAGCGTCGATGCCCTCGCGCACGACGGGACCAGCCGCGTCTTCGAGGTGACGGCGCGACTCGACAACGAGGCCGATCTCGCCTACGTCCGCGCCGGCGGGATCCTTCCGATGGTGCTTCGCGACCTCGTGAAAGGCCGTAGCTCGACGACACCGTGAACAACGCCGGCCGCTGCCCAGCGGATCCGGGATCGGTTCGGCGAGGCTCAGTAACCGGTGAACTCCTCGGTCCGGATGTTGTCCTCGTCGGTCTCCATCGCGATGAGCATCGTCTGCATCGCCTGGACCATGGCGGCCGGGCCGGTGACATAGAAGATCGGGTCGACCACGCCGCCCAGATGCCGCCGTAGCATCGCTGCGTCGATGTAGCCCCGCTCGCCATCCCACAGCCGCGTCGAGGCGGCCATCGCCGTCATCGTCGGCACGAAGATGAGATTTGCGTCGGCGCGCTCGAGCGCTCGGAATTCATCGGCGAAGGCGGCGTCTTCTGGCCGTCGATTGGCGTGGAACAGGACGACGCGATACGGCAGGCGAGCGGTACCGATCATTTCGACGAGGATGCTTCGGAACGGTGTGATGCCGATGCCGCCCGCGAGCAGAACGGCCGGGCGGTCGGCGTGGTGCAGCCGGAGATCCCCGAACGGGCCCTCGACCTTGACCGCAGTTCCCAGCGGCACCTGCTGTAGCACCCGTTTGAACGCAGTGTCACGCAACCGTGTCGTGATCATGATGACGTTCTCAGAAGGGGCGCTCGAAATCGAGAAGCCGCGGGTGTGTCCCTCCGCGTCGGTCTCGGGCGGATCGAGTTGGGTGATGTCGACGAACTGGCCGGCTCGGTAAGACCAGCCGGCTGGCTTGGCGAACCGGAACGCCATCGTCCGGTCCGCGACCAGCTCACGGCTGAGCAGCGCGGACGAGAAGGTGGGCCACGTCGCGACCGTGGTCATGGCGTCGCGGTGTCCAAGAACAGCTTCATCACCCTGACCCTCCAGCGAGCGCTTCGGCTGACTGTCGCGAGGAACGGACCCGAGCCCCGATCACCGCATCAACGAAGTGCAACTGGGTCGCGACGTGAAGCTGACCGACGACGCGCCGCAGCTCGGCCGCCGTGTCGTCGGAATCACCTTGGCTCGATCGATCAACGAGCGCGCGCAGGGTCGGGGTGAGCCGTCCGACCCCGTCGCAGTCGTAGCACGGGCTCGCGTGAACGCGACCGTTCACGGTGAGCTGCCGCCGGCATTCGCAAGCCGCGCGAATGTGCGGAATCACCTCCGCGTCGAAGAAGTCGCACGCGACATCGAGGTCCGCAGCGAGCCGGGCGATCGGGAAGCGGTCCAGTGCATCGACGATCCCGTCAAGGAGAACGAGCGCTGGCGTGAGGGCCTGATGCTCCGCTCGGTCACACTCCAGGAAGATCGTCCACGGGACCTCGGTGTCACGCAGCATCGTTTCGGTGGGCACGCTGCGGTCGCTGTGCTGGACGCTCATGGAGCCCTCCGTTGATCCCGCGTGGTGCTGCGCGCTGGTCGCAGCGCGTCAAGGGGTTCATCGGCGAGGCGTGCAAGGCCTCGCCGGCCCACGAACCGAGCCGAGAGCGCGAGCGCGATCAGGAGCGGAATCACGACGGCGATCAGGTCCAGAGGAGCCGGCATCACGAAGCCTTTCTGGCGGAGGTCGTCCAGGAATCGGCATCGCACAACATCGTTCCGGTCGTCCGACCGAGGTTCTTGAATCGGGTGCTCATGTCTTCCTCCGTTTGTCGGTTTGCGCACCAGGCGTGCGCCGCAGCTCGACAAGCTCGTCGGCGGTCTGCTCGAGATCCCGCAGCCCGACGGACAAGCGCCACAGCGCGAGCAACGTCATGACCGGGACGATCACGGCCACGAGCAGTGCCGTCGGCGTCGGCATCATGAGGCCTTTCGAGCCTGCATCGCCGAGGCGATGACTGACTGCTCAGCCGGTCGTGCCGCGGCCCAGCCGCGCGCGATCTGTGCGGCGACAGTCCTCCAGGGAACGGTCGGCTCGCGACGGTCCCACTCGGTACGAATGTCGCCAGTTGTCTCCTCCCAGGTGCACCCGACGAAGTCGGGGCGGTTCGCCCGCTGCCATCCGAGCAGATAGCGGGGCAGCACGTCATTCCACGAAGCGCCGCGACGAGCAGGATCGGCGCTCCACTCGGCGCGGAGCTGCGGCTCGACCTCGTTGAAGCCGTGCGCAAACTGCGGGAGCGCGTTCGCGATCGCATCGGAGCGTGTTTCGATGGCGCCTTCCAGTCGCATCAGCATCCGGACGCGGAGGCGGACCGCCGGGTCGATCGCCCACGCGGTGACCAGGGAGGTGCGCGAGACGTTGCGAATGTGGAGCCAGGCCCGCAGGCCCTCCGGCACGCGATCGATGTGGACGACGTGCGCGTGGGCGGGCGTCTCCATCCGGATCCGCGCAACGGCATGCTCGGCCTCCGGGCTGGTGCGGAACCGACCCACGATGAGCCCGTGCAGTTCGCCGGTGGCAACGCTGATCGAGACCAAATGCCCGATCGGCCGAGTGCTCGGAGTGGTCATGCGGCGGCCAGACCGCGGCTCCGGAGCGCGCCCGCGACCTCATTGACGGCAAGGACGTGCGCCGCCAGGCGCATGTCCCCATCGAGCTCAGCCGCCTTCGCCACGGTGCGGTCGAAGGCGTTGATCAGCGTGCTGTGCACGAACTCGTTCGCCGCATCATCGCCCACCGTCTGGGCGCGCCCGGACCACTCGAGGTAGCTCGCGATCACACCGCCGGCGTTCGCAAGGATGTCGGGGATCACGAACACTTCGTTGAAGCGCAGGACGGCATCAGCCTCGGCCAGGGTCGGACCATTGGCGCCCTCCGCCAGGATCCGGGCCTTGATCCGGCCGGCATTGGCTGGAGTCACCTGTCCCTCGAGCGCTGCCAGCACGAGCACGTCGACCGGCAGCTCAAGGAGCGCGCCGTTCTCGATCGCGTCGGTGCCAGGGGCTCCGGCCACCGTCCCGGTGTCATGCGCCCAGCGACGGAGCGCGGTCAGGTCGAGGCCATCCCCGCGCGTCACGCCGCCCCCGATGTCGGCGACGGCGACGACGCGCGCACCCATGGCACGGAGCGCCCGTCCCGTCTCATTGCCCACGTTGCCGAAACCCTGGATCGCCACGGTGGCGCCACGGAGCCGCATTTCGAGGTGCTCGACGGTGGCAGCGATGAGCGCCGCGACGCCGCGCCCGGTTGCACCGAATCGAATGGTCGTGCCACCGAGCTCGACCGGCTTGCCGGTGACGACGTTCGGCACGAGCGTCCCGCGCAGCCGGGCGTACTCGTCCACTATCCAACCCATCACGCGCGAGTCTGTACCCATGTCGGGCGCAGGCACATCGCGATCAGGCCCGATGTCGTCGACGATCTCGCGAACGAAACGGCGGGTCAGACGCTCGAGCTCAGCAGGGCTCAGCGATCGGGGATCCACCACCACGCCACCTTTGGAACCGCCGAAAGGGAGTCCGACCAAGGCCGACTTCCACGTCATGCCCGCAGCCAACACGCGCAGCTGAGGCAGGGAAACCGAGGGCGCATAGCGCACCCCACCTTTGGCCGGGCCGCGTAACGTGTTGTGCTGCACGCGGTAGCCGTGGAAGATGCGGACGGTCCCGTCGTCCATCCGTACCGGAAAGCGGACCGACACCTCGCGCTGGGCTTGTGCGAGCGCGACTCGCATGTCCGGCTCGAGCTCGAGCGCGGCCGCGGCGCGATAGAAGAGCGCGAGGTCGGAGGTCTCTGCCTCGGTCCGGCTCGTCGCGTCGATCATTGCGTGTCCTCCCAGCTGTTCCTGCGCGCGCCCGCACTCACCGGAAGACTGGGATGCGAAGGGAACAAAGCGCCTTACCGCATCTGAACGCCGCATGTAAATCGGCCCGCAGTGTCATTCACGCAGCATTCATGCGCGTACGGGCCGCTCTTCAGGTCCCGCTTCTACGGTCAGGCCCATGATGCAAGAACTCAAAGCGACTGCGCTGTGTATGAACTGCGAGCACGAGCTGCCGCCAAGCCGGCGCGACTCGCAATACTGCTGCGCCGGCTGCGCGCGAGGCGGCCCATGCATCTGCTCGTATGACGAACGATCGATGACGGGATCCTGCGTCGGAGGTATAGCCCTGTGCTTGTACGGATAGGTCGCGCGAACGATGTCAAGAGCGGTCAGATGAAAGTCTTCACCGTCGAGGGAACGAAGGTGAACGTGACGAACGCCGACGGTCACATCTACGCGTTCGACGACACCTGTACCCACCTCGCGTGCTCGCTCGCGAAGGGCCACCTCGCGGGGACCGTCGTGACCTGCGCCTGCCACGGCAGCCAGTTCGACGTGACCTCTGGTGCGGTCGTGCGCGGACCGGCACGTGCACCCGTGCGTTCACGGACCGTCCATATCGTCGGCGAAGACCTGCTCACTGACGCGTGACCCCATGTTCGGAACCAGACCTGCGGCCTAGCTGGATGAGAGGAACCTTATGAAGATCCTGCTCGCGACCGATGGATCACCGTCAGCGAAGCACGCCGAGGACCTGGTCGCCGCAATCGGCTGGCCGCAGGGCACCGAGATCGATGTGCTCTGGGTCGACCAGTTCAGCGACTCGGAGATCGACCTCTCGCCGCGACGCTACGCCGAGGCGCATGCGCTCATCCTGCATGCGATCGAGGAGCAGCTGGCCGAGCTAGTCCAGAAGCTGGACAGCACCGGTCGTACGGTTCGCGCGCGCGTGATCGTCGGCCGTCCGGCGAGTGTGATCGTGGACGAGGCCGAGCAGCTCGGCTCGGAGCTCGTCGTCATCGGCAGCCACAACCACGGCTCGCTCGCATCGTTCATCCTCGGGTCCGTATCCGCGGAGGTCGTGGATCACGCGCCCTGCCCCGTGTTGGTGGCGCGGCGCAGCCACCTCGGGCCGATCGTGTTGGGTTTGGACGGATCAGCGGGCGCGCAACAAGCGGAAGAACTGGTTGGCGCCTGGCCGTTCCTCGCCCGTGAGCACGTGCGCGTCGTCAGCGTCAGCCGACTCGTCCCCTGGTACGGGTCCGGGGCGGGTATGGGTGCCCCCGTCAGCGGTGAGGTCCTGCAAGAGCTGATCGACGCCGAACAAGCCGAGAGCCAGCGCCTCGCGACCGAGGGTGCCGCACGTCTGGCCAGGCGAGGCGTGGTCGCGAGCGCGCTCGTCCAGCTCGGGACGCCGGCCCAAGGTCTGCTCGAGGCGATCACCAGCACCAACGCCGAGCTCGTCGTCGTCGGCTCACACGGCAACACCGGCCTCACTCGCGTGCTGCTGGGCAGCGTCGCGCGCTCGGTCCTGCATCAGGCGCCCTGCTCGGTGCTGATCGTGCGCGAGCAGAAGCCCTCCGAGGTCCAGCGGCTGTCTAAGGAGCGCGTTGCGCCCTGATGAGCGCCTCGGCATGACGGAGACGAGCGATCGTGCACGGCGACACACCGTCGTCGGCATTTTTCTCAATGATCGACAGGGCGTCGCGGCGATGCACGCCCTCGATCGGGCCGGGTTCGAACCGGGACGGATCGAGATGGTCGCCGATGATGCGTCGCGGGCGGCTGAGGTCGGCGCAACGACGT
This sequence comes from Candidatus Limnocylindria bacterium, assembly GCA_038324015.1. Taxonomy (GTDB): domain Bacteria; phylum Chloroflexota; class Limnocylindria; order P2-11E; family P2-11E; genus UBA4735. The sequence goes on along the minus strand of JBBQHN010000044.1, from coordinate 3,927 downwards.
TCGCGACGATGGGGTTTATCGTCAGCGCGCTCATTGGCATCGCCATCGTGGTCGCGGTTAGCCTGTGGGGCGACCTCGGGCGTGATCCCTTTGGGCTCGCACTCGGATCTCTCGGGGTCATCGGAGGATTCGCCGTCATCGGCCTCGTGATCGGGCGGACCCTCGGGCACCATGCGCCGGATGCGGCGGTATTTGCCCGGGCGATCCACCGCGGCGGCGCGGTGGTGTCGGTGCAGTGCGCCGGCTCAGAGCGGATCCGGGCGCTGGAGGTCCTCAACGAGGCAGGCGCACGGACCGTCCGTGACGAGGACGAACGTGTCGTCGCAATCTAAGCATCTCCCGATCGAACATGGCCGGACGGGCGTGCGAGCGCTCATCGCCGAGAGCTTCGAGCGCATCCACCGCAGTAATCTGGTGGGGATGGGCAGCTTGCCGCTCGCAGGCCGCAGCTCGAGTTGCCGTGGCCGATAAGTCTCGTGCAGAGCGCGACGTGGGCCGGGGGAAGGATCCGACCAAGCGAGCGCTACGCGGGGCGCAGAAGGTCGGTCGTCATGACACGCAGCGAGGAGTGACCAGCCGGGCACGGAAGTCGATCGAGGGCAAGGAAGCGGTGCCCGATCCTCGCTTCGGCGGTCGTCCTGGGCAATCGAAGTCGAAGTGGGGACCGCCGCCGAAGAAGCCGTAGGGATTTGTCTCCTTGCGCCCTCGCGACGGAGGGAGCCTGTGGTTGATGCCGCAGAACAGCGTGCGGTGCTCGGACGCGATCAGGTCGGGTATCGATCGCCCGGCTTCGACACGAAGTTCTGCAGCGCTTAGCGTGGGTGAGCTTCTAGCAGATCTCATCGCCGGCTTCCGCCTTCTGCGCGTCGTGCTAGCTGGGCGAGGCCGATGCCTCGCTATCCGCGTGGACGTGCTCGACCTTTGAGAAATGCGCGCGCAGTAACGGCTGTAATTCGTCCAGCAGAGTTCGAAGGACATGGCCGAGCGCTTCGACCGGACCCTGTTGTGCCAACGCGGTGCGCACCTGATCGAGCCGCACCGTGAGCGCCTCGATCTCGGGTTCCCCGCAAGAGCCTTCAGGGCGGCGATAGTCGTGCCAGGCAAGTCGGGCACACACTTCCTCATCCGCTCGCGCGTGCGGCAGGAACCTCAGCGACAAATAGCGATACGTCTCGTCGACGGCCACGATGGTCTCTTGGGTCAGCTGACCCTTCGCGGACGCGACCGCTCGATCGAGCACCTCGGCCTCCGCGGCAAGGGCGGCATGGTCCTCATTCATGGCAATCCTCCGTGTCTCTGGCGGTGTCTTCTGGCGCAGGGGAGGGCTCTGTAGGTCATTGACTGCGTTTCTCGCAGTGTACGTCGCGTTCCATCGAGCTCAGCCTCGGTTGGTCCGTGGTTCCAACGTATTCATGTCATGTTCATGCGAGTACCAACGCTCCTTTCCTCGGAGCACCTACGTTCGTCATCGCAGCTGGGAGCTCAACGCACGTTGATGTGGCTCGTCCTGCAGAGGTGAAAGAAGATGTTGGTGCGTGTCGGTCACGCGACGGACATCGCGGACGGCAAGATGCGCGTGTCCGACGTGGCCGGAGTCACGGTCAACGTCGCGGGCGCGTACGGAGCGCACTGCGCGTTCGACGACACCGAGAATGTCTAATGAATCACGAGGGCGCCCGCTACCGTGTCGCGCGCGAACGAACTCGGATCGAGGACGAGTTGCGCCGTCTGGTCGCGACCGTGCAGGAGGAGTCACCACTGCATCAGGATCAGACCGGAGAGGGCCACGAAGCCGGAAGCGAGATGGTCCTGGAAGAAGTCGACCTCGCGCTGGTCGCCGACCTGAATGAAACGCTCGCGGCAGTGGGCCGGGCTGAGGCACGCATCGTCAACGGTACGTATGGCCGCTCGATCGAGAGTGGCCTCCCGATCAGCCACGATCGTTTGAACGCGATGCCCTTGGCGGAGCGCACGGTGGATGAGCAGAACCGCTATGAAGCTCGAGTCGACGCCGGACGCCTACGTATCGTGACGGGTGACGCAGCGACGGCGGATCCGGAGGCGAACCGGTGATGAACGCTCGGACCAGGGCCAACCTCACCGCTGCGGCCAAGGTGGAAGCCCTTACTCACGCCAAATATCTGCTCTTCGCAGAGCACGCCCGCAGTCGTGGCCACTCGGAGCTTGCTGAGGTGTTCAAGCTGACAGCGGAGCAGGAGCGGCTCGAGCATTTCGCCGACGCGACGAGGATGCTTGGGGTCGTCCGGGACGACATCGAGAATCTCCGTCAGGCTATCTCCGGCCAGCTGTTTGCTGAGGCCATGTACCGTGACTTCGTAGAGCAGGCCGACGCGGACGGCGACGCCGATGCTGCGGCGCTGTTCAACGAGAACGCCCGCGACGAGGCGCACCATCGCGCCAATCTCGAGCGGATCCTCGCGTTAGCGGGGGCTTGAGAGCGATGTCGAAGCAGGCCCGAGTTGATGGCGCGACCGCACGGCGATCTCTCCGCGATGAGCACGTAGCGCTGATGACGCACCTCTCGCATATCCGGTCAGTCGCCGATTCGATCGGGTCGCTCTCGCTCGACCAGCTGCGCCAGGAGCTCGTTCGCACCGGAGACATCCTCGTCCATCAGCTCTTGCCACACGCCGAGCACGAGGATCAGTTGCTCTACGCCGCTCTCGTGAACAATGCCGGCGGTCTTACGACCGCGGCCCTGCTCCGCCCCGATCACGTCGAGCTCAAGGCCCTCGCCGACGAGTTCGCAGTTATTCCCCTGAATGCGCCGTTGTCGGACCGTGCCGCGAACGACCTGCGCCGCATCCTCTACAGCATCCACGCGATCCTGAAGCTGCACTTCGCGAAGGAAGAGCAGCTGTACATGTCATTCCTCGAAGAGCACACCCACCAACTCCGCGACAACTCGCAGCTCAAGGGCTAGCACCGATGCCGGAAGGCACGGAGAAAGGCGTTCCTCATGTCCACGTGGTACATCGATCCCTCGCATTCAGCGGTCACCTTTGGCGTCAAGCACCTCATGGTGTCCACCGTTCACGGACGGTTCGGTCGCGTCCGCGGCACCGTCGAGTTCGATCGCGCGCAGCCTGATCACACGAAGATCTCGGGTTCGGTCGAGGTCAACAGTATCGATACCAACGATGCGAACCGCGACGCACACCTCAAGGGCCCGGACTTCTTCGACGCTGAGCGGTACCCGACGGCCGTCTTCGAAAGCACGGTGGTCGAGCCAATGGGCGGCAACAGCTTTCGGGTGAAAGGCAATCTAACGATGCACGGCCAGAAGCGGCCAGTCACGTTCGAGGCGGAGTTCGACGGGATCGCGGCCGATCAGTTCGGTGGCCAACATCTTGGGGCGTCGGCCACGCTGACGATCGACCGCAGCCACTTTGGGATGGTGTTCAACCGGCCGATCGCCAACGGGGTGATGGTCGGCGACAAGGTCAAGGTCGAGCTTGCGCTCTCAGCGCTGGATGAAGCGACGGCGGTGAAGATGGGCGTCGCGCAGAAGACTGCGGCGTAGATGCAAGCCCCGCTCGATGGCCGTCCCGGTCATCTCGCTGATGCGATCGATCGTGCAGTTCCGCAGCTGTGTCTCGAAGTCGCCGTCACGGCAGCTGAGCCGCGACGCCAGGGACCGCTCGACGCCTCGGCTACGTCCGCCGACCAGCCCGAGAGGGTCGAGTATCTCTGTGTCGCGTCCACGCACGCGCCTCGGTCGCTTGAGCGGGGGTCGGGGCTCACGCGGAATAACGGGGGATGGGCCTACTGCCCAGCAGGGGCGACGGCCGATCACCGATGGTTCGAGACCGGCGGGGTCGAGATTGCCGGCCTAGCGGTAGAGCCCGGGATCATCGTGCACGCGCGTCCGGCGATACCGGTCGACTAGATCCCGATCGAGCAGCG
>JBBQHN010000043.1:0-15697 GCA_038324015.1 Candidatus Limnocylindria bacterium | reverse complement strand
CGTCACCGGCCTCGAGGTCGTTCTCAGCGATGGCACCGTCGTGCGGCTCGGCGGGAAGGCGATCGACTACGAGGGCTACGACCTCGTCGGCACGTTCGTCGGCTCCGAGGGCACGCTCGGCATCGTCACGGAGATCACGGTCAAGCTCACGCCGCTGCCTGAGGACAAGCGCACGCTCATGGCGGCATTCCCGACGATGGACGATGCATCGAACACCGTGTCCGCCATCATCGGAGCGGGCATCGTGCCGAGCGCGATCGAGATGATGGATCAGCTCTCGACGCAGGCCGTCGAGGCCTCGGTCTCCGCCGGCTATCCGCTCGACGCAGGTGGCATCCTCCTGGTCGAGGTCGACGGTGTGCGGGATGGTCTCGACGATCTCCTCGAGCGCATCGAGGCGATCTGCCGCGCGTCACACGCGCAGGAGTTGCGCGTCGCGACGACCGCGCTCGAGCGCGACAAGCTCTGGGCCGGGCGCAAGGGCGCGTTCGCCGCGATGGGCCGGCTCGCGTCCGACTACTACGTGCAGGACGGCGTGATCCCGCGCACGAAGCTGCCGGAGGTCCTCCGTCACGTGATCGACGTCGGCGAACGCTACGGCCTCCGCATCGCCAACGTGTTCCACGCGGGCGACGGGAACCTGCACCCGTTGATCATGTTCGACGGGTCGAAAGGCCCCTCCGAGGTCGAGCGGGTCAAGGAGGCGGGCCGCGAGATCCTCGAGAAGTGCCTGGCGGTCGGCGGCTCCATCACCGGCGAGCATGGGGTCGGCATGGAGAAGAACTGCTACATGCCGCTCCAATACTCGCCCGTCGACATGGCCACGATGCTGCGCGTCAAGGACGCCTTCGATCCGCTCCACCTCTCGAATCCGGGCAAGATCTTCCCCACACCCGGCAAGTGCAAGGAGTTCTCGCTCAATGCCGCGCGCTGAGCGCCCGGCGAGCGCCGAGGACTGCGCCGCGATCCTGCGCCGCTGCGCCGACGCGGGCGACACCGTTGGGGTGCGCGGCGGCGGCACGAAGCAGGGTGCGGGCCCGGGGCGACCGACCGCTGTCGTCCTCGAGACCGGAGCGCTCGCGGGCATCATCGACCACGTGCCCGAAGACCTCACCGTGACGGTCGGCGCGGGCACGCGCATGGACGCACTGCGCGATGCGCTCGCGGCCCACGGGCAATTCCTGCCCCTCGATCCCCCGCACATCGGGCGCGGCGCGACGGTCGGCGGCGTGATCGCGGCGAACAGCAATGGGTTCGGGCGCTACCGCTACGGCGGGGTGCGCGATCTGCTGCTCGGCCTACGCGCCGCCCTGCCGGACGGGACCGTGGCCCGTGCCGGGGGCCGCGTCGTCAAGAACGTCGCCGGGTACGACCTCAACAAGCTCTACACGGGCTCGCTGGGAACGCTCGGCGTGATCACCGAAGCGACGTTCAAGATCCTGCCGATCCCACCGGTCAAGGGCGGTGCCCGCGCGTCGTTCGGGCATGGCGCGGACGCATTTGCCGCCGCCGACGCGCTGGTGCGGACGTCGCTCCGACCGATCGCACTCGTCGTGGAGCGATCGGCGGACCGGCGGTGGATCCTCACGGTCGCCGCGGCCGGCGAGCACGCGCCGGTCGAGCGCGCGGTCGCGGAGACCGCGCGCGCCGCGGCGGCGCACGCGGGCACCGTCTCGCCGCTCGAGGACATCGACGAGGCGCTGGAGTCGCTGCGCGAGCTCGCCGACGCGGCCCAGGACGGCGCGGTCATCCGGGTGTCGCTCCCGCTGTCCGCGCAGGCCGCATTCGCGGATGCCGCGACGACGGCCGACCACTCGTCGCGGCTGGTGGCCGACGCCGCGACGGGCAGCATCCGGGTCCACCTCCGTGGCGACGACGCGAGCGTGCGCGCCGCGGCCGACACGCTCCTGGTCAACGCCCGCGTGCTCGGCGGCAGTGGCCGCATGGTGCGCGCGTTCGGTGACCTCGCCCGATCCGCGAGCGCTGATGGCCCCGAACCCTCGGGCGCCTTCCTCATGCGTCGCCTGAAACAGGCGTTCGATCCGCGCGGCATCCTCGAACCGGCGCGCACGGTCGCCGGATGAGCGTCGACGAGCGGCCAGTGGCGCACCACGTCTCCTTCCCGAACGCGGACGCGCCGGCGCAGGAGCTCATCTCCCGCTGCGTGCACTGCGGGCTGTGTCTCCCGACCTGTCCGACATTCGCCGAGCTCGGGGTGGAGATGGACTCACCGCGTGGCCGTATCCGGCTCATGAAGAACGTCTGGGACGGTCGGCTGGACGCCGACAGCACGGCCTTCGCGGACCACATGGCCAAGTGCCTCGACTGCCGCGCCTGCGAGACCGCCTGTCCGTCGGGCGTCTCGTTCGGGAAGCTCATGGAGGGTGCGCGCTCACAGGTCGTCGCGGCCCGGAAGCCGAGCATCGGGGAGTCGCTGCTTCGCCGGGTCGTGTTCCGCGGACTCATCACCTCGCCGGCGCGGCTCGCGCTCTTCGCGCGGTTCGGCTACGTCTCCAAGCGCCTCGGCGCACGGAAGGTGCTCGGACTCATTGGGCTCGGCCGGCTTGCCGAGCTCCTCGACCTCGTTCCCGATCGCGCGCCGACATCGCAGGCACTCCCACCGCGCTACGCCGCGGTGGGCGCGACGCGCGGCACCGTCGCGCTCTTCACCGGCTGCGTCATGCGAGCGGCGTTCGCCGGCACCAACGCGGCCACCGCCCGCGTCCTCGCGCGCAACGGCATCGAGGTGCTCGTCCCGGAGACGCAGACCTGCTGCGGCGCCCTCCACGCCCACGCGGGTGAGCGCGGCGACGCACGTGGGCTCGCGAAGCGGAACATCGATGCACTGGAGGGTCTCGCGGTCGACGCGTTCATCGTGAACGCGGCCGGCTGCGGCGCGAACCTCAAGGAGTACGGGTGGCTCCTGAAGGACGACGCCGCGTGGGCGGCGCGCGGCGAGGCGTTCGCGCACCGGGTGAAGGACGCGAGCGAGTACCTTGCCGCGGTCGGTCTCGCCGAGGCACCTGGCGAGCTACCCGTGACGATCGCCTACGACGACCCCTGCCACCTCATCCACGGGCAGAAGATCACGGCGCAACCACGTGCGCTCCTGGCGGCGATCCCGGGGCTGACCGTCGTGCCGCTCGCCGAAGCCGACTGGTGCTGTGGCAGTGCGGGGACCTACAACGTGACGCAGCCGGAGCTCGCGCGCCGGCTCGGCCACCGCAAGGCCACCCACATCGCGAACAGCGGCGCCCAGATGGTCGTGACCGCGAACCCCGGCTGCCAAATGCAGATCGAGGCAGCGCTGCGCCGCGAAGGCTCGCACATTCCAGTCGTGCACCTCATGGACCTGCTCGACCGCGCATATGTCTGAGCCCGCCGTGCCCAACGTGCGCCCGGTCGCGACCTCCGTCGGCGTCATGGCGCTCGCGCATCTGACGAACGACTCGTACGCGTACATGCTCGCGGCGCTGCTGCCATTGCTGCTCGGCAAGCTCGAGATCGGCCTCGGGGTCGCCAGCCTGCTTGTGACCCTCTATCAGGCCTCGTCGTCGTTCACGCAGCCGCTCTTCGGGCACATGTCTGACGGTGGCGGTCGCACGCGCTGGATGGCCTGGACCGGGGTGGCGCTCTCCGGGCTCGCCGCGGGGATGCTCGGGCTCGCGCCGAACATCGCGATCGTCATCGTCGCGCTGCTGGCTGGCGGCCTCGGGACGGCGCTCTACCACCCGGTGAGCGCCGCGCTCGTCGCGGGATCGGTGCCGCAGCGGTCACGCGGACGGTGGATGAGCGTGTACATCAGCGCCGGCAACTTCGGGCTCCCGATCGGCCCGTTCTTCATCGGCCTGATCATCGCGACGATCGGCCTTGGCGGAAGCTGGCTCGTCGCGATCCCGGCGCTCCTGCTGTCGGTCCTCGTCCTGCGTTTTGGCCCCACGCTGCCCACCCGGACCGCGGCGCCGCTCTCGCTCCGCGCGGTCCTGTCCGGCAACCGCCGCATGCTGACGGGGCTCGTGTCCGTGTCGGCCACGCGCGCGTGGGCTTCGGCCCTCATCAGCACGTTCCTACCGCTTTACGCGGTGAGCCTCGGTGCGTCCATCGTCGACGCATCCCAGCTTCTCACGCTGTTCCTCCTGTCGGGGGCAGTCGGTGGTCTCATCGGCGGCTGGCTCGCGGACCGGCTCGGACGCGATCGCGTGATCATCACGAGCCTGCTCACCGCGGCGCCGTTCTGCTGGCTGCTCGCGGCCCAGTCAGTGGTCGGTCCGGCGTTCGTGCTCGCCGCGGCGGTGAGCGGCCTGCTCCTCAACGGCTCTTTCGTGGTGCTCGCGGTCCGTGGCCAGGAAAGCATGCCGGGGAGCCTCGGCATGGTCAGCGGGCTCATGCTCGGGCTGTCGATCGGCCTCGGCGGACTCGCGGTCGCGCCGATGGGCCTCGTCGCCGAGCGTGCGGGGATGCCGCCGGTGTTCCTCGTGGCGGGCGTACTCGCGATCGTCTGCGCGCTCTTCATGCGCTCGGTGCCTCGTCCGCCCGTGGTCGCGCCCCTGCAGCTGCCGGTCGCGGCGGGATAAAGTCTGGCCCGATGGACCTCGGCCAGCTGGTGTCCGCGGCGCTGCCCTCGTTCGTCGCGAGCGCCGTCGAGTTCGTCGAGGCGACCACCATCGTCCTCGCGGTCGGCGTCACGCGTGGCTGGAAGGCACCGCTTTACGGCACGATCGCGGCGGCCGTCACGCTCGCCGTGATCATCGCCCTCCTGGGGGTGACCATCGTCACCGTCGTCCCCGCGCACTTCCTGAAGGCGTTCGTCGGCGCGCTCCTCTTGCTCTTCGGGCTGCGCTGGCTGCGAAAGGCGATCCTCCGGTTCGCCGGGATCGTCGCCTTGCACGACGAGGAGCGCATCTACCTCAAGGAGATCGCGGAGCTCCGCGCCCAGGGTCTGTCGCGAGCCGGCTTCGACCGCATCGGCTTCCTCGTCGCGTACAAGGCCGTGCTGCTCGAGGGCACCGAGGTCGCTTTCATCGTCATCGCGTTCGGTGCGGGTGGCCCCGTGGCCCTGAACCACGCGGTCATCGGCGCGATCGCGGCAGGGATCCTCACCGTCGCGCTCGGCGTCTCGCTCCGCAAGCCGCTCACGATGGTCCCGGAGAACTGGATGAAGTTCGGGGTCGGCGCCATCCTGTCCGCTTTCGGCGTGTTCTGGTTCGCGGAGGGACTCGGGGCAGCGTGGCCGGGCGACGCCCTGTCGCTGCCGGTCCTCCTCGGCATGTTCCTCGCTGCGAGCTGGGTCGCCGTCCAGATGCTCCGCGCGATGCTGCCCGGGGGGGCCGAGGTGGCGGCGAAGCATGTCTAGCCTGGCGGGCGTCGCTGCGGCGATCTGGGGCCTCCTGGTCGAGGACGGCTCGCTCGCGGTCGGGATCATCGTGGCGCTCGCGGTCACCTGGGTCGCCGCGGCGCTGCTGCCGGATGCGGCGCGCGATCAGATCGGGTGGCTGCTCGTCGCGATGCTGGTCGTGCTCGTGCTCGTCAATCTGCATACCGCCGGGACCCGCGCACGCCGGCACGTCACCACACCGCGCAGCTAGACCGCCGCTAGGAGATCGGCTTCCCGTTCCGTCCGGCGCGGGCGCCCTCGGGGCTGGCCCGACCTTCCCGAGCGCGGGTCGCATGCCGGAACGGGTCGATCTCCCGCGGCGGGAGATCCTCGATCCCGATCTTCGACCGGTCCGCATCGAGCGCGCGAATGATCTCGTCGCGCTTCACCTGGGTCGCGACGTTGTCCCGGTAGCTCTCGTGCTCGACGAGGAACACGAGGAGCAGGGTCGCGAGCGTCAGGAAGAAGCCGAGCTCGGGCTTCTGCGGGGGCAGCCCGATCGACGGCCCGAGCACGAAGTACGCGGCGATGAGGGCGAGCGCCACGAGGATCACCCACGGGCTGGCGAGGGCACCGGTGACGGCCTTGGCGAGCCCGCCGAATGCGCTCCCCATGGGCACACCCGTTGCACGGTCCGCGCCGAGCGCTTGGCGGGCGTCAGGGGATCAGGGCGTGATGAAGAGCTGGGTGAACATGCGGCCGTACGGGCCCGCGGAGACCACTCCGATCGCGACCTGCGTGAACTCCGGCCGCAGGATGTTCTCGCGATGACCCTGGCTCTCCATCAGCCCGCGATGCGCGATCGCGACCGAGTGCGCGTAGGCGAGGTTCTCGCCGGCGCGCGAATACGAGATCTTCGCGGCTTGCAAACGGTCGAACGGCGAGCCCAGGACCGGCGACTGATGACCGAAGTACTTGAGCCGGAACATCTCCTGGGAGTGCTGGCGGGCCACCGGCAACGCACGCGGGTCGAGCTCGAGAGCCGGCAGGCCGAGCGTTGTCCGCTCCTGGTTCAGCAGCCGCAGCATCTCCGCTTCGGCGTCGGGGTCGGGCGTGAGCACGAGATCGTTGGGTAGGTCGAGCGGCTGGCTCTGGTCCGCTCCGAGGCGCGTGACGAACAGCGGGGCGCTGTCATCCGGGTTGCCACCGAGCGTACCGAGCACGGGCTGCAGCGCCGAGACCTGCGCGATCAGGGCCTGAGCGAGACGAGAGCCGTCGATGGCGGTCCGGACGTCGCCGCCAAGCGGGAGCACCAACCCCGCCGCGAGCGCGACCGCGGTGATGACGAGCGTGCGCAGCACCGACGGCAGCACGCCCAACCCGCGATCGACCATGCCGAGGGCGCGGTCGCGATGGAGCCGGTCCACGAACGGGAATACGACGAGAGTGCCGACGACCGTGAAACCGATCTCGATGCTGAGGAGTACCGCCACGAACGCGATCGTCCGGGCCGACGGTGCCGCGAGGCCGGTACGCGCGAGGGCCGCTCCGAGCGGCGCCTGCAGAATGAGGGACACCGGTATCGCCACGATCCACGTGATGAGGCCGAAGAGGGTCTTCACGAAGCCGGCCCGGATCCCCGCCACGACTGCGAGGACGATGGCCGCACCGATGAGCAGGTCGACGGCGTTCACCGGCGCGGACTCAGGCGATGCCGCGCAGCTCGCCGGTCGTCAGGATCTCCCGTAGGTAGCGGCCGGTGAACGACCGCTTCACCTTCGCGACCTCTTCAGGCGTGCCTTCGGCGATGACCTCCCCGCCGGCCTTGCCGCCCTCGGGGCCGAGGTCGATGACGTGGTCGGCCGTCTTCACCACGTCGAGATTGTGCTCGATGACGACGACGGTATTGCCCGAATCGACGAGGCGATGGAGCACCTCCAGCAGCTTCTCGACGTCGGCGAAGTGCAGGCCGGTCGTCGGCTCGTCGAGGATGTACAGGGTGCGGCCGGTCGCGCGCTTCGAGAGCTCGGTCGCGAGCTTCACGCGCTGCGCTTCGCCGCCGGAGAGCGTGGTCGCCGGCTGCCCGAGGTGGATGTAGCCGAGGCCCACGTCGTTCAGCGTCCGCAGCTTGGACTCGACCGCCGGGACGTTCGCGAAGAACCCGAGCGCCTCATCCACGGTCATGTCGAGGACGTCGCTGATGCTCTTTCCCTTGTAGTGGATCTCGAGCGCCTCGCGGTTGTACCGCTTGCCGCCGCAGACTTCGCACGGCACGTACACATCGGGCAGGAACTGCATCTCGATCTTGATGATCCCGTCACCGGCGCAGGCCTCGCAGCGGCCGCCCTTCACGTTGAACGAGAACCGTCCGGCGGTGTACCCGCGGAGCCGGGCCTCCGGGATCGCTGCGAAGAGGTCGCGGATCGGCGTGAACAGACCGGTGTACGTCGCCGGATTCGACCGCGGCGTCCGCCCGATCGGCGACTGGTCGATGTCGATGACCTTATCGATGTGCGAGATGCCCTCGACCGCACGGTGGGCGCCAGGTCGGTCCTTCGCCTTCGTGAGCGCCTGGGCCAGGCGCCGGAAGAGGATGTCGTTCACGAGCGTGCTCTTCCCCGAACCAGACACGCCGGTGACCGAGATGAAGACCCCCAACGGGAACCGAACGTCGATGTCCTTCAGGTTGTTCTGCTTTGCGCCGCGAACGGTGATCGCCTCGCGCTTCGGCGTCCGGCGGTGCGCCGGGACCGGAATGCGGCGCCGGCCGGAGAGGTACGCCCCGGTGACGGAGCGCTGCGAGCGCAGGATCGTCTCGATCGGGCCTTCGGCGATGATCTCGCCGCCGTGCTCGCCGGCGCCGGGCCCGACGTCGATGACCCAGTCGGCCGTACGGATCGTCTCCTCGTCGTGCTCCACGACGAGGACGGTGTTGCCGATATCGCGCATGCCGATCAGCGTCCGGATGAGCCGCGCATTGTCGCGTTGGTGGAGGCCGATCGACGGCTCGTCGAGGATGTAGAGGACGCCCATGAGACCGGAGCCGATCTGCGTGGCCAGGCGGATGCGCTGGGCCTCGCCACCCGAGAGCGTCGTCGCGGCGCGGTCGATGGTCAGGTAGTCGAGCCCCACGTCCTTGAGGAAGCCGAGTCGCTGACGGATCTCCTTGAGGACCTGCTTCGCGATCGTCCGCTCGCGCGTACCGAGCGGCCCACCCTTGACCTTGTCCAACAGGTTCGACCATTCGACGGCCTCGAGTACCGACATCCGCGCGACGTCGACGATGTTCTTGTCCCCGATCTTCACCGCGAGCACCTCGGGCTTCAGGCGCGCGCCACCGCACACCGGGCACGGGCGCTCGCTCATGTAGCGCTCGAGGTCGATGCGGGTGAAGTCCGAGGTCGTCTCCTTGTAGGAGCGCTCGACCCAGCCGACGACGCCCTCGAAATCGACCTCATAGCTGCGCTTGTTCCCGCTGCGATTCTCGTATGAGAGCTTGAGCGGCGCGTCCACCCCGCGGAGGATCGCGTCGATCGCCTTCTTCGGCAGATCCTTGATCGGCGTGTCGAGCGAGAACCCGACCTTGCGCGCGAGCGCGACGAGGATGGCCATCCGGTATTGCGCGGTGCTCTTGTCGCGCTGCCACGGGAGGACCGCTCCCTCGCGCACCGAGAGGTCCGGGTTCGCGAGAATGAGGTCCGGGTCCGGCTCGAGGCGCGTGCCGATGCCCGTGCAAGCGGGGCAGGCGCCGTGCGGCGAGTTGAACGAGAACGTGCGTGGCTCGATCTCACCGATGGAGAAGTCCCCTTCGGGACAGGCGAGCCGCTCCGAGAACATCCGTTCCGGGATCTTGCCATCGGCATCGGCGACGACCGCCAAGCCTTCACCGAGCCGGAGCGCGGTCTCGACGGAGTCGGTCAGCCGCGAGCGGTCGGCTTCGGCAGCGGTCCCCTGATGCACGACGAACCGGTCGACGACGACCTCGATCGAGTGCTTCTTCATCTTGTCGAGGACGATGTCCTCCGACAGGTCGCGGACGGAACCGTCGACGCGCACGCGGGCGAAGCCGCCGCGCCGCGCCGTCACGAGCAGCTGCTGGTGCTCACCCTTGCGATCGCGCACGAGCGGGCCGAGGATGAGGAGCCGCGTGCTGTCGGGATACGACTGGATCTGATCGACGATCTCCTGGACGTGCTGCGCGACGATTGGGATCCCATGGTTGGGGCAATGCGGCACCCCGACGCGCGCGAACAGCAGCCGCAGGTGGTCGTAGATCTCGGTGACCGTGCCGACCGTCGACCGCGGGTTGCGGGTGGCGCCTTTCTGATCGATCGAGACCGCCGGCGACAAGCCCTCGATGAAGTCGACGTCCGGCTTCTCCATCTGCCCGAGGAACTGCCGGGCGTACGCCGAGAGCGACTCGACGTACCGCCGCTGTCCTTCCGCGTAGATCGTGTCGAACGCGAGCGATGACTTGCCCGAGCCCGAGAGCCCGGTGATGACGACCAGCTTGTCGCGCGGGATCTTGATGTCGACGTTCTTGAGGTTGTGCTCCCGCGCGCCCTTGACGTGGATGTGATCGAGCGGCATCTAGGCGGTCGTCGGTGGCGTCTGCCGCGCGTCACGCACGACGAGCCACAGGAAGGTGAGCCAGACGGGGAGCGTGACGATCCCGCCAGGCAGGGAGTCTCCGGCTCCCGACCGGAACACGCCGTTGTCGGCGGGCAGGATCAGATAGGACAACGCCTGGTAGATACCCGTCGGCAACAGGATCACCGTCGCGATCCCGAAGACGACCGTGCCGAGCATCAGGTAGCCGCGGCGGAGTCCTGACGTTGCCTCGTCGGCCGCCATCACGCCCCGCCGCGCGGCGAAATGCGCGCCCCAGAACAACGCCCCGAACACGGTGAAGGTGATCCCCTTGATGAGGTCATCGCCGCGCCGGCGGTCGAGCTCGTGCTGGCGCTGCGCGGCGAAGTCCTGCGGCGGCTGTGGCACGCATTTCACGGCCGGATCCGGTGTGGGCGGACACGATTGCACCGGGGGGTAGAAGTTCGGCTGATCGCCGTACACGAAGCCGTTGCCGAACGCGGCCGCGGCTCCCACCGTCAGGATGCCCGACAGACCGACGACGAGGACGATGATGCCGGCCATCGACGCGATGTACAGGTAGACCCGCACGAGATTGCGAGGTGCGAGCTCCAGCGTGCCGCGCCCTCCCCGGACCAGCATCACGATGACGCCGACGATCGCCCCGAGGATGCCGACCGTGGCGAGCACTCCGACGACCATTTAGATCCCCCTCCGGCGCCGGACGATCCGCTTGGTCGTCTTCGGCGACGCATCGGACAGCATGCTCTCTGTCCCGAGCTCGAGCACCTGGATACCGCGCAGCTGCACGACCTCGTCCCGCAGAGCCGCGGCGCGCTCGAATTCGAGGTTCTTCGCGGCAGTCTTCATCTGGAGCTCGAGATCCTTGATGAGTCGGGCCAGCTCGTCGCGCGGCATCTCGCCCGCGGCGATCGGCCGGCCGCGTTTCTCGTACTCGCCTTCGACGTCGGCGATCTGCTTGAGCCGCATCCCGACCTCGCGGATCGCTTTCATGATGCTGGTGGGCTCGATGCCGTGCTCGGTGTTGTACGCGGCCTGCACCGCGCGGCGCCGGTCCGTCTCAGCGATGGCCCTGTTCATCGAGTCGGTGCGACGGTCCGCATACATCACGACGCGGCCCTCCACATGCCGAGCAGCGCGTCCGATGACCTGGATGAGCGAACCCTCGGAACGGAGGTACCCCTCCTTGTCGGCGTCGAGGATCGCCACGAGCGTCACCTCGGGCAGATCGATGCCCTCGCGAAGGAGATTCACCCCGACCACGACGTCGTACACGCCGAGCCGAAGATCCCGCAGGATCTCCACGCGCTCGATGGTCTCGATCTCGGAGTGCAGGTAGTGGACCTTGATACCCATCTCCCGCAGGTAGTCGGCGAGGTCCTCGGCCATCTTCTTGGTGAGCGTCGTGACGATGGATCGCTGGCCGCGCTCGACGCGCAGATTGATCTCGGCAAGCAGGTCGTCGATCTGGCCTTCCGTGGGCCGGATATCGATCTCCGGGTCGACCAGGCCGGTCGGCCGGATGATCTGCTCCACCAGCTTCGGCGTCCGCTCCAGCTCGTACGGCCCTGGCGTCGCGGAAACGAACACCGTTTGGTCCAGCCGGTCCTCGAATTCTTTGAACGTGAGCGGGCGGTTATCGAGAGCGCTCGGGAGACGGAACCCGTACTCCACGAGGATGTCCTTACGGGCCTTATCTCCGAAGAACATGCCGCGGGCCTGCGGGATCGACATGTGCGACTCGTCAATGAACATCAGGAAGTCCGGCGGGAAGTAGTCGAGCAACGTCCACGGGCGGCTACCGGCGGGTCGCCGCGCGAGGTGCCGCGAGTAGTTCTCGATGCCGTGGCAGGTCCCGGTCTCGCGGAGCATCTCGAGGTCAAAGCTGGTTCGCTGCAGGATCCGCTGTGCCTCGAGGAGCCGGCCGGCATCCTTGAGCGCGGCCACCCGGCCCTCGAGCTCGAGCTCGATGTCCTTGATCGCCTCGTTCATCTTCTCGCGCGGCGTCACGAAGTGCCGTGCCGGATAGATGTCGATCCGGTCGCGCTCGGCGAGCACCTCGCCGGTCAGCGGGTCGAGCTCGGTGATGCGCTCGATCTCGTCACCGAAGAACTCGATACGGACGGCGAGGTCGTCGTACGCCGGGTGGATCTCGAGCGTGTCGCCGCGCACGCGGAACTTGCCGCGAATGAAGTTCTGGTCATTCCGCTCGTACTGGATGTCGACGAGATGCCGCAGGACGTTGTCGCGGCGCATCCGCTCGCCTTTGACGAGGCGGACCGTCACAGCGCCGTAGTCGACCGGTGCGCCGAGGCCGTAGATGCATGAGATCGAGGCGACGATGATCACGTCCCGGCGCTCGAACAACGCGCGGGTGGCCGCGTGCCGGAGCTTGTCGATCTCCTCGTTCCGGGAGGAGTCCTTCTCGATGTACGTGTCGCTCCGGGCGACGTAGGCCTCGGGCTGGTAGTAGTCGTAGTACGAGACGAAGTACTCGACCGCGTTGTTCGGGAAGAATTCCTTGAACTCGCCGTAGAGCTGCGCCGCCAGGGTCTTGTTGTGCGCGAGGATCAGCGCGGGCCGGCCGCTCGAGGCGATGACCTGGGCCATCGTCACGGTCTTGCCGGACCCCGTCACGCCCTTGAGCGTCTGGAACTTGTCGCCGCGCGCCAGGCCGGCCGATAGCGCCGCGGCGGCCTTCGGCTGGTCACCCGCGAGCGGCCACGGCAGCACGAGGTCGTATGGCGCCCGGCCCGTCGGCCGGTCGAGCGGAACCTGGAGGATCTCGCTGGAGCTGCTCACGTTTGTCGTCTTCCAGCCATTCTAGAACGGGTGTTCGAACGTGGAAAAGGGCCGTCCCTGCTGCCAATGGTACGCGCGCCGGTCGCGACCAAGGCTGGTCGCGGCTTCCGTACGGACCGGTGTGCCCGCGCGTGACGGCTGCGCGGCTGGCAGGTGTCGAACGCATTGCCACCAATGGGCTATTGCGGCATGACCACGTTCATCGACTACCGTTCAGGACAGACCCGCGGGAAGAGGAGTTTGAGGACAGTGGAAGATCGGTCTCGGCGCCGCGCGCGCCTCGTGCTGATCGTCGGCATCCTGATCGCCGTCCTGGCGGGCGCCATGACGTACGTCGTGTCGTCCGGCTCGAAGTCAGCCGATGTGGCGCCGCCCGTCGCGACGACCGACGTGCTTGTCGCGGCGCGCGACCTCCCGGCGCGCAGCGCGCTGACCGCGGCGGACGTGAAGCTCGCGAAATACCCTGTCGATCTCGCGCCACCGACGGCACTCACGAAGCCCGAGGAGATCACCGGCAAGATCGCTCAGACGGCGCTCGCGGCCGGGGAGCCGATCCTCCCGGGTAAGTTCGCGACAGCGGGCGCCGCGTCGTTCACCGTGTTCCCGCCGAACAACCAGCCACCGGCTGGCCAGCCGATCCCACCGGGTACGCCCGACTACCGCGCGATGTCCGTCACGGTCGCCGACGCGCTCGCCGCCGGCGGCTTCATCCAGGTCGGCGACCTCGTGGACGTCCTGTTCACGTTCAACCTCGACCCGGCCAAGTTCTTCACCGGCACGGATCCGAACCGGCTTGCGGACTTCTCCTCGAAGATCGTGCTGCAGAACATCCCGATCATCGCGCGGACCGCGAGCGTGTACACGATCCGCACCGACGCGCAGACCGCCGAGTCGATCGCCTACCTGCAGGCAGCGGGTGGCACGATGAACTTCCTGCTCCGCGCGGGTCAGGATCAGCGGCAGGCGTCGACGACGGGCGTCACCTTCGGAGCCGCCTTTCGGAAATTCACCTTCCCGGTCCCGGGGAAGATCGCCCCCTAGCCCCCTCGCGCACCTTTGACCATGCGACGGTGACCGCGGCGCGAAGAGCGTCGCGGTCACCGTCATTTTCGATCACCACGTCCGCGGCGCGCCGGAAGTCTTCGTCGCTCGACTGCGATGCGAGCCGCGCCGCCACGGCGGCCTCGTCCATGCCGCGGCCGGCCAGGCGCGAGCCAAGCTGATCGCGTGGCGTCATAACGACCCAGACCCGGTCGCACGCGTTACGCAGCGACGTCTCGATGAGCTTGATCGCCTCGACCACCAGGACCTGATCGTCGGGCAGCATCTTCCGCGCCTCGAGGACCCGGCTGATGACGCGCGGGTGCAGGATGCGCTCGAGCTGCTCCAGGCGCCGCGGATCGGCGAAGACGATGCCGGCGAGCGCGCGGCGGTCGATCTCTTTGTCCTCGCCGAGGACCTCGGTGCCGAACTGCTGGACGATCGCGCTGTAGCCGGTCGTCCCGCGAAGCTGCTCGTCCTTCGCGATCGCGTCGGCATCGAGGACGCGCGCGCCGAGCTCGCGCAGCCGTGCAGCGACAGTGCTCTTCCCCGCCCCGATAGGCCCGGTGAGGCCGACGACGAACGCGCTCACGGCTGGCCCTCGGCGGGCTCCGCGGATGCTTGCCATTCGTCGTAGAGCGCCTTCAGCGAGCGCTCCAGCTCCGCGTGCTCGGTGCCGAGCTGCCGCGTCTCCATGAAGTTCCCCGACTGCGCGACATCTTCGAGCCTCTTGGCCATCTGCCCGAGCTGCAGCTCCATGGCGGCGATGCGCGCCTCGAGCGCGCGCACGCCCTCGACCTTGCGGACCTTCGACGCGGTGCGGCGCGTCGACCTGGCCGGCAGCTCGGGCGCCGCGCGACGCGCCGGCTCGCGACGGGATGCGGCAGCGGGCACCTTCTTTTCGGCGCGTCGCTGGGCCGGGCCGCCGGGGAGCTGTGGGGTGAAGGTCGGATCGGGCAGCGGCTGGCCCAGGTCGCGCGCCTTCTCGAACTCGTTCCAGCCCCCCGCATAGCGGAGGACCCGCGCATCGGCCACGTCCCAGATCTCCGACGCGAGCTTGTCGATGAAATAGCGATCGTGTGAGACGAAGACGAGGCTCCCTTCGAAGCCACTGAGGACCGCCTCTAGCTGCTCACGCGCCGCAAGATCGAGGTGGTTGGTCGGCTCGTCGAGCACGAGCAGGTTCGCCTCACGGGCGGACAGCCGGGCGAGCGCGAGCCGGGAGCGCTCGCCACCCGAGAGCACGCCGACCGAGCGGAAGACGTCGTCGCCACGGAACAGGAATTGCGCGAGGAGCCCGCGTGCGTCCTGCTCGTTGAGGCCGGTGGCGTCGCGCAACGACTCGAGGACCGTCTCGTCGCCGGTGAGCTCGGCCTGGGCCTGCGCCAGGAAGGCGACGCGCGCGGTGGGCGCGCTCGTCACGTAGCCGTCGAGGGCCGGGAGCTCGCCGAGGAGCGTGCGGATGAGCGTGGTCTTGCCGGCACCGTTCGCCCCGACGACTCCGATGCGGGCCCCGCGCTCGACGCGCAGGGGCGGCGTACGGACGACGACCCGCTCCCCATGCCCGACGGCGAGCGGTGTGGTCTCCAGGACCGTCGCGCCGGCGAGATGCGCGGCATCGAGCGTCCAGTGGTGTTGTGCGTTCTGCAGCGGCGCATCGATCCGCTCGAGCCGGGCGAGCTGCTTCGCGCGACCACGCGACTGCTTCGAGCGCTGTCCGGCGCGGAAGCGATCGATGTACTCCTCGGTCTTCGCGATCTGCTCCTGCTGTTTGGTCGCTGCCTTGAAGAGCGCGGCGTCGCGGTCCGCGCGTTGACGCGCGTACTGGGAGTATCCCCCGCGGTACTCGATGACCTTCGAGCCCTTGCCCGCGGCCTCGAACGACAGCGTGCGCGACGTGACCTTGTCGAGGAACCAGCGATCGTGTGA
>JBBQHN010000042.1:0-15917 GCA_038324015.1 Candidatus Limnocylindria bacterium | reverse complement strand
GCGCTCGCCGGTATGCACGCGCTCCACCGCCTCGGCCGGCCCGAAGAGGTGGCAGCTCTTGTGTCCTTCCTTGCGTCAGGTGCCGCGTCGTTCGTGACCGGCAGCTATCACCTCGTCGACGGCGGGTACTCGGCGCAGTAGATCGAGCAGCCGATGGCGTCGGACGAGCGCCCGCTGTTGCGCGGCTACCTCCATGCCGGCGCCGCCGTCGCCGCGGCGCTCGGCGGCAGGTACCTCGTCGTTCGGTCGAGCGGCGATCTGCCGGAGCAGCTGTCGATGCTCGTGTACGGCATCGGCCTCACCTGGCTCTTTGCGCTCAGCGCGCTGTACCACGTGCGCACGTGGTCGCCGCGCTGGCGCGCGATCCTGCGGCGGGTCGATCACGCGAACATCTTCGTCCTCATCGCCGCGTCCGACACACCGATCGCGGTCAACGTGCTGTCGGGGTGGTGGCGGATCGGCATCCTCGGCGCGGTGTGGACGGTGGCCCTTGTCGGGGTGAGCGCCGCGGCCGCGGATCTGCAGCTCCCCCGGTGGGCGCGGGCCGGCCTCTACGTCGGGATGGGCTGGATCGCCGTGGTCGCGATCGGACCGCTTGCCGATGCGCTGCCTCGGCCCGCGATGGCGCTGCTGCTCGGCGGCGGGATCCTCTATTCATTGGGGGCCGTGTTGTATGCGCGAAAGTGGCCGACCCTCTGGCCACGGGTCTTCGGCTATCACGAGGCCTTTCACCTCATGACGATCGCGGCGGCCGCCTCCATCTACATCGTCGTGCTCGTGTATGTGCTGGGAGCGGGTTCGCCGTAGCGACAACGAATGCTCACGCCCGCCGCTACGCTCCTCGACGCCCTGGCCTCAGGGCGCGGCGTTACCGAAGACGACGATGTGGCGGACGCCCTCGCCTCGACGGAGCTGGTCGTAGCCGGCGTTGACCTCGTCGAGCGTATGACGATGGGTGACGAGCGGCCCGACCTGCAGGCGGCCGGCCTTCACCAGGTCGAGCACGGCCGGGAAGTCCACGTTCCGACAGCCGAGCGTGCCGATGATCGAGAGCTCGCGGTATTGGACCCGTCCGGCGTTGAGCTTCATCGCCTCGGCCGCGAAGCCCAGGATCACGAGCCGGCCGGTCGGGCGGATGACGGAGAGCGCGAGCTCCAGCACCGCTGGCTTGCCGATGCACTCGATCGCGACCTCAGGTCCGCCGTTCGTCATCCGCCGGAGCTTCTTCACCAGGTCGGGATCCTTCGCGTCGACCGTCACCGCCGCGCCGAGCGTCCGCGCGAGCTCGAGCTTGGACGGCTCGAGGTCGATCGCGATGACCTTCGCGCCGACCATCGCGGCCACCTGTACGACCGAGAGGCCGAGCCCGCCGCAGCCGAACACCGCGACCGTCTCACCCGCCACGACCTGCCCGCGGCGGACGACGGCGTGGTACGCGGTGGTGAGCGCATCGGCGACGACGCAGCCCTCTTCGAGCGGTACCTCTGGTGGCACGACGAAGGAGTCCCGCGCCGGCCAGGCAACGTACTCAGCGAGGCCGCCGTCGACGGTGTTGCCGAGCATCTTCTGTTTCGCGCACTGGTTCTCGTGCCCGGTGCGGCACGCGACGCAGGCGCCGCAGGTCGTGATCGACGAGAGCACCACGGCTGCACCGAGCCACTCGGCGTCCACGCCCGTGCCGGCGCGCACGACGGTCCCGGAGACCTCATGACCGATGACGAGCGGCGGAGCCTTGAACGTGGGCGTGCCGTGGTCGAGGTAGTGAAGGTCACTGTGGCAGAGGCCGCACGCGGCGACCCGCACGAGGATCTCGCCGGGCGCGGGATCGGGGCGCGGGACGGTCGCGAGCTCGAGCGGCTTCCCGCCGCCGGTGAAGACCGCGGCGCGCATCGTGGCCGGCAGCGCGTCAGTGGCTGGGTCCCGGACCGGTGCTGTGTCGACGGACATGGTCGCCCTCCGCAACGGGAACTCTTCTCACGGACCGTACGAGCCGATCGTGTCCGTCTGTTGTCAGTCCGTCGGCGGGTAGGACCGGCGTGTCGAGGGCGGACCGATACGATGCGGCTCGAATATGACTGCGATGGCTGCGCCCACACCCGGGGTCCGCGTGCGCCGTGCGGGCGGCGTGGCCTGGGTCACGCTCGATCGCCCGCCGCTCAACGTGTTCACCATCGCGCTCCTCGGCGAGCTCGCATCAGCGCTCGCCATCCTCCAGGCCGACCAACAGCTCCGGCTCATCGTGCTCGAGGGAGCCGGCCGGGTCTTCTCCGCCGGTGTGGACATCGGCGAGCACATGGGCGACACGCTCGGACCGATGCTCGACGCCTTTGCCCGCGCGGCAGTGTGCGTGCTCGAGGGTGATGTGCCGGTCATGGCCGTCGTGCAGGGCGCGGCCCTCGGGGGCGCCTGCGAGCTCGTCGCGCTCTGCGACCTCGCGATCGTCGCCGACGACGCGAAGATCGGTGTGCCCGAGATCGCGCTCGGCGTGGTGCCGCCGGTCGCTGCGGCGGCCTTCCCGGCGATGGTCGGCAGACAGCGTGCCGCTGCGCTCGTGCTCACCGGTGAACCGATCTTGGGCGCCGAGGCCGCGGCCTGGGGGCTGGTGTGGAAGAGCGTGCCCGCCGAGCGGCTCCGCGCGGAGGCGAAAGCGGTCGCGAAGACGTTCGAGCAGAAGAGCGCCGCAGGGCTGCGCCTCGCGCGCCGCTCGCTCCGAGTCGGCGCGGATGGACTTGCCGCGGCGATCGGACGCGCGAACGCTCTCTCCGTTGAGGCGATCCCGCGTTCGCCCGACGCGCAGGAGGGCCTGCGGGCCTTCCTCGAGAAGCGCCCGCCGCGCTGGACCCACCGCTAGACGGCGGCGGCGATCTCCGCGTCCATCTCGCTGAGCCGCGTGTCACCGAGGATCTCCGCGGACATCGGGAAGAGCACGTCCTCCTCCTTCGCGATGTGCGCGCGCAGCAGCGCGTTGAACGCCGCGAGCACCGTGGCGAACTCGGCACGCGTGGGCTCGCCGGTCAGGCGGTCCACCTGCTCGTGGATGATCCGGTGCTCCTCCTGGAGGACCTGGACCGGACCCTCGCCGCCCATGCGCTCGATGAGGTCCGGAAAGAGCAGGACCTCCTCGTTCTTCGCGTGCTGCAGCAGCGGCGTGGCGAGCGAGCGTGCCGCGGCGATCGCGGCTGCGACATCGCCGCCACCGTCCACGAGGCGCACGAGGCGGTCCAGCTGTTCGGTGTAGCTCACGTGCTCGGCCGAGAACCGATCGATGATGCGCATATGTCCTCCCTATAGGTTCTGGCCGCCATCCACTGGGATGACGGCGCCGGTGATGTGGCGCGCGCGATCGCTCGCGAGGAACGTCACGAGGGCGGCGACATCCTCGGGCTTGCCGAGGTGACCAAGGACGATCTCGCCGAGCGCGCGGGTCCGGACCGCCTCCGGGGCGGTGGCGACGAGCTCCGTCGCGATGAGCCCGGGCGTGATGACGTTCACCGTAATGCCGTACTGCCCCACCTCGCGCGCGACGGTCTTCGAGAATCCGAT
Organism: Candidatus Limnocylindria bacterium; assembly: GCA_038324015.1. GTDB lineage: Bacteria > Chloroflexota > Limnocylindria > P2-11E > P2-11E > UBA4735. Next base: position 12,374 of record JBBQHN010000042.1, on the reverse strand, counting down.
GATCCCGGCTTTCGCGGCGGTATAGTTCGATTGGCCGAACTTCCCGCGCTCGGCGTTGATCGAGGAGATGCTCACGATGCGACCGCGGCCTCGCTCGCGCATGTGCGGGATCGCGGCCCGCACATAGCGGAAGCACGCCGTGAGGTCCGCTTCGATGACGTCGGCCCAGTCCTCATCGGACAGCTTCCACACGACGCGGTCCCGGGTGATCCCGGCATTGTTCACCAGGATGTCGAGACTGCCGAAGCGGGCGACCGTGTCGGCGACCGCAGCGGCGGCGGCGGACGCCTCGCGACCGTCGGCCCGCAGCGCGAGCGCCTCCCGGCCGCTCTCCCTGGCGCGGCGCACGGTCTCGGCAGCCGCCCCTTCATCACGCGCGAAGGTGAATGCGACGTCGGCCCCGTTGGCCGCGAGGTCGAGGGCGATCGCGCGTCCGATGCCGCGCGAGCCTCCGGTGACGAGTGCGACCAGGCCCGCGAGTCCGTTGCCGGCCGGCGCGCGCGTCTCGCTAGGCGCGAGCATGGCTCGGCTGGGCCGGGACCTTCGAGAGCTCCGTGCCGCACCGGCCGCAGTGGCTGAAGTCGGCGGGGATGCCGACGGCGCCACACGAACCGCAGGCGCCGGTGTAGGGACCCCAGAGGTACTCGCTCGAGCCACCGTCGCGCGCCTTCTCGCGGAGCGCGACGCGGCCTGCCTTCCGCTTCTCGGTGAACGCGCGCATGCCTTCCTGCGGCTCGAGCGTGCCGAAGTGCACGGAGAGCCAGTCGCGCGCGTGCGGGATCGTCAGCGACCACGACAGGTCCTTGAAGAAGTTCGCCTGCGCCTTCGTGAAGCGCATGCATTCCGGGAAGGTGTCGATGAGCTTCGCCGCGAGCCGCGCCACGGCGGCGTCGAGCTCGGCCGCAGGGACGACCTCGTTCACGAGGCCCCAATCGAGCGCCGTCTTCGCGTCGACCCACTCGCAGGTCATGAGCATCTGCCGCGCCCGCTTGTCGCCGATGGCGAGGCCGAGCCACTGGGTCGCCCCGCCCGCGGCGACACTGCCCACCTGGACGCCGACCTGGCGGAAGCGCGCGGTGTCCGCGGCGACCGTGAGGTCGCAGGCGAGGTTGAGCTCGTTGCCGCCGCCCACGGCCATGCCGTTCACCCGAGCGATCGTCGGTTTGCCGGACTTCGTGATCCCCTCGATCGCGTCGGCGAACGCGCCCATGTACTTCCAGTACTCGTGCGGACGCTTCGTGTACCGCTCGTCGTATTCCTTCACGTCGCCGCCGGTGCAGAAGGCGGTGTCGCCCTCACCGGTCAGCACGATGACCGCCACGCCGTCGTCCTCGGCCGCGTCACGGAACGCCCGGGCCATCTCCTGGAGCGTGTGCATGGTGTACGAGTTGTAGGACTTGGGTCGCTGGATCGTGACGGTCGCGACCCAGTCCTTCTTCACATATCCGATGTCGGTGAAGTCGCTCATGCGGCCACCTGTTCTTTCGCCTCAAGACGCATCTTCCCGAGGAGCGCGGCGCCGAGCGCGGCGACCAGGTCGGGCATCTCGGCCACGTTCACCGGCAGGCCCAATGACGCTTCGAGCGCCTTGATCTGGCCGCTCTGCTTGGCCATGCCGCCGACGAAGGTGACCTCGGGCTCGAGGCCCACCCGCTTGAGCAGCTGCAACGCGCGCTGGGCGAGCGAGTCGTGGATGCCGCGGATGATGTTCTCCACACTGACGCCGCCGGTGACGAGGTTGATGATCTCCGACTCGGCGAAGACCGCGCAGACCGACGAGATCTGCTGCGGGGCGTCGCTCTTCAGCGACAGCTCGCCGAGATCCTCGAGCTTTACTTCCAGATACCGTGCGGCGCGCTCGGCGAAGCCGCCGGCGCCGGCGGCGCACTTGTCGTTCGACTTGAACTCCGCGACCCGACCCCCGGGGAGCACGCGCATCGCGCGGGTCGTCTGCGCGCCGATGTCGATGACCGAGCGCGTGAGTGGGAACAGGTGCGCGGCGCCCTTCGCCACGCAGGTGATGTCGGTGATCTGGATGTCACGGCGCGCGATGTTGTAGCGGCCCAGGCCGGTGGTCGCGATGTACCCGACGTGGCTCGCGTCACGGCCGGCGGCCTCGAGCGCACGGCCGAGGACGTCCTCGGCGAGGCCGGCGAAGTCCGGGCGCATCCGCGCGAGGCCGGTCCCGACGACCTTCTCGTTCTCGTCGATGAGGACGCACTTGGCGCTCCGGGCGCCCATGTCGATCCCGGCGATGAGTGTCATGCGAGCACCTCCTGCGCCGTGACCGCGGGACCGGCGAGGATGCGCTCCATCGCGAAGATGGCCGCACCGAGCGCGCCGGTGAAGTGCGAATCCGGGCTGACGTTGACGGGCTGGGCGAGCTTCTCCTTGAGTGCGTTCACGATACCCACGTTCTTCGCGACACCGCCGGTCATGGTGATCTCGGACTCCGCGCCGACGCGGCGCACGAGCGCGACGGTGCGCGCGGCGATGGCGCCGTGCACGCCGGCAAGGATGTCGTCCACCTTCTTGCCCTGCGAGAGGTACGTGAGGATGTCCGACTCGACGAAGATCGTGCAGACGGTCGAAAGCCGCACCGGCTGTTTCGCCGTCAGCGACCGCTCGCCCATCTCGGAGACATCGAGGCCGACGGCCTCGGCGGAGTTCGTAAGGAAGCGGCCGCTCCCGGCGGCGCACTTGTCGTTCATCGCGAAGTCAAGGACCTCGCCGCGGTCGCTCACCTTGATCGCCTTCGTGTCCTGGCCGCCGATATCGATGACCGTACGGGTCGCCGGGATGAGCGCCCAGGCGCCCTTCGCGTGGCAGGAGATCTCGGTGACCTGCGCATCGCCGAACTCCACTTTGAATCGGCCGTAGCCGGTGCCGGTGACTCGGCCCACCTGCTCGCGCTCGAGGCCGGCCTGCTCGAGGGCCTTCTGGAATGCGCGCTCCGCGGCACGGACGAGGTACGCGCCCGTGTCGGTGAGCGCTCGGGCGACGATCGTCCCCTGCTCGTCCACGATGATCGCCTTCGTCTGGGTCGATCCGACGTCGACGCCCGCCGCATACCGCATCAGCTCACTCCCTGCAGGATCTTGCCGGCGGTGACCCGCCGCTGCTCGAGCGCCTCGAAGAACGCATCGATGCGGTTGCGGAGCTGAGCCTCGGAAAAGTAGCGCGGGTCCTCGATATCCGACTCGATGAGCAGCGTCGGCACGTCGAGGTCGCGGACGAAATGCTCGCGCATGTCGCCCTGGCCGGCCGAGAAGAGCCGGCAGGACTTCACCGAATGGATGACCAGCGCGTCGGCATCCCATTCCTTCACGTAGCGCTCGAGCTGGTCGTAGCGCTGGAGGAAGTTCCGGTTGCATACGTTCGCCTCGAGCATGTGTCGCGCGATCGACTCGAGCGGATGCGCGGGGTCGTGACGGAAGCCGAACTCCCAGAGACCGCCGACGGTCGAGTAGGTGGAGGCCACGGCCACCGCACCCCACCGGCTGAACATATCCCGGAAGACACGGAGCTTGGGCCAGGGCGGCGGCCCCTCGATGACGATGCGGAAACGCTCCTCGGGGAGCGGGCCGCGGGCCTTCTTCAGCTGCTCGGTCATCTCGCGATGCGCGACCTCGAAGAAGCGCAGGCCGTCCTCCGTGCCGCGGAGGCAGTAGAGCGGCGCCATCATCGTGACCGAGTCGAAGTACGCGTCGTAGGGCGCGGGCCGCTGCTTCGTCATGTCCTTGATCTCGGCCCACAGCTGGCCGGTACGGGCCGAGCGCTCGACGATCTTCGTCAGCTTGGCCCAGTCGAGGCTCATCCCGGTGACCTTCTCGAGCAGCACAATGAGCTCCTCGAGCTGCTTCACGACGTAGGTGAGGTCGGCTGCGCTCGGCTCGCCGTCGCTGGAGCGGATGAACGGGATGTCGATGTTCATCGCCGGCGCGTCGACCATCTCGGCGAGGTGCTCGAACCAGTTGAGGTAGACGTTGCAGCCCACGTAATTGCAGACGAGGACGTCCGGCTTGGGGATCGTCGCGAACGGGGTCACGTAGCCGGAATGGAAGAGACCGATGTCGGCCTTCACATAGGCGCAGTTGTCGCTGGCGTAGCCGAGCTCCTCCGCCTTCTGGATGAGCGGCAGCGAGCCGTGGCGCACCGCGATCTGTAGGACGTTCACCTCGGGGAAGATCGGGAGCACGTCGAACGCGCGCAGGAGCTCGACCGGGTTCCCGGCGATGAGCAGGTGCGCACACTTCCCGCCGTTGCCCTGCGCGACGGCGGTGGCCTCGGCGTAGTACTTCGCCATGAGCTCCTTTTGGAGCAGGTGCATCTCGCCCTGGTACCTGATCTCGCTTGCGGCGGTCATGTGAACAGCATCGATTCCACGAACGTCTCGACCTCCGTCCTGATCTTCTCGTAGAGCCACGTCTTCTCCTCGAACTCGAGGTAGAGGTGCGGGATGCTCTGCTCGTCGAAGGCCTTGCGGTAGAGCGCGTAGTCGAAGAGACCGGGCTCGCAGAACTTCGCGATGAGGCAGATCGCCGCGTCCGCGCCGACCGCGCGTGCCGAGTCGACGATCGCCTTGGCCCGCGGCACGCGGAGGTCATGCTTGGTGCTCGCGTGGAGGGTGTCGTCGAGATATGCCCGCGCGAGGTTGCGGAAGGGGTCACCCTCGGTCGGCACGTCGCGACGGAAGAGACGCCAGCCGAGGAGGAAGTCGTCGTCGAGGATGTAGCAGCCCGACTCTTCGATGCTCTCGATGAGCTCGAGCGGCGGCTGCTCGCAGAACGCCGCCACGAGCACGACCTTGATGCGGTCCTTGAGCCGACCATCCCGGTCCCGTGCGGCCGCGAGCGCCTCGTGCAGGATCGGCGTGACCTCGGCGGGATCCATGAGGGTGGTGAGGCGCGCGAGCGTGTAGAGCTCACCGGTGGAGAGATCCTGGGGACGCTCGGCGCGGAATGCGTAGAGGTCGCGCATCGCAGCCCGCATCGCGTTGTACACGGTGAGGCTGGCGCGAACATCATCATCCGTGACCGGCTTCCCGAACACCGAAGCGAGCTCGGCGAGCACCCGACGATATTCGGCGGCGAGGTAGTCCACGGTGCCGGCCGACGTCATGTTCTGCGGCAGGTGGACGTAGCTCATCCGCAGCTTCGGAAAGTTGCGGGCCATGACGCTGGCGAGGTTCCGCGCCGGATCGCAGATCGACTCGAACATGATCGCGTCGAACAGGTCGAGCTTCTCCTGGAATCCGAGCTCCATGGTGCTCTTCACGATGGAGCAGATGAACGACTGGAAGCGGGAGTCGGCGTGCGCGATCTCGATCCGGTTCCCACCCCCGAAGAGCCCCACCGGGAGCATCCCGGCAGCGTGTCCCAGCTCGACCGGCGCGTAGACCGGGTAGCAGGCGACCGCGCCGCGCCCGGTGCGTGCCCGGTACTCGCGGACGGTCGGGAACTCGCGGTCCTCGACGACATCGCGGTAGCGCGCCGCGGGGAATACGCGCGTCGTCGGGTCGAGCGTGAGCGTCATACGGTCCTCCCGAGGCAGGCGATCGACTCTTCCCGGAAGCCGAGGTCGCGGAAGAACGGTGCGAGCGTGCGGTCATGGAGCGGCAGGAGCGTGTAGATGTGCGTCGCGCCGAGCTCGCGGAACCGCGCCAGCAGCGCGCCGGCGAGCGAGCGCCCGAGACCTCGTCCGCGCCACTCGTTGTCCACGCCGAAGGCCTCCACCCAGCCGGCCGGCGCGAGGCCGAACGCGGCGCGGACGTCGCCGGCCACATACCCGACGAGCCGCCCGTTCTCTTCCGCGCCGATCGTGACGATCCCGGTCCCGCTGTTGAGCCTGCGCCGCCAGTCGGCCGCGGTCTCGATGCCGCCGATGCGCGCGGCGAGTCCGACGATCGCGCCGACATCGGCGAGGCGGAGCGCTCGGAGTGTCGGTGTGGAGGTGGTCGCTTGCATGGGGCAGAACGTATCGGCCGATCGTGTCCGTCCGATGTCCGGCGGGAAAGGCGGGCCTGTTAGGCGGGAACGGCTGGCCGCGGACGGATCGTGATCGTGAGCAGCTGTTCGCCCGTGCCGTCCGCGACCTGACCGTAGGACAGCGATACGGGGATCGCGCCGTCGGGTCCGCGCACCATCACCGGGGCGTCGTGCAGCTGGCCGAGACCGCCCCGGACGGCACGGCCGAGGCAGCGCGCGCCGTCGAGGCTGGCGCCCGTGCAGGAGCGGCACTCCAGGACCTGCCCGCAGCGGCGGCCGAGCAACGATGCGCGCGGCGCCCCGAGCAGGCGCTCCGCGGAACGGTTCGCGAAACGGATGGCGAGCGCGCGATCCGCGACGAGCACCGGATCGGGAAGCGCATCGAGGACCGCCATCGCGTTGTCGCCGAGCAGACCGGTAGCGGCGTCCCCGCCGGTCGCGAGGCGGTACCCCACCCCGTACACGGCCTCGATGTAACGCGGTGTGTGTGGATCGTCGCCCAGTCTCTTCCGCAGGCGGGACACGTGCAGGTCGATGGCGCGGTCGGACGGTGCCTCATCGTCGAACGACTCCGTCCGCGCGATGAGATGCGCGCGATCGAGCGCGACGCCGCCGCTCTGGAGGAGCGTGCGCAGGATCGCGAACTGCTGCGCCGTGAGCGTGACCGGCACGCCGGCGACGCGGACCTCATGCGCGGCCACGTCCATGACGAGGTCGCGGTGACGGATCATCGGGCTCTCGCGAAGCTCGGGCCGAGCGCGGCGCGCGAGCGCGGTCGTCCGTATCGCGACGTCCACGGGGTCGAAGGGCATGACGATCACGTCGTCCGCGCCCGCCGCGTAAGCCGCGCGACGCGACGCGGCGTCATTCTCGCGATCGATCACGATCGTCGGGAGCCGGTCATGCGCGCGTGCCGCTGCGACGACGTCCCAGCCCTGATCGTTGTCGAGCCCGACGTCCGCCACCACGACGGTCGGGCGGTGGAAGGACACGGCTTCGACGGCATCAGCGGCGTGCCGGCAGGCGATGACCTGGAGTCCCTCGGCCCGGAGCGCGGCCGCAAGCGCGGCGGCGGACGGGTCGTCGCTCGCGACGAGGATCAGCGGGGCATCCAGCGCACGCATCGTTTCCGACCAGTGTCAGCCCGTCAGGCCTGCGGAGCAGTGCCGTCCGGCCCTAATTCCCGGTCCGGACGGCCCCGGTATCGGCTTAGAAGGGCCGCGTCACCATCAAACCGAGGATGACGAGGACGATCGCGGTGGTCCACACGCCAAGCGTCCGGGCCTGGCCACGGGAGCGCCGGTACTCGGCATCGGACACGCCACCACGCTCGAGCGCCGCAAGCTCGCGCCGCACCACCGGTCCATAGACGAAGTACCCAAGGAGCGCCGCGATCACATAGAGGGCGAGCGCGAGGAGGAGCCAGCCCTGGGCGAGCGGGATGCCGCCGAGCCACACCATCCCGAGGCCCGAGACGAGCAGCAGAAGGTAGGCCGGATTCGCCACGGAGCGGTCGATCGCCCTGATGCCGCGGATCGTGAACGCGAGGTGCTCGGGTTGGCGCTCGCCGACCCGGATCCAGAGCGCGTAGGTGAGGTTGCCGCCGACCGCGATGAATGCGAGCAGGACGTGGACGAATCGCAGCAACACAAATGCGGACACGACAGGCACTCCTTTCACGCTCGGATCGCGCTCTGGCCTCCTAGCGGAGGTCGGACCCGGAGCCCAGCAGCCAGGCGACGGCCTCGCCGGCGGTCCAGCCGTTCGGATATTCGGAGCTCAGCATCTTCGCGCCGCTCAGATCGGCGCCGAGCGTCACGAGCGGAGCCTCGGTGTAACCGGTGCGCCGGGTCTGCTGGAGACCGACGTTCGCCGTCAGCGCGTTGCACAGGCACTTGCGCCCGACGGTGTCCTCGGCCGCGCCGCCCTTGCGGACGTAGAGGTCCACCGGCTCGGCGGGGCAGCGGTACCCGATCGCGCCCGTTTCGGTGACGTAGGGCACCCGCAGGTAGCCGAGGTCGCAGAGCCGGGGGCGCGCCTCGTACACGGCGTCGTCGGACAGTGTGTCGGGCAGCTCCGCCACCTTGAACGGGAAGCCGGTCGATGAGGCCAAGGCGTCGGTCCGGACGTTCAGCGTCTCGTCGGCGAGGCCCGCAAGGAGCTGCCCGCGCAGCTCGTCGGTGAGGCCCGACTCACGGGAGAGCGCGAACAGGGTACCCACCTGAACACCGGCGGCTCCGGCGTTGCGCGCGGCGCGCACCTGATCGGGGGTCCCATAGGTTCCGGCGAGCCAGAAGGGCAGACCCAGCGCCGCGATCTTGCCGAGGTCGGCCTCGTCGCGCGGACCGTAGACCGGCTGGTGGTCATCGTCGAGCGTCAGCGCACCGCGCGGCGGTGCGTTGTGGCCTCCCGCTCTCGGACCCTCGACGACGAATCCGTCGGGGCGGGTCTCCAGGTCCCGAGCGAGATACGAGGCGAGGACGTGCGCGGAAACGATCGCCAGGAACGTCGGCCGCCGCAACGCGGGCAGGCGCGTGCCCAGCAGCGCGGCCGGATCCAGTGCGATGGTGTGGGGCGCGTCCGCTCCCTGGACCTCGATGGTCAGGTGGGCGGCTTCCTGGCCTGCCAGCCGGTCCAACAGCTTTGGCAGCTCCCGCGGGATGCCGGCTCCCATGAGCACGTAGTCCACACCGGCCAGGATCGCCCCGAACGCGGCGGTGAGCGTCGCCATCTGTACCTTCTCGAGGAAGTTGACGCCGACCGGTCCGTCGTGGCCCTCCTTGGCCAGCCAGACCTCCGCGAAGTTCCCGACGACCGCGAGCTCCTGGGAGGCCCGGTTCTGACGGAGGGCAAGCAACGGAACGGAGCGGTACGGCTCTCCCGGCAAGCGGCCGGCCGCGCGGAAGTAGCGCGCCCACACCCGATCGGCCATCGCTGGCACGGGAAAGTGGTCCAGCGCGCGGCGCAGGTGCCCGCCGTGGTCGCCGTCCTGCAGCCGCCGGGCGAGCACGACGTCGAGCGCGGTGCCGGACACCACGCCGAGCTGGCCGGTCTGGGCGACCGCCCGCGCGAGCCGCCAGGAGGAGACCGCGACGCCCATGCCACCTTGGATGACGACCGGCGGCCGAGCGTCGACCGATGTCACGGCAGGCCGACCGCGACGATGCCATGAGCGGCATGGACCGGGACCGTTTGGATCACCTTGCGTGTCGCGCGGTCGATGACCCAGACGTTGCCGTCCTTATTACTGGTCACGAGGATGCGATCGCCCAACGGGTCGTAGGTCGAGTGGTACGGCTCCGGTCCGACCTTGGTCTCGCCCACGATCCGCCCGTCCTTCGGGTCCATCCAGAGCAGGCTCGGCCCAAGATGATCGGTGAGGAGCATCGGTGTTCCGGCCGGCGGGAAGAAGAGGCCATCGCGGTTCTGCTTCATCGTGTGGAACGGATAGCGGCCGATGAGATGGAACTCGGTCTTCATCGTCCGCGACGCTGGATCGCTCGTGACGATGCGATCGGACGGCACGCCCACGTAGCCAGACGACGTCGTCCAGAGCTCGCTCGAGTCCGGCACGAAGAAGACGTCGTGGACGTCCTGCACCTTGAACTTCGTTATCTGGCCGGTCACCAGGTCATAGACCCGGAGATGGTCCGACTCATTCGAGTTCGTGACGGTGAAGAAGAGCTCGTTGGGCCGCGACGTGCTCAGAGCCAGATCGTGTTGCGGGACGCCGACCATGAGCGGCGCGAGGGGCTTCCAGGTCGCGACCTCGATCCGCGCGATGAAAATGTCGCGCTCGTGGCCCACGAAGAGCGTCTGTGAGTCCGGGGACCAGCTGAGATCATGCGGCTGCTTCCCGACCGGTACCCGCGCGACCTCTTTCATCAAGTACGGGTCGATGATCGAGACGCTGTTCGCCATGCGGTTGCCCGTGGCGATCCAGCGGCCGTCGGGTGACACCGCGAGGTTGTGCGGCATCTTCCCGACCGCGATCTCGCCGACGACGGTGAACTGCGCACCGCCCTCGAGCACATATACGGTTTCGCCCATGTCCGAGGTGACAAATACGCGGAGCGATCGGTAGCGGCTGGCGGCTGGCGCGAGAGCGAGCGGTGCTGCGACCGGAGCGGAGGCCACCGGCACTGCGTTCATGACCGGCGCGTCGCTTGGCGTCGGCGCCGAGAGCGGCGGGGGCGCGGCACACGCCGCGGCCAGGACGATCGTCAGAAGGAGGACGCCCAACCGCATCGCAGGTCAGGCTATCGGCAGATCATGTCCGCTTCGTGTCAGCTGGGCCATGTGCCGCGAACGAGATCGCGTACGCAGCGAGCGGCACGCGGGTTGCGCCGTGGCCGCGATCAGCGAAGGCGCACGGTGACCAGGACCGGTCGGTGGTCCGACGCGGTGCCCTCGAGGATGCGCGCACTCACCGGCTGCACGTCGGGACTCACGAAGACGTAGTCGATCCGCTCGTGGGGGTCGCCGGACGAGTACGTGAACTCCTTCCCCAGCCCCACCGCGGCGGGCGCGTCGACGAGGCCGGCACCGATGAGGTGGGCCACCGTCACGTCCTGTGGATGCGCGTTGTAGTCGCCGGCGAGGATGCTGCGCGGCCGCTTCGCCCAGAAGCTGGCGTAGGCATCCGCCTGTGCGATCCGTTCTTCGTCGAAACCGTCGTACGCGGTGAAGTGCGTGCTCACGAAAAGGAGCGGGCCGGATGGCGCGGCGATCATCGCCCAGACGTAGCCGCGCAGGAGCGCGCTGTTGATGTGCGGCAGGGTCCCGTACCCGGTCTCTGTGATCGGGAATCGACTGAGGATCGCATTGCCGAAGAGCGCGGTGTCCATTCGGCCATACGCGACCTGATATTGCGGTAGCCGCCAGCGCAGGTAGGCGAACATGTCGATCCCAGCCGAAAGATCCCAGCCGCGGTTCACCTCCTGCAGCGCGACCAGGTCGGCGTTCGCGGATTCGATGCGGTCGGCGAGCGCCGGCGCGGACGGCACGCTCCAGTAGTCCAGGCCTTGATGCAGGTTATAGGTGAGGACCGGCAGGTCGGGACCTGCGGACGCGGTCGGATGGGCGTTCGACGGCGGGATCGCGGCGAAGGCCATCGCGCCGAGGATGGCGAGTGCCGCTGCGATCGCCGGACGGAGGGTCCGCGAGACGGCCCGGCCTTGTGCGAGCAGGCCGGGCGCGACGACCACGGCGCCGGCAACGGGCCAGAGGAAGTCGCTGGTACCGCGGTAGGAATAGAAGACGAACGTGCAGGCGAAGAAGACGACGGCCCCGATCGCGGTGAGCGCGTGCACGCGCCCGCCGAGCCATCGCGGGCCGGCGGTGAAGGCGGCCGCCAGGCCGAGCGCGAGACCGGCTTGGATGCCGACGAGCGTGACGAGGAGCGCTGCGCCGCCGCGATCGCCGGGTACGAGCAGCAGCACGGTGGCCACGCCGGTCGCGACCCGCGCGCCCCGCGGCAAGCCGACCATGAGCACGAGGAGCGCCGCGACGAACCCGGCGGCGGAGGCGAGCTGGTACGCGAGCGGAGACAACCCCGTCGCGACCTCGAGGCGACCGAGGTTGGCGAGGAGCGTGAGCTCGACGAACAGATACGGGCCTAGGGCGAACGCGCCCCATCCCCCGCTCGCCGCATCGCCTCCCTCCGGCATCGAGCGCACGACGAAGACGAACGCGGCGGCAAGCAGCAGCGCGGCGATGACCGACGCTGGGCCTTCGATGAGCTGCAGATCCAGTCCGTGCAAGGCGATCTGTCCAGCGACCTGCAGTGCGATGCCGAGAACGATGCCGGACGCGGCTTCGGCGAGCCGGCCCGCGCCCGCGACCTGGCGGATGAATGCGGGCAGCCACCAGAGCCACACGACCCATGCCGCGAACGCGAACGCCGGCGAGCTGCTCTCACCTGGGAACGCCTGCCGCAGCACGACGCAGGATCGGTGGAAGAATCCGATCGCAGGTATCGGGTGGTACATGAACACAAAGAAGGCGTTCGCTGCTCTTCCGGAAGACTGATCGGTCGGCGACGAGAACGTCGGTCGTTCGCGTAGGGACGAATACCGTCAGGGCATGTTGAGCTTTCGGCTCTGGTCGATCGGTCTGCTTCTGGGTGCGGTCGCGGCGCTCGTCGTGCCGTACACGTTCGCGCTCTACGGGTTGCCACTGGTCGTCGCGGTCGGACTCGCGGTGGCGGCCACGGTCGCGCGCCCACGACCGGCCGGCGCGGCGGGATTCCTACTGACGACCGGCGCAGGCTGGTCGATCACGCTCCAGCGCGCGGCGGAGTTGTTGGCGTCCGCGAGGAGTCATTGGATCGGGCGATCCTGACCGTGCTCGCGATCACCTAGGTGGGCGACCGGCCGCGCGACGCGC
>JBBQHN010000041.1:0-15925 GCA_038324015.1 Candidatus Limnocylindria bacterium | reverse complement strand
CGAAGAGGCGCAGGACAAGGCGATCGACCAGCTGCGAGCGCAGCGCTACATCGACGACGCAGCATTCGCGCAGTACTGGATCGATCAGCGAGCCCGGTTCCGGCCCAAGGGGCACCGCGCGATCGTCAGCGAGCTGATGGCAAAAGGCGTGGCACGCGAGACGATCGACGTGGTCCTCGGCGATGCCGATCCGGAGCAGGAATCGAAGCGCGCCCGCGACATGATCCGCCGGCCGATGTCCCGCTGGCTCGCGATGGCCGAGCCCGAGCGCAAGCGGAAGATCCACCAGTACCTCGCGGCGCGCGGCTTTTCCTACGACGTGATCGAAGAGGTCATCGAGAAGCCGGAGGCCGACGAGCGGTAGCGGCTACGACGCGGTCGCGTCGATCGCCTTGGCGAGATCGATATCTGCCCGGGATAGTCCCTTCGTGATGTGCGTGGTGGAGACGATCCGGACCCGTTGGTAGCGCTCGATGTGGATGTCCGGGTGGTGGTCGAGCGCCGTCGCGACGTCGCCCACGCGCGCGACGAACGCGAGCGCGGTCTTCCAGCCCGTCACGACGAACGTCTTCGTGATCGCGTCACCGTCACGTGTCCAGCCGTCGAGCTCGCCAAGCAGCTCGGTGAGCAAGGGCTCCTCGAGGCGGTGCTCAGCGGCGGGGATCGTCATGCGGACGCTGCCGTGCGGTCAACGATCTCCCAGGCGTGATCGAGCACGTGCCACGCGATCCGCCGCGCCGCGAACCGTCGCGGCCAGTGTGCCGGCTCGTCAGACGCGCTCAGCAGCGCGGTCGACAGCGTGCGCCGGAACGCCGTCACCGCGGCCCGGTCGAGTGGGTCAATGGCGCCCGCGCGTAGGCCGAGGCGGCGCGCGTACTCGCGCTCCGCCTCGAGGACGTGGGCCAGGACCTTGGTCCGGTCCCGGCCGCCGCCGCGCGGACCCTTGCGCAGGGCTTCGGGCGCCTTGGCGGCGATGCGGTCGAGCGCCGCCCAGGACGCCTCGACAAGCGCCACAAGCCGTTTGGCCTGCGCGCCCGTCAGGGGATCGGCGTCGGCCTTCCGGATCGCGCCAGGCGCTCCGAAGTCCGTCGTCGCATTGCCGCGCAGGCGCCCGACGACCTCGAGTTCCGGATCCGCGGGAAAGCGCAGGCCGGCGGCTGCGGCCACCGGCGCATAGCGGGGTCCAGCGGCATGGAGGGCCTCGATCGCGGCAGCGGCGTCACGGCCCGAGCGAGCCCACCCGGGCCAGTCGACCGCGCAGGCGAAGACCCGTTTGGCGCCTGTTTCGAGGTAGACGGCAACGGTCACCGTGGGGCGCTCTCCGGGCTGGTCACGGTGCTATTCTCGCCTCACTTAACACTTGTGAACTTCCGGCACCCGGGGCACGCCGTCCCGGGCGCCGATTCCGCGGACGGGGGCCCGCGCCCTCACAACGGCGCCGGCTTCGCGTACGTGGCACACGGAAAGGATTCTGGCCATGCCCGAGAACCTTGTCGTGGGCGTCATTGCCCTCGTCCTTGGGTTGCTCGCCGGCTTCGGAGTTGCCCTCCTGGTCCGTCGCAGCGTCGCGCTCAGCAGTGAGACGGCCGCCCGTAACACGGCTGACCGCCTGCTCTCGGAGGCACGGACCAAGCAGAAGGAGATCATCCTCGAGGCCAAGGACGAGGCCCTCAAGATCGCCAAAGGTGCCGAGAACGAGAACCGCGAGCGCCGCGCCGAGCTCCAGCGCTACGAGAGCCGCCTGGACAAGAAGGACGAGCAGGTCGACGCCCAGGCTGCCGAGCTGGGCAACCGGGAGAAGCGGATCGGCGAGAAGGAAGCCTCCCTCGAGAGCGAGCGGGCCAAGATCGGCGAGCTCCAAGAGGAGCAGCGGGCCGAGCTGGGCCGCGTCGCCGGCCTGAGCCAGGACGAAGCGCGCGCCCTGCTCCTGGAGAGCGTCGAGGAGGAGATGCGCGACATCACCAACCGCAAGGTCCGTGAGTACGAGATCGAGGCCCGCGAGAAGGCGGACGACAAGGCACGCTCGATCCTCACGATGGCCCTCCAGCGCTACGCCGCCGAGCACACCACCGAACACTCGGTGACGTCGGTCTCGCTCCCGAGCGACGATATGAAGGGCCGCATCATCGGCCGCGAGGGCCGGAACATCCGCGCACTCGAGACGCTCACCGGCGTCGACGTGATCATCGACGACACGCCCGAGGTCGTCGTTGTCTCCGGCTTCGACCCCATCCGCCGCGAGGTCGCGAAGCGCGCCCTGGAGCGGCTTCTCGTGGACGGCCGGATCCATCCGGCGCGCATCGAGGAGGCTGTCGGCCGTGCCCGTACCGAGATCGACCAGGCGGTGAAGGAAGCCGGTGAGGCCGCGGTCTACGAGGTCGGCATCGGCGCGCTCCATCCGGACCTCGTGAAATATCTCGGACGCCTGCACTTCCGCACGTCGTTCGGCCAGAACGTCCTACGCCACTCGATCGAGGTCGCGCACGTCGCCGGCATGCTCGCGGCGGAGGCCGGCTACGACCAGCAGACCATGAAGCGAGCGGGCCTCCTGCACGACATCGGAAAGGCGATCGATCACGAGGTCGAAGGCCCGCACACGGTCATTGGCGGCGAGCTGCTGAAGCGCTACGGCTTCCCGCAGACCGTCATCGACGGTGTCGTCGGTCACCACGGCGACGTCGAGCCGATCACGATGGTCGGCACCCTCATCTCCGCTGCCGACGCGATCAGCGCGGCACGGCCCGGCGCTCGCAGCGAGATCGTCTCCAACTACATCCAGCGTCTCACCGAGCTCGAGGCCGTCGCCAACAGCTTCCCGGGCGTCGAGAAATCATTCGCCATCCAGGCCGGCCGCGAGGTCCGCGTGATGGTGCGGCCCGGCGAGATCGACGACCTGCAAGCCGCGCGGCTCGCACGCGACATGGCCCAGAAGATCCAGGACACGCTCCAGTACCCGGGCCAGGTGAAGATCACCATCATCCGGGAGACGCGCGCCGTCGACTACGCCAAATAGCTTCAGTGCGCATCCTGTTCGTCGGTGACGTCGTCGGCCGGCCGGGCCGTGACGCGGTCAACGGACTGCTGCCGAAGCTGCGGTCGGAGCTGCGCGTGGACCTCGCGATCGTGAACGGCGAGAATGCCGCCGGCGGCGCGGGTCTCACGACCGAGATCGCGCACGAGCTGCGCGCCGCGGGCGCCGACGTCGTGACGACCGGCAACCACGTGTGGGACCAGCGCCAGTTCGTGAACGAGATCGACGCGCTCGAC
Organism: Candidatus Limnocylindria bacterium; assembly: GCA_038324015.1. Classification (GTDB taxonomy): domain Bacteria; phylum Chloroflexota; class Limnocylindria; order P2-11E; family P2-11E; genus UBA4735. The sequence continues at coordinate 12,658 of JBBQHN010000041.1, read as the reverse complement.
TTCGTGCTCCGGCCGATCAACCTCCCGCCGAACAACCCCGGGCGCGGTTGGCTCGTCGCGAAGGGCGCACTTGTTGTCAATGCGATCGGGCGGACCTTCATGGCGCCGGCCGACGATCCGTTCCGCGCGATGGACGAGCTCCTCGCGACCACAGTCCCACCGGTGCGCATCCTCGACTGGCACGCCGAGGCGACGAGCGAGAAGCTCGCCATGGGGTGGCATCTCGACGGCCGTGCGACCGCCGTCGTGGGCAGCCACACGCATGTTCCCACCGCGGATGCGCGCGTGCTCCCGAACGGCACAGCGCTCGTGTGCGATACGGGCATGGTCGGACCGCGCGACTCGGTCCTCGGCGTGAAGGCCGGCACGATCGTCGAGCGCTTCCGCACAGGACTGCCGAAGCGGTTCGAGGTCGCGGATGGCCCGGTCATCTTCTGCAGCGTGCTCATCGATGCCGACGATGCAACGGGGAGGGCGCGCTCGATCGAGCGCGTCGACCGGACCTACGGCGCATGACGCTCGGGTACGCGATCGACCTGCACACGCACTCGCTCCGCTCGGACGGCGCCTACGAGCCGGCCGAGGTCGTCGAGCGCGCGGCGAAGCGTGGCGTGCGCATCCAGGCGCTCGCCGATCACGACACGCTGGCGGGCGCCACCGAGGCGATCGCGGCAGGGGAGCGGCTCGGCGTCCGCGTGATCCCGTCGACCGAGCTCAACACCGAGTCGGAGTGGGGCGACGTGCACGTCCTCGGGTACTTCCTCGATCCCGCGGATGCGGCACTCGAGGACCGCCTGCGCTGGCTCCGGGAGAATCGCGGCCGCCGGATCGAGCTGATGGTCGAGAAGCTGAATGCGCTCGGGTACGCGATCTCGCTCGAGCGGGTCATGGAGATCGCGCAAGGTGGATCGCTCGGACGGCCTCATCTGGCGCAGGCGCTGTTCGAGGCGGGCCACGTGCCGACCTACGACAGCGCGTTCGTCACGCTGATCGCGAAGGAGTCGCCTGCGTACGTGACCCGTGTCGGGCTGACGCCGCTCGAGGCGGTCCAGCTCGTGGTGGCACATGGGGGTGTGCCGTCGCTCGCGCACCCGTTCACGGTCGTCGGCCTCGAGGCGCTGCTGCCGCAGCTCGTGGCAGCTGGCCTTGCCGGCATCGAGACCTACTACGGGAGCCACCCGCCCACGATGACCGCCATCTGCCTGTCGCTGGCGCGGCAATATGGCCTCGTGCCGACCGGCGGCAGCGACTTCCACGGCCGCGGGGATCACGGTGCGCCCCTCGGCGGGACCTTCGTGCCGCCCGAGACGATCCCGGCCCTGGAAGCTCGTCGGGGCCGCGTGCTCGCCGCTACCATGACGACCGCGGTGGGGAGGGACAGCTAGAGGATGGCTCGTGCCATGCGTCCGGTCGTCCTGCTCATGCTGCTCGCCACGGTCCTGTTCGTGGTGGATGGCCTCGTCGACCACAGTGTTGTCCCGTCGGGCGTGTCGATCCTCGACGAGTACAAAGGCCTGGGCTGGACGTCATTCGTCTTCGCGTTCGCGAACCTGTTGCTCACGATCGCCGTCGCGCGCGGGAGCGAGCGAACGCTGCTCGGCCGGATCGCGCTCTCGGGCTTCTTCATCGTCGAGCGACCGGTCACGGCGTTCGTCCTCGGTGACAAGCCGCTGGTGTCGATCGCCGTGCACCTGGCGACTGCCGTCGTCGAGCTCGTTATCCTCGTCGGCGCCGTCCGCGTGTGGCAGCTCGGCCACAGCCTCGTCGCCTCGGACATGGATGCGATGTTCTCGGTGGACGAACCCGGCGTGTCCTTGCCGCCGGCACCGCAGGTCGAGAGACCGGTCGCGAAGGAGCCACGTGGTTCGGGCTGGCTCATCGGCCTCCTGACGCTGATCCTCTCCCTCATCCTCGTCACCGATGGCATCGTCGCCGACTTCGTGCCCGGCGGCCGTGATTGGGGCACGACCGGCGATTCGTCCGGCTGGCTGGTGTACCTCTTCGCCGTCGTCGTCCTCACCGTCGCGACGCGCGCGGTCCACGGCGGTAGCGTCGCGCTGCGGCTCCTCATGATCCTCGCCCTCATCTTCTTCATCGAGCGTGCGTTCAGCCCCTTTGCGCTCAAGGTCATCGATCCGGTCCAGCTTGGTCTGCACGGCCTCGCGGCGCTCATCTCGCTCGCCCTCGCCATCGCGACCGCCGCGGCCATCCGGGGCGGCGCGGGCTCCTCTGCGCGCCGGCGCGCGTCGCCCGCGTCTTGAGCACGGTCAAGGAAGCAGCCCAGCAGCTCGTCGTCCAGGTGGGTCGCGTGGTGGTCGGCAAGGGCGAGGCGGTGGAGCAACTCTTCGCTGCGCTCCTGGTCGATGGGCATGTGCTGCTCGACGACGTGCCGGGGGTCGGGAAGACGACGCTCGCGCGTGCGGTCGCGCGATCGCTCGACCTCGACTTTCGCCGCGTGCAGTGCACGCCGGACCTCGTGCCGTCGGATATCACGGGCGTGTCGATCTACGACCAGCGCGAGGGCCGCTTCGAGTACCGTCCCGGCCCGCTCATGGCCAACGTCGTGCTCGTCGATGAGATCAACCGTGCGACGCCGCGCGCGCAGTCGAGCCTGCTCGAGGCGATGCAGGAGCGGCAGGTGACGGTCGATGAGGCGACCCACGCGCTGCCGGATCCGTTCTTCGTCATCGCGACGCAGAACCCCATCGAGCTCGAGGGCACCTTCCCGCTACCCGAAGCCCAGCTCGACCGGTTCCTGTTCCTCCTGAATCTCGGATACCCGAGCGACGCGGACGAGGACGAGATGCTGCGTCTGCATGGTGCCTCGACGGTCGATACCGGAACGCTTTCGCCATTGTTCGACCGAGCGGCGCTCGCCGGGTTCCGCGAGTCCGTCCGCGCGATCCGGGTGGGGGACGCGGTCCGTACCTACATCGGCGCGATCGCCCGTGCGACGCGCCAGATCCCGGGCGTCGAGCTCGGTGCGAGCCCGCGCGCATCGATCGCTCTGTTCCGTGCCTCGCAGGCCCGCGCGGCGATCCACGGCCGCGACTACGTGCTTCCCGACGACGTGAAGCGTCAGGCACAGGCGGTCCTCAGCCATCGCCTGTTCCTCGATGCCGATGCGCAGATGCGCGGCCGCACGCCGGCGGCGATCGTGGCGGAAGTCCTCGCGCGCGTGCCTGTGCCCGCCGAGGAGCCACGGCCCGTCGGATGACCGTCCAGCGCAGTGGCTCGTTCCCCTGGGTCGTGGTCCCGCTCCTTCTCATCGCCGCGGCGATCACGCGGGAGCCCGTCGTGCTGGTCGCGGCCGCCTCGGGGCTCGCCGGCTGGGCCGTCTCCGAGCTGAGCGTGCGCATCGCGCTTCACGGTGTCGAGGTCCATTGGGAAAGCGAGCCGTCACGGCTCGTCGCTGGTGAGCTGCTGGTCGTGCGCGTGACGATCCTCAACCGCAAGCCGTTCCCGATGCCGTGGCTTGACGTCCGGGTGATCCTGCCGGACGGGATCGAGCCCGAGCACCGGGAGCCCGGCACGTCGCGCGACTCTGTTGGCGCGGGCTTCTCGCCGAAGGCCCACGAGCGGGTCACGTTGACGTTCCCGCTGCGAGCGGTCCGTCGCGGTGCCTACGAGCTCGGGCCAGTGCGGCTCCGTAGCGGCGACTGGCTCGGATTCGCGCACGTCGAGTCGGCGGCGCCTGGCCGCCCGCCGGTCGTTGTGTATCCGAAGCCGCTGAGCGTTGCCGATCATCACCGGCCATCGCTGCGGCCGCTCGCGGAGACCGCGACGAAGCGCGGGCTCCTGCCGGACCCGCTCCGCTTCCGCGGCGTGCGCGAGCACCGGAGCGGCGATCCGCGTAAGGAGATCCACTGGAAGGCGTCGGCGCGGCTCGGCTCGTTGCACACCAAGCAATACGAGCCCGCAACGAGCCTCGACGCCGTGTTCTTGCTCAACGTCGCGACGTACGACCAGTACTGGATCCAGGCCGATCCGGAAGCAGCAGAGACCGTCATCTCGGCGACGGTAGAGCTCATCCGGCTCGCCGCCGACGCGGGCCGTCAGATCGGGCTCATCACGAACGGGATCGACAACGTCACGCACGAGCGTCCGCGCTCGGCGATCGGCCGTGGTCCGCGACCGGTTACGCGCGCGCTCGAGATCCTTGCCCGGCTCGGCCCGTACGCGTCCCACTCGCCGGAGACGGTGTTCTTGCGCGAACGGGGGAGGCTCCCCTGGGGTGCGACGCTGGTCTGCGTGACACCGGTGCTCGGCCCGCATCTTGCGACCGCGCTCCTCGCGCTGCGCCGCTCACATCATCGCGTGCTCGCGGTCTCCATCGAGGAGCCCGAAGAGGCCGTGCGGGCGCGGCTTCGAGCGGCCGACGTCATCGTCGACACGCTGCGGATCGGAGCGCGACGTGCGACGGGTTAGTCCGCAGGCGACGCTCGGTGCGGTCCTCGTTGCGCGCTGCATCCTTGAGGGCGCGCTCTTCGCCGCGATCGTCGCCGCGGCACAGCTGTCGCTCGGAGTGGCCGGCCGGCCGGTCCCGGTCGTCGCGGTCGCGCTCGCGCTCACCGGTGTTGGCATCGTGCTCGCGAGCGTTCTTCGCGACGCGCGGGCCGACCGGCAGAACACGGCGATCGCGGTCATCGCCATCGCCGCGGCGGCCACGGTGGGGGCCTTGCTGCGGACGCCGCACGCCGACGGCCTCGAGATCCTGACCAGGCTCGTGACCTTCGGCATCATCGGCGAGGTCTTCGTCTGGCGGAATCTCAGCGTCGCCCGCGGGCTCGTGCGGTGGCAGGCGACGCGGAACGCGGCCTTTGCGGGGATCGCGGCACTGGCGCTCACGGCGGTCCTCCCCGGGGCTGTCGACCGGAGCGGGCTGGTGCTCCTCGGGTTGGCGACGACTGTTGCCGCAGGTATCGCGCTCTCACTCGCGCGATCCGCCGAGGAGCTGTCGCTCGCCGGCAAGGAGGCCCGTGGCGGCATGAGCCGGACCACGGCGTCTGGCAGCGCGATCCTGCTCGCCGTCGCGGCGGTGATCGGGGCGGTCTTCGCGCCGTTCCTCGGTGACCAGCTCGGGCGGGCGGGGGAGCGGATCGCCCCGGTGATCGGCGACCTCCTGTTCGGCGTGCTGCTCCTGCTCGGCTACGTTGCGGCGTTCGTCGTCGAAGTCTTCCGCGCCTTCTTCAATGGAAGGTCCCTCCCGCAGCTCCGCCCACCGCTGCCGCCGACGGACATCGCCCGGGACGCCGAGGCGATCCGCCAGATCGAAGCGACGCGACCGTTCGTGCTGGGTGCGGTCGAGCTGATCATCGCCGCGATCGCGATCATCCTCGTCGTCGTCCTCGTCGACCGAATGGCGCGCGAGCGGCGCGAGACGCTGCCCGAGGGCGCGTCCCTCGACCGCGCGTCCATGCGTGGTGACGGCATTGGCGCGTTCCTGGCGGGTCTCCTGCCGCGGCGCGGGCGCCGGCCGCGTGCCCCGCACGACGACGGGACGCCTGCGGGCACCCTGCGGGCGCTCTATTGGCGCTACCTGGCGCGTAGCGAGGCCGCCGGCGTGGCGTGGCGCGCCGCAGGGGAGACCCCCGCGGAGCACCAGGAGCGCGCCCTGCGCCGTGATGCACGGTTCGCGGCGGTGTCGCCGCTCGTGCGGGCGTTCGAGGATCTGCGCTACGGCGACCGCGATCCCGACGCCGCGACGATCGCCGCGGCGCGCGCGGCGGTCGCCGGGATCGAGGCTCCGGCGTGACGATCGTTGCGATCGTCGGTCCGACCGCGTCGGGAAAGAGTGCCGTCGCGCTGCGGGCCGCGGAGCGGACCGGCGGCGAGATCGTCTCGGCGGACTCGCGCCAGGTCTATCGCGGCATGGATGTCGGCACCGCGAAGCCCACGGCGGAGGAGCAGCGTCGGGTCCGTCATCACTGCATCGACCTCGTCGATCCGGGCACGCCGTACGACGCCGCGCAGTACCAGGCCGACGGTCGAGCTGCGCTTGCGGACATCGCGGCGCGCGACAGTGTTGCGTACGTCGTCGGTGGTACCGGCCTGTACGTTCGGGCGCTGCTCGACGGGCTCGCGTTCGGGGAGGCGCCGACCGATCCCGTGCTTCGCGCGTCGCTCGAGGCGCGTGCCGTCGCCGAGGGCGGGGCGGCGCTGCACCGCGAGCTCGCCGCGATCGACGCCGACGCGGCCGAACGCGTCGATCCGCGGAACGCGCGCCGTGTCGTCCGTTACCTGGAGCTCGCGTTGCTGACAGGTCGCGTCCCGGCCGAGCGGGGCGAGCGCCTCAGCTGCCTGCGCATCGGGCTCGATCCGCCGCGTGCCTGGCTCGACGAGCGCATCAGTGCGCGGGTGGGGCAGATGGTGGCCGACGGCGTGCTGGCCGAGACCGAGCGGATCGTGGGTCGCGGTACCGACCCCGCGCTGCCGAGCATGAGCGGGCACGGCTACGTCCATTGGGCGGCCCATCTGCGCGGCGAACTCTTGCTCGATGCGGCGGTCGAGGCGACCGCGAAGGACGTGCGCGCCTACTCGCGCCGCCAGATGACCTGGTTCCGACGCGATCCCGATATCCAATGGGTCGATCCGCTCGCGACCGATCCGCTTTCGCTGCTGGAGCATGCCGCGGTATGAAGTTCACCAAGATGCACGGTTGTGGGAACGACTTCATCGTCGTGGACGAGCACGATGGCCGGTTCGAGGTCGATGCGGCGCGGGCTCGCGCGCTCTGCGACCGCCGCACGGGCGTCGGCGCCGACGGCATCCTGATCATCGGCGCACCGAAGGGCACCCGCTGGCCGCTCGTCATCCACAACGCGGACGGCTCCATCGCCGACGCCTGCGGCAACGGCTCGCGATGCGTCGCGCGGTATCTCCTGGAGCGTCACGGCGGCGAGGCATTGGAGCTGGACACGAAGAGCGGGCTGGTGCGCGCCTGGCGCGACCCCGAGGGCTTCGCGATCGAGCTCGACGCGCCGCAGCTCGGCTCCGAGCTGCGCATCGTTGTCGGTGAACGCGAGTACGAGGCGCGAGCCGTGCGCGTCGGCAATCCGAACGTCGTCGTGTTCGTCGACGATCCCACGACCATCGACCTCGCGGCGCTCGCGGCCGCATCCACCGCGCTCGCCGGGCCGGCCAACGTCGCGGCGGTCAGGAGGCGCGGACCGGGCGAGGTCAGCCTGCGCGTTCATGAGCGCGGGGTCGGTGAGACGCTCGCCTGCGGGACCGGGTCGTGCGCTTCGGTAGCGGCCGCGACCGCCCGAGGGGACGTGACGAGCGATACGGTCCGCGTGCGTCTCCCGGGTGGCACACTCGTGGTCCGCAACCGCGGCGCCCGCTACGAGCTGGCCGGCCCCGCCGAGTACGTGTTCCGAGGAGAGCTGTGACCTTCGATACCGCCGTCCCGGCCGAGCGCGCGTTCCTTGTCGGTCTCGAGACTCAGGGGAACGCGCTCGAGGCGGATGATTCGCTCGACGAGCTTGCGACCCTCGTGACCGCCGCCGGCGGCACCGTCGTCGGCCGCGCGACGCAGCATCGCCGCACGCCCGACCGGAACACCTGGGTGGGAAAGGGCAAGGCCGAGGAGCTCGCGCTCGAGCGCCAGCGCACCGGCGCGGATCTCGTCGTGTTCGACGACGAGCTGTCACCAGCGCAGCAGAAGAACCTCGAAGGCCTGCTCGACGCGAGGGTCATCGATCGCTCCGCGGTGATCCTCGACATCTTCGCGCGCCACGCGCGGTCCCGGGAGGGCCAGCTCCAAGTGGAGCTTGCGCAAATGGAGTACCGGATGCCGCGACTTCAGGGTCTCGGGCGCGAGATGTCGCGGCTCGGCGGTGGCATCAATACCCGCGGTCCGGGTGAGTCGAAGCTCGAGAGCGACCGTCAGGTCATCCGGCGTCGCATCCAGGAACTCAGGGCCAAGCTGGCGACGGTCGCGGAGCAGCGCGAGCGGAGCCGGCAGTCGCGCGCGAAAGAAGGACTATTCCTCGCTGCGCTCGTCGGCTACACGAATGCCGGTAAGTCGACGCTGCTCAACACGCTGTCCGGCGCGGACGTGTTCGTCGCGGACCAGCCGTTCGCGACGCTCGACCCCACCACGCGGCGCGCCGCGGTCGGGAACGGGATCAACCTCCTGCTCTCGGACACGGTGGGGTTCGTGAATAAGCTGCCGCCGGCGCTCGTCGCCGCGTTCCGCGCGACGCTCGAGGAGCTGACCGACGCGGATCTCCTCGTCCACGTCGCCGACGTGTCGCACCCGAACCTCCACGAGCGGATGCGTGTCGTCAAGGACACGCTGTCGTCCCTCGGGCTCGCCAGTCGGGAGCAGCTGCTCGTGCTCAATAAGGCCGATGCGCTGACCGGTGCAGAGGGTGACGCCTTACGCGAGGCGATCGGTGCCGAGCTCCCGCGCGCGGTGTTCGTGTCGGCACGCACCGGTGAGGGCACGGCGATGCTGCGCGACCGTCTGGCGGCGTCCGCGACCTCGCGGTGGACCAGCGTCAAGGTGACGCTGCCGTATGACCGCGGCGGCGCGATGATCCAGCGGATCCGGGAGCGGGGCTCCCTCAAGCGCGAGGACTACTCCGAGGGCGGGATCGCGATCGAGGCTGACGTGCCGGCGGACCTCGCGGCCGAGCTCAACGCGGCCGGGTCCTAGTTGGAGGCGATGGCAGCCCCGGTCACGAGCTACCGCGCGCTCTTCGCCGTTCACGGGTTCCCGCGCTTGGCCTTTGCCACGATCCTCGTCCGGGCGGCGTCATCGATGTGGCAGCTCGCGCTGGTGCTCTTCGTCCTGCAGCGCTACGGGTCGGCGTCGCTCGCGGGGCTCGCCGTGTTCCTCGCGATCGCCCCCGGTGTGGTCGTCAGCCCGCTCGCGGGCGCGCTCTTGGACCGGTTCGGCCGCGTGAAGCTCATGGTCGCGGATTACGCCGTGTCCGCCGTGGCGCTCGGGCTCATCGTCGTGCTTGCGAGCTCCCACGCACCGCTGCCGGCGATCCTCGCGCTGGTGGTGATCAGCTCGATCATGAATCCCCTCGGCACCGCCGGGTCGCGATCGCTGTTCCCGATGGTCGTGCCGCCGCACCTCTGGGACCGCGCGAACGCCGTCGATTCGATGTTCTACATGATCACGACGGTCCTCGGCCCTCCGCTTGCCGGTGCGATCACCGCGTTCGTCTCGGCCGAGGCCGCGATCGGCGCGACGGCTGTCGTATTCGTCCTCGGTGCCGTCGCGCTCGCGGGCGTGCGTGACGTGCCGCCAACCCGCGAGATCACGCGGAGCGTGTTGGAGGAGGCGCGCGACGGTATCGGGTACGTGCTCCGCAACCGGAGCTTGCGTGGTCTCGCGGTCGGGATGTCGGTCGTCAATTTGGGGCAGGGGATCCTCCTCGTGGGGCTCCCGGTCGTCGTGTTCGAGCGCCTCCACGCGGACGCCTCGGTCGTTGGCGGGCTCTGGTCGGTCATGGGCGTCGTCGGCGTCGGCGTCGGCCTCGCCGCGGGCAAGCTCGGCAGCGCCGGTCGCGAGCGATCGATGCTCGTGGCCGGCATTCTCGTGATCGCGGCCGGCTTGTCGCTCGTCGCGTTCGCGTCGTCGCTTCCGGCCCTGATCGGCGCGGTCGTCTGCATCGGTGCGGGGAGCGCGGTGATGGACGTGGCGCTGTTCTCGCTCCGCCAGCGCGTGACCGATCCGGAATGGTTCGGGCGCGCATTCGCGGTGTCGATGCACTTGAACTACTCGGGCATCCCCGTGGGCTCCGCGATCTCAGGTCCGCTGCTCGCGGTGTCGACGCCGTTCGCGCTCATCGTGGCGGTCGGATTCGCGCTCGCGGCGGCCGGCCTCACATTCGTGATGGTGCCCTCGACCGAGCGAGCCTAGCTCCGGCCCTGCACGATCGGGACGTCGTCCCGGTTGCCCCATTCCTCCCACGAGCCGTCGTAGGTACGCACGTCGTCGTGCCCGAGTGCTGTAAGCACCAGATGCGTGAAAGCGGCGCGGACGCCGGCCTGGCAATAGGTGATCGTGCTCGTCTCCGGCCCGAACCCCGCGTCGATGTACATCTGCTCGAGCTCCTCCGGATCCTTGAGCGTCCAGTCATCGTGGAGCGCGTCCTTCCACAGCAGGTTCACCGCACCAGGGACGTGTCCCCCGTGCTTCGCCCGCGCCTCGGCGCCGGCGTACTCGCTGTCACGGCGGACATCGAGGAGCCAGGGATCGCCGGTCTTGACGGCCCCGAGGACGTCAGCCGCCGTCGCGATCACGCCGTCGCGCGGGCGCGCGGTGAAGGTCGCGGGCGTGATGGCGACCGTGCCGGGCTCGACCGGCCGGCCCTCACGCTGCCAGGCCGGGAACCCGCCCTCCATGACCGCCATCCGGTCGTGCCCGTTGCGCCGCAGCGCGAGCCAGAGGCGTGCGGCGTGATGGCCACCCTCCGCGTCATAGCCGATCACGAATGTGTCGTCGCCGACGCCAATGCGGCCCATCGCCGCGGCGAACTCGCCGGGCCCCTGGAGCATGTACAGCGGATGCCCGGAGGCGGGTGGGGGAGCGGCGAGATCGCGGCTCCAGTCGACGTGGACCGCCCCGGGCAGGTGGCCGTCGAGATACGCGGCGTCCGCGTCGCCGTCGAACGCGAACCGGCAGTCGACGATCCGGACCGCGGGGTCGCCGAGCCTCGTCGCGACATCCGCGGTCGACAGGAACAGCTCCGGGCGCGCGAACGGGCTCACCCCGACAATCTAGCCGTGCTTCGTGGGAACCTCCGGCGCGGCCTTGCGCTCGTTCGACTGCGCACGCATCGCACGCCGCCGCTGCACGTCACCCTGTACGAGCGCGCGGGCTGCCATCTGTGCGAGGAGGTCCACCGTGCCCTCCGTCGGATCGGGCTCGACCGGCCACTCGCGATCGAGCGGGTCGACATCACGACCGATCCGGTGACCGAGCGGCAATATGTCCTGCGGATCCCGGTTGTCGCCGTCGGCGACCGGGAGTTGGACGCCGCCGGCCTCGACGACCGCGAGATCGACGGCTGGATCCGGGCCGCCATGGGCTGAGCGGCACGCGCTTTCGTACACTCCCGCTCGGGCGCTCGCTCGTCGGGCAGACAGGCGCACGAGGTGGGAAGTGGCGGATCGCGAAGACCAGGCGAAAACGCCTGACGAGCTCGAGGCTGCGGCCACGCGCGACGAGCAACATGCCACTGACGCCGATGCATCCGTGCGGCAGAACGCGATCGACAGAGAGCGCGCCAACGACGATCAGCAGATGGCCGACTCGTTCTACGGCCTCCTGGCGGGCGCGACCCGCTCCGGCGGCGATCCGCTCGCCGAGGGCGAGGAACACTCCGGAGACGTGTTCGCGGCCGGGTATGCCGCGCGCGTGCATCAGCAGGCCGCCGAGTCGCGTGAGCGCGCGTCGTGGGCGCGCAAGGCCATCGCCTACGGGCTGACGCTCGCGGGTGTCACGCTCGCTGTCGCCGGCGTCGCAGGAGCGGGGAACGCGCCGGCGGCCGGTCCGTCCGGATCCACGCCGCCAACGGTGACCGCTACGCCCGGCGCGTCCGGTGTCACGAACAAGCCGCCCGTGGTCGGACCGATCAAGGCGAACCTCATACCGACCAACACCTTCTACAACGTCGACGCGACCGATCCGGAGGGCGACACGCTGACGTTCGTCTGGACCAAGTCGAACCCCTGCGGACCCTTCACCTTCCAGGACGCGACCGCCGTCTGGGCCCATCCGCATCCACCGTGTCCGAACGAGGAGTTCCATCCCGGCACGATCACCGTGGTCGTCAGCGACGGCAAGGGCAACTCCGTGACCCGGGTGTACAACGACGGGTCCCTGTCCGGGGTCGGGCCGACCCCCGCGCCGACGCCGTTCCCAACCACCACGACGCGCCCCGCGCAGACCGTCTCAGCGCAACCGACGACCGCGCAACCGACCGCGAGCCCAACGACGGGCGGCGGCGGTGGGGGACCGAACCTGCCGCTCACCGGCGGCGGACTGGTCATCGCAGCCGCGGGCGCGGCGCTCATCACGCAGGAGCGCAAGAAGAAGACCTGCGACCGCGAGAAGGCCGACGAGGAGCGCACCGCGCGCGAGCTGCAGCGCGCCACGGACGCATTCGACGACATCAACCAGACCCGCAACGCGGTGAACTATGCGGACCAGCAGGCGCGGGACCTCGACCGCGCGGCCGCAGCGGCGGCAAAGGGCGTGCCGACCGGCGGTGTGTCGGGTGAGCAGCTGCACTTCATCGGCAAGGGCGTGCCGGCGGCGCAGGCGGCGAAGGACGCCGCGCAAGCCGCGCACGACGAGGCCGGCTGGAAGCATCGCGACTTCGACGCAAAGGGTGGCCAGGCTGCGTGGCAGCGGGCGAAGGATGCCCTGGACGCCGCAACGCGGGCGCATGACGCCGCGGCGGCGGCGCTCGCCGCGTGCCTCGAGACGATCGCGCCACCGCCACCTCCGCCACCGCCACCGACCGGCCCAGGGGGAGGGACGACGCCGGGCGGCGGCATCGTGGTCGGCCCGACGGGCCGCGGCCCGACCACGTACACGCGCTGCGTGAAGGGCACGAAGCGCAACGAGCAGTCGCGCAGCGAGAAGCTCGAGCTGGACGAGCTCAGCACGGCCAAGGTCCTGCTGGACTGA
>JBBQHN010000040.1:0-16152 GCA_038324015.1 Candidatus Limnocylindria bacterium | reverse complement strand
GAGGGCCTCCGCGAGCCCACTGCTCGCGAGCGCGTCGGTGCGGGCGACGATGACGAAGGATGGGTCGTGGCGCGCCTCGGCGGCTGCCGTGATCTTGCCGGCCATCTCCTCGGCCGAGACGACCTCTTTCCCCGCGAGGTGACCGCAGCGCTTGGGGAACGTCTGATCTTCGAGCTGGATGCCCGCGAGACCGGCTCGCTCGTACGAGCGGACGGTCCGTTGCGTGTTGATGGCGTTGCCGAACCCGGTGTCGCCGTCGGCGAGCACCGGGATCTCCACCGCTGCCGTGATGGCGGCGGCGCGCGCGAGGATCTCGTCGACGCCGACGAGCCCGACGTCCGGGCGTGCGAGGTGCGTATACGAGACGCCGGCGCCACTCAGGTACACCGCGGGGAAACCCGCGCGCTCGACGAGACGCGCGGTGAGCGCGTCGTAAGCGCCCGGCGCGACGATGATGCCGGGGTCGGCGAGGAGCTCGCGGAGCCGGGCTCCCGGCGCGAGCATGCTCACGTGGCGCGCTTCGCCGCCAGCTTGCGCTCGAGCCAGGGCACGAGGCCACCGGCGGCGACGAGCTCCAGGATGTGTGGCGGCAGCTTCGTCGCGGTGAGCGTGAAGCCTTGCGTCAGGTCTCGCACCTCGCCAGCGAGCACGTCGACCTCGAGCTCGTCGCCCTCGTGGATCTGCCCCGCCTCAGGGCATTCCAGCACGGCGAGGCCCTGGTTGATCGCGTTCCGGAAAAAGATGCGCGCGAAGAACGGCGCGATGACCGCAACGATGCCCGCGATGCGGAGAGACGACGCGGCGTATTCCCGGCTCGATCCGGAGCCGAAGTTGCGCCCGCCGACGATGAAGTCACCCTGTTTCACGCGAGTCATGAAGGTGGGATCGATGCCCTCCATCGCGTGGAGCGCGGCCTCGGCCTCGGTGAGCTTCAGGTACTTGCCCGGCGTGATCTGATCCGTCGAGATGTCGTCGCCGTAGACGAGGGCCCTGCCGCGGAGGCTCACAGGAGCTCTCGCGGGTCGGTGACCATGCCCGTGACCGCGCTCGCAGCGACCGTGAGCGGCGATCCGAGAAAGACCCGCGCCTCCACGTGGCCCATGCGCCCTGGGTAGTTGCGGTTCGTGCTCGAGATGCACCGCTCACCCGGCCCGAGCACGCCGTGTCCGAGTCCGGCACACGCGCCACAGCCGGTCGGCAGGAGCGTCGCGCCGGCGGCGAGGATCGTCGCGAGGACGTCGCTTTCAGCGGCGCGGCGCATGACGTCCTTGGAGGCGGGCGCGATGAGGAGGCGGATTCCAGGGGCCACCCGGCGGCCCTTGAGGATCCGGGCGACCGCTGCGAGGTCCGTGTACTTCGCGCCGGTGCAGGCGCCGATATACCCCTGGTCGATGCGCTCGCCCGCCGCCGCCGTCGCGGGCGCCACGTTGTCCGGCGAGCCCGGCCACGCGATCTGCGGCACAAGATCGCTCGCGTCGTGCTTGAGCACGCGCAGGTAGTGCGCGTCGGCATCCGGGTACACGGCAGTCTCGCGGCCGGCGCCGCCGATCATCTCGAACGTCAGGTCGTCGGGAGGGATCACCCCGGCCTTGGCTCCGTGCTCGATCGCCATGTTCGTCAGGACGATGCGCTCGTCGAAGGGGAGGGCGTACACGCCCTCGCCGCCATATTCGAGCGCTTGATAGGTCGCGCCGTCGTCACCGATCTCGCCGAGGACGGTCAGGACCATGTCCTTCGCCATGCAACCGTCTCGGAGGCGTCCGCTCCACTCGATGCGCGTCGTCTCCGGGACCTTGAGCCAGATCTCGCCGGTGACGAAGACCCCGAGCATCTCGGTGGCACCGATCGGGACGGCGAACGCCCCCATGACCCCCGCGGTCGTGCTGTGCGAATCCGCACCGACGAACAGCATCCCGGGGCGAACATAGCCTTGCTCGAGGGGCACGATGTGGCAGATCCCCTCGGCTTCGTGGTACTTCAGGATCCCGCGGTCGTGCGCGAAGGCGCGCGTCACCCGGGCGATCTCGACCTCGGCCTGGTCGTTCGCCGGCGTGAAGTGGTCGGTGACGATGACGACCTTCGACGGATCCCAGATCTCCGCACCGAGCCGCTCGAGAAGCGGTCCCAATCGTCGCGGCCCGGACGAGTCGTGGACCATCGCGAGGTCGACTGCGCACCAGACGATCTCGCCCGGGACGACCGAGGTCCGCCCGCTGGTGCGCGCGATGACCTTCTCGGAGAGGGTCTGTCCCACTCAGGCCAACGGCCGACGCAAGTAAGCGCCGCCCGGCGTGCCGGCGACCTTCCCTTCGGCGTACGCGACCTTCCCGCGGAGAACGGTGTGGGTGACCCAACCGCGGAGGCGGAGCCCGGAGAAGGGCGTGTAGGGCTGGGCCGAGAGGAGGAGCTCGGGCGCGACGGTGATCTCGCGCTCGGGATCGACGATGGCGAGGTCGGCGTCAAGACCGGGGGCGATCGACCCCTTGCGCGTCTCGAGACCGAACCGGCGGGCCGGCTCGCCCGCGGCGAGGTCCACGAGCCGCGCGAGCGGCAGGTGCCGCTTGTGGAATCCCTCGGACAGCAGCACCGGATAGAGGAGCGCGGTGCCGCCAAAGCCCGGTTGGGATGACCAAAGGTCGTCTGTCTTCATCTCGTCCGGGCAGGCGGCGTGGTCGCTGGCGACCGTGCCGACCCGGCCGTCGGCGACCGCGGCCCACATCGCGTCGACGTCGGCGGAGCCGCGGATCGGCGGATTGACCTTGCCGTGCGTATCGCCCGCGGTGTCGGTCGTGAGCGCAAGGTGATGGAGCGTCGTCTCGAGCCGCAGGTCGAGGCCTGGGTAGCGCCCGTGGGCCATCCGCGCCGCGTCCAGCGCCTCCGCGCTCGAGATGTGGAGCACGTTGAGCGGGCAGCCGACGCGCGCTGCGAGGAGGGTCGCCTGCGTGATCGCCATCGCCTCGGAGAACGGGGGTCTCGCTCGCGACCATGCCGCGAGGTCGTTCGCACCCGCGGCGCGCTGCTCGGCGACGCACGTTCGGATGATGTCCGCGGTCTCACAGTGGATCGAGAGCGAGATACGGCCTCTCGCGGCGTGCTCGCGTGCCGCCGTGGCCACGCGCTCCATGAGCCGGTAGAGGTGACCGAGGTCGTAGCTCTCGGCCATCGTGTACGCAGACGCGGCGGTCGAGTCTGCTGCGAGATTGAGGCCGATGTAGAACATGTAGAACTTGAACGAGCCGACGCCGTGGTCGCGAACGAGCGCCGGGACCTCCGCGAGCTGATCCGCGGTCATGATCGCGAGGTGGTACCCGTAGTCGGTGTGGGCGTTCCCCTCGGAGAGCCGCAGGACCTCAGGGAAGATGGTCGCGTACGGACCCGTCTTGTTGAGGTAGTGGCTGCCGGTCCGGAAGTACGAGAGCACCGACGTGACGCCGCCGACGAGCGCGGACGCCGTCTCGCTCCGCGTGTCTTCCGCGTGCGGCCGGTAGATGCCGAGGTGGAAGTGCGAGTCGACGGCGCCGGGCAGCACGAGCTTTCCGCGCGCCTCGATCACGGTGTCGGCGTGAGCGCCGTCGAGATCGCCGATCGCGACGATGACGCCGTCACGCGCGGCGACGTCTGCGCGCACCGGGCCCACGTCCGGCAGCACCGCGGTCCCACCGCGAACGAGGAGGTCGTACCGTTCGGCGGTCATGGCGTCTGGAATTCGGGCGCGGGGCTGTCGATCGGTCCGCTGGAGTCGAGCGCCGTGAACGACTGGACGGCGGACGCGGGCCGCGCGACGAGGGCACTCATCTGGTGTTCTCCCCAGCGGATCGATGCTCGGTAGGCTGGTCTTTGACGCTATGGACGGTGGTCAACGGTGTCAAGGTGCACCCCGGCCGTGCCAGCTGAGCTCACGTGAGCGCGCGCGCGGTTTCCCTCTCCACGAAGGCATGCACGCGACCCGAGCGCTCGCCTGATGCCCTGCTCCGCGCCCGTAATGAGCGCCACTGTGCGTTCGAACGGCATCAGTCACCCGTCCATCGGGTCGCCCTGAAGCCGAGTAGGCTGCGCTGACGCGCGCGAATGTCGCTGCGTCGCATCTCAGAGAGCGTTCCGCAGCGCCGGGAGGTCGGGACATGGTACGGAGCGGTCTGACGAGCATCGTGACCCTTGCGATCATCCTTACGGCATGTGGCGGCGGCACGGCGGCGCCGAGCGCGAGCCCTGCGACGACCGTCGCCGCCACGACGCCGCAGCCGACCGCTGCGCCGCCGCTCAAGCTCGGCATGGTCGACACGCTGTCCGGCGGTAACGCGCAGATCGGCAAGGACTGTCAGCAGGCCGCGACCGTCGCCGTGAATCAGCTCAACGCGGCCGGTGGCGTGCTCGGGCGCAAGCTCGAGATCGTGCCCCTCGACGAAGCCCCGAACGCAGCCGCCGCCGCGCAAGCGGTGCGAACGTTGAACTCCCAGGGCATCCCCTGGACGTTCGGCTGGACCTCGAGCGCGGACGCGCTCGGCGCAGTGCCGATCGCGAAGCAGATCAACTCGATCATCATGGCGTCGCACGCCGCGGCGACGACGCTCACCACGGACAAGTGGGAGTCAAACTTCGTGCGCATCGCGGTGAACGACGACATGGCCGGCAAGGCCATCAGTCCGGTCACGCGGCAGAAGTTCCCAGACGTACACAAGTGGAACGTGTTCGGCTACGACTACGTGACCGGCCACGACCAGGCCGACACGTTCAAGGCTGGGCTGAAGGCGCTCGACCCGTCGCTCGCGGCGGGCAAGGAGATCTTCTTCCCGCTCAGCGCGACCGAGCTCAACACCTACATCACGTCGATGATCAGCGCGCTCCCGGCGGACTCCGCGCAGAAGGAAGGACTGTTCCTCGCGACGTTCGGTGCCGGCACCTTCAACCTCATCAAGCAGGGCCAGCAGTACGGGCTCTTCAGCAAGTTCAAGGCGGTGGTCGGCATCGCCGGCGGCGGCTTCCTCGGCCAGGCGTACCAGCTCGGCAAGGACACGCCGGACATCTGGAACCAGTACGACTACTACTACAAGGCGTTCAACACACCGCTCAACACTCAGTTCGTGAACGACTACCAGACCGCGTACAAGACGCCGCCCGGCTCGTGGGCAGCCCAGTGCTTCAAGAGCATCTACGCCTACGCGGCGGCCTTCACGAAGGCCGGCAGCGACAGCTTCGACAAGGTCCTCGCGGCCTTCGACGATCTCACGTTCAAGTCGATCGAGGGTGACGTGCTCATCCGGAAAGGCGACCACCAGGCCGCTGTCTCCGTCGTCATGCGTCACTTCAAGCCCGATGCGTCGGTCCCCGAAGGGTTCTCGGTGCCGGAGGCGATCGTCACGACCGCCAAAGACACACTCGGCCCGGTCAAGCACTAGCGCGACCGATCCGCGTGTCCGGCCGGTCATCCGGCCGGACGCGCGGCGGTCCTTCTGAGGTGAACGCGATGGCGAAGCCGACCAAGGCCGCGCGCTCTGCCGCGCTGCTGAAGAAACTCCGCGCGAAGCGCGGGTACCTGCTTTCGTTCCATGAGCTGCTCGCCACGCACATGCCCGATGTCCTCGAGAAGTACGACGAGCACTACACGCAGGTCTGGCTCACGGACAACGTGCTCGACAAGCGCACCAAGGAGCTCGTCGCCGTCGGCATCCACGCGGCGGTGCTCGAGCGCGAGGGCCTCGAGATCCACATGCGCCGCGCTGTACAGGCGGGCGCGACCGAGGCCGAGATCGTCGAAGCGCTGAGCCTCGCGGGGATCCCCGCGGGGATGTACTCGGTGGTCGTCGCGTCGGACGTCTGGACCAAGCTCAAGCGCCGACCCGGGTACTCGTGGGAGAAGAAGTCCGCGACGAAACGTCGGTGAGAGATCTCCTCGGCCTCGGCGGACGCCGGGCGCTCGTCACGGGTGCCAGCGGCGGGATCGGTCGTGCCACCGTGCGCGCGCTCGCGGACGCAGGGATGCGGGTCGTGGCGACCGGCCGGACCGACGCGACAGTGGCGGGTGCCGAAGGGTATGAGGTCCTCGACGTGGCCGATCCGGCATCGATCACCGGCGCCGTCGAGCGCGCGCGCGCGCGCCTCGGTGGGCTCGATCTCGTCGTGAACAACGCCGGCATCACGCGACGGACCCCCTCGATCGACGTTCGCCTCGAGGACTGGGAGGACGTGCAAGACGTCAACCTCAGGGGCACATTCCTCTGCTGCCAGGCGGCCGCGCGGAGCATGCTCGCAGCGGGCGGCGGCGCGATCGTCAACGTCTCCTCGCAGCTCGCGATCGCACCACCCGGCGGCCGGGCCTCGTACGTCTCGAGCAAGGCGGGGGTCATCGGGCTGACCCGCACGCTCGCGGTGGAGTGGGCGCCGACGATCCGCGTGAACGTCGTCGCGCCAGGGGTCACGAAGACGAAGATGATCGACGCGATCGAGCGCGATCCGGACCTCCGCGAGGAGTTCCTTCGGCGGATCCCGCTCCAGCGCTTTGCCGAGCCCGAGGAGATCGCCTCAGGCATCCTGTACCTCGCGTCGGATCTCGCCTCGTACGTCACCGGCCACGTCCTTGTGATCGACGGCGGATACACAATCAGCTAGGAGGCGGTCATGACCAGCGATCTTGTGATCCGCAACGGCCGCGTCATCACGCCGAGTGGGACCATCCATGGCGGTCTCGCCGTGGATGGCGAGCGGATCACGCACGTCGGCGGGGACGCCACGCTCCCCGCGGCGCGTCGGGTCATCGACGCGAAGGGCGCATACGTCATCCCGGGGCTCATCGAGCCGCATGCCCACCTGGGGCTGTCATCGACCAAGGGCGCGACCGAGATGGAAAAGTGGCGCCGCGACTTCGGTACCGAGAGCGAGGGTGCGATCCACGGCGGGGTCACGACGATCCTCTCGCACTGGACGGGTGTGGAGCGGTACGTCGATCACCTCGACACGCTCATCGCCTGGGGCGTCGAGCAGTCGTTCTGCGACTTCAATTTCCACCCGGTCATCGGCATCGAGGAGCACCTGCCCCAGATCAAGGAGCTCGTCGCCCGCGGGGTCAACTCGTTCAAGCACTACAACTACCTGTACGACGATCCGCGCGGCCGTGCGCTCGGGATCTTTCCGTGCAATGACAACATGCTCTTCCGCTCGTTCGAGGCGATCGCCGAAGCGGGTCCGCCCGCCATCGCGATGGTCCACGCCGAAGATGGCCCGATCGTCCAGCATCTCATCGGCAAGGTGCGCGAGTCTGGCCGGAACGATCTCGCGGCCTGGACGCTGGCCCGTCCGCCGCTCGTCGAGAACATCCGCGTACGGCGCGTGCTCGACATCGCCCGGCACCTCGGCACGCCCGTGTACTTCGTGCACGTCACGACGAAGGAGGCGGCCGAGATGGTCGCCACCGCGCGGCGCGAAGGCCAGCAGGTCTGGGGCGAGACGCAAACCTGCTTCCTCACGCACACCGCCGACTCGGAGAAGGAGATCGGTGCCTGGGGCAAGATCAACCCCGCGTTGAAGTACGAGGAGGACCGGCAGGCGCTCTGGCGGGGCATCCTCGGCGAGGGCGTGACGACGATCGGCGACGATCACCTCGACTACGGCCTCGCCGACAAGCAGCCCGGCGGCGTCGATCGGTTCGAGAACATCTGGGGCTGCAACGCCGGGATGCCCGGAGGCATGGAACACCTCCTGCCGGTCATGATCACCGCGGGCGTGCGCGAGGGCCGAATCACGATGGAGGACCTCGTGCGGGTCTGCTGCACGAACACCGCGCGGTCGATGGGGCTCTACCCGCGCAAGGGCGTGCTCGCGCCCGGCGCCGACGCCGACGTCGTCATCGTCGACCTCGAGCGGCGTAAGAAGGTGGACGAGAACTTCTATCACACGCACGTGAAGGACTGGAGCCTCTACTGGGGCTGGACCCTCTACGGCATTCCCTCACACACGCTCGTCCGCGGACGAGTCGTCCTCGAGGACGGCGAGACCGTCGCTCCGGGCGGTGGCGGGCGCTTCGTCCCCGGCCTCGCCGAGCTGTAGCGAGGAGCGCTCGGCCATGCTTCCCACGCTCATCGCCGGACTCTCGGACGGCGTGTTCTTGTTCCTGGTGGCAAGCGGACTGTCGCTCATCTTCGGGGTCATGGGCGTGCTCAATTTCGCGCACGGTGGCTTCTTCGCGCTCGGGGCCTTCGTGCTTCACTCTCTCACGCGGGGCGCCCAGCTCGAGGCCTGGCAGTTCGTAGCCCTCGCGGCCGTCGCCGCGATCGGTGTCGGAGGTGTCGGCCTCGCGGTCGAGGCAACGGTCTTCCGGCGGATCTACCACCTTCCTCCGATCGACGCGCTCCTCGCGACCTATGCCGTCCTACTCACGATCCAGGGCGCGATCACCCAGATCTGGGGTGTCGAGCCTCTGGGTCAGGCGATGCCGACGGCGTTCCTCGAGGCGCTCCGCCTCGGTGGATCCGAGATCCCGGCGTATGAGGCGTTCGTCGTGGCGGTGGGCGCGGCCGTCGTCGTCGGACTGTGGCTCTTCCTCGACCGCACCGACCTTGGCCGCTCGGTCCGCGCGGTCGCCGCCGATCGGAGCATGGCCGCGTGCCTCGGGATCGACGTACGCCGCATCTACTCGCTCATGTTCGGGCTCGGGATCGCGCTCGCGGGCCTCGGCGGCGCGCTCGTCGCTCCCCGCATCCAGATCACGAGCGGCCTCGCCGCCACGTACGTCATCGAGTCGTTCGCCGTGGTCATCGTCGGCGGGCTCGGGAGCACGACCGGGGCGCTCCTCGCCGCAGTGCTTCTCGGGCTCCTCAACAGCGTTCTCGTCGCCGTGGACCCCGGGCTGTCAGGATTCAGCCTCTATCTCGGCATGGCGGTGGTGCTCCTCATCAGGCCGCAGGGCCTCCTCGGCGTCGATCCGGAGCGGCGCTGAACGCGCTCGGCCGGGTGCGCGGTCGGCTCGTCGGCGAACGCGCGGCGTGGCTCGGCGCAGGGCTCACGACTGTCGTCGTCGCCATCGTCGTGCCACTCGTGAGCCGGCCCGCGGACCTCCACTTCTGGACCGAGACTGCGGTGCTGGCGCTCTATGCGATGAGCGTCAATCTCCTCCTTGGCTACGCCGGGATCCCCTCATTCGGTCAGGCAGCGTACTTCGGCATCGGGGCGTACACGGTAGGGCTCCTCGCGACGCGCGGGCTGCCGCTCCCGGTCACACTCCTCGTCGGCACGCTCGCCGCGACGCTCGCCGCGGTCGTCGTCATAAGGCTCTCGATCCGTGCGAGCGGGCTCGCGTTCTCGATGCTCACGCTCGCGTTCGCCCAGGCGCTCTTCACGGTCACGTTCAGGCTCGATGTGCTCGGCGGCGAGAACGGCCTCGTCGGCCTCTTCCCTGGGACGGTGCTCGGCTTCGACCTTTCCCGCGATCCAGTCGCCCTCTGGCTCTTCGTTCTCGCGCTCACGGCGATCGTTCTCGCCGGGTTGCGCCTGGTCGTCATCTCACCGTTCGGCTCGATGCTCCAGATGATGCGCGACGACGAGCGCCGAGCCGAGTTCCTCGGCGTTCCCGTCGTCCGGTTCCGCACCGGGGCCTTCGCGCTGGCCGGTGGGATCGCTGGTCTCGCCGGCGCGCTCGATGCGTATGTCCTCGGCCTCGTCACTCCGGATCACCTTTTTTGGACCCGCTCGGGCGAGCCGATCATCATGGCGATCATCGGAGGCATGCACCACTTCCTCGGTCCGGTCGTCGGCTCCGTCGTCTACCTCTGGACACGCGATGCGCTGTCCCGCGTCACCGCGGCATGGGTCCTCTGGATCGGCCTCGCGTTCCTCGCCATCGTCATCGCGGCGCCCGGTGGGATCCTCGGGCTCCCAGCGACGTTCCGCGCCTGGCGGCAGAGGCGATGAACGACGTCCTCCTCGAGACACGCGGCGTGCGCAAGCTCTTCGGCGAATTCGTCGCCCTCAAGGGCGTCGACCTCGACGTGCGCGCCGGCGAGATCCACGCGCTCATCGGGCCGAACGGCGCGGGAAAGTCCACGTACTTCGGCGTCGTCTCGGGAGAGCTCCGCCCGAATGCCGGCACGGTGCGCTTCGCCGGTCGGGCGATCGGCGCACTCCCGGCCTGGGAGCGGACGAGGCTCGGGATCGCGCGGGCGTTCCAGATCGCGCGCGTCTTCGCAACGTTCACGGTGGAGGAGAACGTGCGGGCGGCCGTGCTGGCCGGCGAGCAGCAGAGCTGGATCTTCTACCGGTCCACCCGCGCCGCGGGCGGTGGGCCGGCGACCGCCACGCTGCTCGCGGAGACGGGCCTCGCGTCGCTCGCTGCGTCGCGCGCCGCCGATCTGTCCCACGGCGATCGCAAGCGCCTCGAGATCGCGATGGCGCTCGCGCTTCGACCACGGTTACTCATGCTCGACGAGCCGACCGCAGGAATGTCGCCGCCCGAGACCGAGGCGACGATCGAGCTGATCAGAGCGGTGTGGCACCAGCGTGGTTGCGGGGTGCTGCTCACCGAGCACGACATGCAGGTCGTCTTCCAGCTCGCGCACCGGATCACCGTGCTTCACCACGGCGAGGTGCTGCGGAGCGGCGATCCCGACGCGATCGCTCATGACCCCGCGGTCCTCGACGTGTACCTCGGTCGAGGCTTGACGGCGTGAGCGCGCTGCTCGAGATCGCCGACCTCGACGCGTTCTATGGCACCGCGCAGGCGCTCTTCGGCGCGAGCCTCGAGGTCGGCGATGGAGCGGTCGTCGCGCTCCTCGGGCGCAACGGCGCCGGGAAGACCACCACGATGCGCGCTGTCATGCGCCTCCAGGTCCGCACGACCGGGACCCTGCGCTTCGCCGGGCAGGACCTCGGCCACAGCGCCACGACCACGGTCGCGCGAGCGGGCATCGCGTACGTGCCCGAAGACCGCAGGATCTTCGCTCGCATGACGGTGCGTGAAAATCTCGAGCTCGGCCGGCGCTTCGCACGCGGCCGCGCACCGCTCGAGCTCGCTGCCGTGCTACGGACCTTCCCCGACCTCGAGCCGCTCCTCGAGAGGCGCGGCGGGGTGCTCTCCGGCGGGGAGCAGCAGATGCTCGCCATCGCCCGCGCCCTCATCGGGAATCCACGGCTCATGCTCCTCGACGAGCCTTCCGAGGGGCTTGCGCCGATCGTCGTCTCCCGGCTCGCCGAGGCCCTCCGCGAGATCCACCGGACACACGGGCTCTCGGTCCTCCTCGCGGAGCAGAACACGCCGTTCATCCTTGCCGTCGCCGACCGGGTCGTGCTCATCGACAGCGGCCGCGTCGTCTGGCAGGGGACACCGGGCGACCTCGATGCGGCGCCGGAGATGATGCGTCGCGTGCTCGGCGTGTCCCGGGATGGAGCGGCAAGGGGCCGCGACTAGCGGCCGAGGAGACGCCGGGCGCGCTCAGCGAGGTCTTCGTCGGGTGGGGTCCCCCAATATCCGCGGCGCGAGGTGGAGATGCCCGACGTGCGGCGGAGGTCGGCGAGGAGCTCGGCGGTCTTCAGCGTGACGCCGAGCGCGTCGACGACCGGCGCGCCGTCGATCCGGTGCACGCCGTTCTGCCAGAGGACCTCGGCCATGATCGTCTGGCCTGGAATGAGCACGTCCGCGCCGCCGGCGAGCGCCCGGCGGGCCGCGGCGGTGAAGGCGTCCACGAGCCGACGCGGCCGTTCGAACGCCGCGACAACATCGTTGTAGTCGGCGTCGACGAACGCATGCGGGGCGGCGCGCCCCGCGAGGCCGGCGAGCGCGATCTGCTCCTCGACGAGATCGCCGAGCTCCGGATTGAACAGCACGACCGCGAACCGGCGGCCGAGCATGCACGCGACGTGCATCGCCGACTCGCCGTACCCCGCCACCGGGATATCGACCAGCGTGCGCGCCTCGCGCAGTCCGGGATCCTGCAGGATCGCGATCGCGATGGCGTCGTACTCCTCGCGCTGCGCGACCTGGGCGGCGTCGAGGATCTGGTGGACGTGGAGGCTCATGAGGTACGGCGAGCGCGCGATGTCCGCGGCGGTGTGACCCGGCGCGTACGTGCCCGGCGCGACGCCGTGGAGGTCGACGGCCGTGTCGGACCCGACCACCGCCCGGACGTGGCGCTCCAGCGCCTCCCGGTAGGCGGGGAGGGTCGCGAGCTCGATGAACCCCTGATGCCAGATCCGCGTCGTCATCAGAGGGGCGCGAACCGCGCGGTGAAGTGACGAAGCTGTGCCGGCTCGGAGACGATGCGGTACCCGGTCAGCTTCGGCGCCCGCTTCACGACCTCCGCCACCACCTCGATCACGTAGTCGATATGGCTCTGGGTGTACGTCCGCCGCGGGATCGCCATCCGCACGAGCTCCATCGCCGCCGCGGTCTCCGATCCGTCGGGATGGCGACCGAACATGACCGTGCCGATCTCGACGGTGCGGATGCCGCCGGCCTCATAGAGCGCGACCGATAGCGCCTGCGCGGGGTAGGAGAGCGGCGGGATGTGTGGCAGCAGCGTGCCAGCGTCGATGTACACCGCGTGGCCGCCGGCAGGCTTCACGATGGGCATGCCCGCGCGGTCGATCGCGTCCGCGAGGTATTCGGTCGAGCGGATGCGATAACGCAGGTAATCGGGTTCGACGCACTCCTTTAACCCCTGGGCGATCGCCTCGAGGTCGCGGCCGGCGAGCCCGCCGTAGGTCGGGAAGCCCTCGGTGAGGATGAGCAGGTTGCGGCACTTCTCGGCGAGCTCGTCGTCGTTCATCGCGAGCCAGCCACCGATGTTGCCCATCGGATCATTCTTCGCTCTCATCGTCATGCCGTAGGCGAGTCCTGCGATCTCGCGCACGATGTCTGGCACGTTCTTGTCGGCGTAGCCCGGCTCGCGGGTCTTGATGAACCAGGCGTTCTCCGCGAATCGGCAGGCGTCGAGGAACAGCGGCACCTTGTGGCGATCGCAGATCTTGCGAACACCGCGGAGGTTCTCGAGTGACACTGGCTGCCCACCGCCCGAATTGTTCGTGATCGTCACCATGACGAGTGGCACGTCCTTCGCACGCGCGGTGAGGAGCGCGTCGAGCGCGCCCAGATCCATGTTGCCTTTGAACGGATGGATGAGGCCGGGCTTGCGGCCCTCGGGAATGACGAGGTCGACCGCCTCGGCGCCCGTCGCCTCGATGTTGGCGCGCGTCGTGTCGAAGTGCGTGTTGTTCGGGATGACCTTGCCCGAGCCTGCGATCGCCGAGAAGAGGATGCGTTCCGCTGCGCGGCCCTGGTGCGTCGGGATCACATGCGTGAAGGGGAACAGCTCCTGGACCGCCGCGAGGAACCGGAACCACGACGGAGAGCCCGCGTAGCTCTCGTCGCCATGCTGGATCGCCGCCCACTGATCGCGCGACATCGCGCCGGTGCCAGAATCGGTGAGCAGATCGATAAGGACGTCCTCGGCGCGGAGATTGAACAGGTTGTACCCGGCGTCCCGGATCTTCGCGCGGCGTTCGGCCTCGGTCGTGAGCCTGAGCGGCTCCACCGAATGGATCCGGAACGGCTCGATGATCGTCCTGAACTGATCGGGCACCGCCGGAGCATAAGAGCGGATAATCGAGGTCCACGCGGCCCGGTCGCCTAGCGGTCCAGGGCGCTTCCCTTTCAAGGAAGAGGTCATGGGTTCGAATCCCATCCGGGCTACTGAAAACATTCGAGAACTCGCTCGTGTTCAACACCTCGAGGCGGCTCCGAAGTCTTGGGTATCCATTTGGGTATCCATTTCTCGCGGACGTCCGTGAAAAGTGCGCAGACACGGCGCGAGCCGCGGTCGCGGCCGCGGGTGCGGTGCGGCGCGTTCCGGTCGGACGGCGCGGCGGTACACCACTGGCTTCCCCGTGCTCGGCTCGGCGCCGTGCCTGCGGCAGTCAGTACGGCAGGGCCTTGCGCCGGTGCCCACGGCGGTCAAGTTACATTCCACCGCGTGAGTGAGCCCCGCAGCGTCCAGCGCTGAATTCGAGCCGTGGGCCGAGGACCGTCTCGACCTCGAGGCGGCGCGCCCAATGGCGGAGAACGCCAAGTGCCTGGCGGCATACCTCGCCGGTGGAACCCGCCCGGAGGTTGCGCCGTGAACGAGCGGTCCGAGCCGTGATCACGCCGACGACCGGTGATGACGCCGTGCTCCGCTACATCACCCGAGATGGTCGGCCCGGGATGACCTGGGGCTGCCGGGTCGTCGAGGACCGACCGGACCTGCTCGCGCTCTACCTGCCGAAGGAGACGCCGCACAAGCGCTGGAGCGCCGGCCCCAACGGGCGCGAGCTTGCGGACTCGGCATGGTGGGCAGACACGCTGCGCCTCATGTTTCCCGGACGCGCCCACTCGGTCTGGCTCACCTGGCGTCCGGAAGGCTTCGTCGGGTACTACGTGAACCTCGAAGAGCCATTCCGGCGAACGCCGATCGGCTTCGACACGAACGACCACACGCTCGACATCGTCGTGAAGCCGGACCTCCAGTGGTCGTGGAAGGACGAGACTTTGCTTCAGGACCAGGAGCGACGGGGCGACTACTCGACGGCGCTGGTCGAGGAAATCCGCCGCGAGGCGGCGGCGGTCATCGCGGTGATCGAATCGGGTGCTTCTCCCTTCGACGGCTCGTGGGGACATTGGAGACCCGATCCGGCATGGCCGACGCCTCGCTTGCCCGACCATTGGAACAGTGAGCCGGCGGCGCTATGGGACCGGAGGCGGTGGGCGTATCCACAAGCGGACGATCCGGGTCGGAGCGAGTCCGGCCCGGTCGTGAGCCACGACGCGGCAGGTTGACGTGAGCCGACGGTGCGATGGCTGGGTCCGTCCTTTCGGCAGACTCAGCGCGCGACGGCTGGCTGATCGTTGCGCTGCACCGCGTCGCGGACGTCCTCGCGGTAGACCTTCACGTAGCGGTCGATGGTGAACGAGACCTTCGAGTGGCGCATGACCCGCTGGATGACCTCGGGCCGCTCGCCGCGGGCGGCCATGATCGAGGCAGTCGAGTGGCGCATGTCGTGGAACCGGAAGCCCCGGCGGCCGTCGGGCTGCGGCCCGGTCGGGATGCCCGCCCGCTCGCAGAGCGGGTGGAAGTGGCGCCGAACGAAGTTCGTCGCTGAGATCGGCGTGCCCAGCTCGGTCGTCCAGACGTAGCCGCGCCTCTCGCGCGGGTCGCCGCCCTGCCAGGTCGTGCTGGCCTTGATCATCTTCTCGAGCTCTTGGCGGTAGTGGACCCGGAGCAGCTTCACTCCGGTTGTGGTGAGCGGCAGCGAGGCCTTCGAGTGTTTGGTCTTGGCTCGAGGGCGACCAGGCGCCGGACGTCTTTCTGCTGTCTTTGTGACCTCTTTCGATCCCTTTCCGCGGTCAAGAGGGGTACGCCAGCGCGGGTCGCTCCGGAGCATCGCGGTCTCGCGCTTGGTTCGTGGGCACGCCGCGTCAGGGCGCCGCCGGTATTCCTCAAGCGCAGCTACCCGAAATCGCGTCGCGACGGGGCTGGCCCGCCTGCCTTTCCCGTGAGTTGCACGAAATGGGGGAGGGGGACCCCCCACCGCGAATATCGCGGGCGTGTATGCGCGCCGAGAGGATGCTCCCGCGGGCCGAACGCGAGAACCATCGAGACCCGCCCCCCTGGGCTCACAGCGATGCGCGGTCAATGACCTAGCGATTCCAGGCAACCATCTCGAGGTTGACCTCTCGTAGTCGGTAGACCCAGACATCGTCCTTGGGCGGGAGCGGCGTTCCGAAGCGGATCAGCGGGTGAGCGAGTTCGCCGTCGGAAGTCGAGATCCAGATCTCAAGATTCCCTGTTGCGAGCTCACGTCGCAGCTGAAGCAGGGCCGCGCCATCTTCGGAGACGCGGACGCCGTCGATCGCATATCGGCCATCGCGGGGCAACACCCGGATCATGCCTGTACGCGTCTCGAGCACATAGATCCCGCGGTCGGCATCGTCCTTAGCCTGGACGTAGAAGAGTCTTCCGCCCTTTGCGTCGTGCGACGGCGACACGGCGCCCACGTCCGCCGCTGTCACGTCTTTGACGCCATCTTCGGGCGACCAGCTACGCAGCCGCGTCGGTAAGGCCCCGGGTTGAGCGGAGATCTTTCCCGAAGCGAAGTAGAGCGTGTGCGGCGCAGACCATGTCCGCCAGGACGCCA
>JBBQHN010000039.1:0-16189 GCA_038324015.1 Candidatus Limnocylindria bacterium | reverse complement strand
CGCGCGCGAGGCGATGATGCGCGCGGTCGTCACCGCGAGCCTCGCGTTCAGCAACACCCGCCTCGGCAACGTGCATGCGATGGCCCTGCCGCTCGGCGGCTGGTGCCACGTCGCGCACGGCACCGCGGTCGCGGTCCTCCTTCCGCACGTCATGGACTTCAACCGGAGCGCGGCACCCGATCGCTACGCTCAGGTGGCTGAGGCACTCGGCGAGAAGCGTGACGCGAAGGCCGCGGTCGATCACGTGTTCAAGCTCAATGAGCTGATCGGGATCCCGACGCACCTCGGCCCGCTCGGGGTCGACGAGGGCGCGATCCCGAGCATGGCGAAGGACGCCATGCTCTCCGGCAACATCCTCGTCAATCCGCGCACCACGACGCAGCCGGACATCGAGGCGCTCTACAAAGCAGCGCTTTGATGCCCGTCGCGATCTTCGACATGGACGGCGTCCTCTATCGCGGAGACATCGTGCTGCCGTACGCGCGCGAGGCCCTCGAGCGGCTGCGCCGAGCGGGGTGGCAGGTGTTCTTCGGTACCAACAACTCGACCGCGTCGCGCACCGACTACGTGAAGCGCCTCACGCGGTTGGGCCTTGGCGGCGATGAGGAGCACGTCCTCACGAGCGCCTATGCCACCGCGCATTACCTCGTGCGGCTCGAGCCCAAGCCGCGCGACGTCTTCGTCGTCGGCGCGAACGGCCTACGGAACGAGATCCGCGCAGTCGGGATCGGCGTGCGCTCGGCCGATCAGCTTCCCGGCAGCGATCCGCCGCCCAACGCGGAGGCGGATGGGGTGAACCCCGGAGCGATGCGCGAGTACCTGACGCATCTGGATCTCCCGCCGCTCCCTGACACCGTCGTCGTCGGACTCGATCTCCACCTCACCTATGCCCGACTTGCGGAAGCGCAACGCGCGCTCCTGGGTGGCGCGCGGTTCATCGCCTCGAACAAGGACCGTGCCTATCCCGTCGAGGGCCGGCTCCTGCCGGGCGCCGGCAGCATCGTGACGGCCCTCGAGGTCGCGAGCGGGAGGGAGGCGCTCTGCATCGGGAAGCCCGAGCCGTTCTTGTTCCAGGAGGCGATCCGTCGCGCCGGTCCGGACGGTGGCCCGGTCGTCGTCGTGGGCGACGCGCCCGAGTACGACATCGTGGCCGCGCACAAGGTCGGCGCGGTCGGGGTGCTCGTCACGACCGGCCTGACCGAGGCCTCCGCGGTCTCGTCGGCGAAAGGTGACGCCATCCCCGACCACGTCATCGGTTCGCTCGACGAGCTCTTCAAGATCCCCGCGCTGGCCGGCGTCGCCTAAGCGACGCGCGGGTCCTCGACGAAGCCGCGAAAGGAGGATCTCGCTACTCGCTCACAGTGGCGGGTACGGGCGTTAGACGTGGATCCCGATGGCGTGCATCGCGGATGCCGCGATCCAGCCGAAGATGAAGCAGCCGGGGATGGTCAGCACCCAAGCCGACATGATGCGGCCGGCGATACCCCAGCGCACCGCTGACAGCCGGCGTGTCGCTCCAACACCGAGGATCGCTCCAGAGATCGCATGGGTGGTGGAGATCGGGATGCCGAAGCGCGTCGCGATCTCGATGACCGCTCCGGCGGTGGTCTCGGCCGCGAAGCCGTTGATCGGTTTCAGGAGGGTGATGCGCATGCCCATCGTTTTGATGATCCGGAAGCCGCCGGTGAATGTACCGAGGGCGATCGCGAGCGCGCACGCGACCTTGACCCAGTCCGGGATATCCCCGGCATTCGCGACGAAACCGCCGCCCGCAAGGGCGAGCGAGATGATGCCCATCGTCTTCTGACCGTCGTTGCCGCCGTGGGTGAACGACATCCACGCGCTCGAGAGGATCTGCGCCTTCCCGAAGAACTTGTTCACGAACGTATAGGACACGTCCTTGAGGACCCAGTAGAGCGCCAGCATGAGGAGGTACCCGACAACGAAGGTCGTCGTCGGGGAAACGACGATCGCGGCGCTGGTCTTTTCGAGGCCCGGCACGATGACGACTCCCCACCCGTGGACGGAAACGGACGCGCCGATCATGCCGAAGATGAGCGCGTGGCTGGACGACGTGGGGAGCGCCGCGTAGAAGGTGATCAGGTCCCAAGCGATGGCCGCGACCAGTGCGGCGAGGACGAGATCCTGCGTGACCTTGGTGCTGTCGACGATGCCCCTGGCGACCGTGGCGGCCACTGCGGTGCCGGCAAGTGCGCCGACAAGATTCAGCGTGCCGGACATGGCCAGCGCTTGGAACGGGGTCAGCACACGCGTTGCGACCACCGTCGCGATCGCATTGGCGGCGTCGTGGAAACCGTTGACGAACTCGAACATGAGTCCGAGGACGACGACCGCGATGACGATCCAGGTGCCACTGTCCATTACTTGTGCTTCACCACGATGGTCTCGACGATGTTCGCGACGTCTTCACAGCGATCGATCGCGACCTCTATGAGGGCGTGCAGGTCCTTCCATTTGATGATCTCGATCGCGTCCGTGGTCTGTGCGAACAGCTCGCCGACGGCGGAGCGGAACAGGGAGTCGCCCTCGTTCTCGAGCGTGTGGATCTTGATCCAGTGCGGCTCGAGGCCGTCCAGCTTCTCGAGGTCCTTGATCGCTGTCACGAGATGCGTCGCGGCAGCCACCAGGACCTTCGCCTGTTGCACCGCGAGCGGGCGGATACTGCGGACCTTGTAGAGGACGACCATCTCGGCGACGTCGTGGCAGACGTCGGTCACGTCGTCCAGCTTCGATGCGAGACCGACGATGTCCTCACGGTCCAGTGGTGTGACGAACGTCCCGTTGAGCTCCCGCATGATCTGATGGGTCAGCTTGTCGCCGTAGTGCTCGATCGCGTGGATGTCACGGGCCTTGTTCTCGACGTCGGTGAAGTCGGAGAGCAGCTTTTCCAGCGCCTCTGTCGCTTCGAGCGCGTTCTGCGCGTGCTGGCTGAATAACGTGAAGAAGATGCTCTTCTTGGGCATGAGCGAGATTCGCATGCGATCCTCCTAGCGTTTCGTGTTCGCGGTCAAAGACCCGCGTGGGCAACAAAAAGGCCGCGCCAATGGCGCGGCCAAACGTTGCACAGACGGCAGACCGCCTCGGCGGACCAGGACCCCGCAGGGTCCATTCTCATTCCTCAAACCAACAGCAGCATACCGGTCCGCGACGGTCCGACGGCGTCCCCTGAATGGGGGAGTCAGGCGACTTCGCGGCGGATGGACGCGACCGCAGCGGCGGCCATGACCAGGGCGAACGCGGCCAGGATGCCGATGTCGCGGAGGATCAGCGGGTCCGTGATCGCGTAGCCGCGGACCATGACCGAACGCAGGGCCTCGTTCGCGTAGGTGAGCGGGAAGATCGCCGACAGGGGGCGCAGCCAGTCATTGAGCTGATCCACCGGTACGAGAAGTCCAGAAAGGAAGACCTGCGGCAGAAGGACGAGCGGCACGAACTGGACGGCCTGGAGCTCGTTCCGGGCGAAGGCGGAGATCGCGAGCCCGAGCGACACGGCGCCGACCACGAGCACCGCCTCGACGACGAAGATCGTCAGGAGGTTTCCGCGGTACTGCACCTTCAGCACGAACACCGTGAACAGGAGGATGACGACCGCCTGCGCGAGCGCGAAGAGCGCGAAGCCGCCGAGGTACCCCACGACGAGCTCGATCCTGGTGAGCGGGGTCGCCAGGAGCCGCTCGAGCGTCCCGCTGGTGCGCTCGCGGAGGAAGGAGACTGTCGAGAGCAGGAAGATGAAGAAGAATGCGAATAGCGCGATAAGGACCGGTGCCAGGTAATCGAGCAGCGTGTAGCCGGGACCGCCGTAGACGTATTCGACCTTCACCGCTGCCGAGAGTGGCGCCCCGATGATGAGCTCTGTCAACGCCGCCTGCACCGAGGAGGCTATCGCGCTGGTACGAGACGGATCGGAGCCCTCGAGCGTGACCGTCGCGCCGTTCTGGTCGAACTCGATGACCGCGTCGGCGCGGCCGGCCTTCAGCTCCTCGATCGCGGCGTCCTTGTCGAGCGCCTTCAGCTCGATCTGCGTGCCCTGTAGCGCCGCGTACAGCTGCGGATCGACGTTGCCGGCGGCGATGACGTGGACCGTCGACAGCGTGGGTGAGCCCCAGAGCGCACCCACGAGCGCGAGCACGATCATCGGTGCGACGAACAGCAGCCCGAGCGACCGGTGATCGCGGCGGAACTGCAGGACGATGCGCCTGGCGACGGCTCCAGCGCGGCGTGGATTCATGCCGGTGCCTCGGAGAGCGCGAGGAACGCCGCCTCGAGATCCCCGGCGCCGGCGCGCGCGATGAGCTCGGCCGCGCTGCCCTCCGCGAGCAGCCGTCCGGCGCGGATGAGGCCGAGGCGGTCGCAGCGCGACGCCTCGTCCATGACGTGGCTCGAAACGAGGATGGTCGCTCCGGCGCTCGCGAGCGAGCGGAAGTGCTGCCAGAACTCGCGGCGCAGCGCGGGATCCACGCCCACCGTGGGCTCGTCGAGGAGTAGCAGCCGTGGCTGATGCAGCAGCGTCGCGGCCAGCGAGACGCGCGTCTTCATGCCGCCGGAGAGCGTGCCGACGAGCGAGGAGCGCCGTTCGAGCAGGTCGACATGGCCGAGCGCCTCGTCCACTCGCGCCCGGACGTCGGTGACGCCTTCGAGCGTGGCGAAGAACCGCAGGTTCTCCTCGACGGTGAGGTCCACGTACAGCGCCGCCGCCTGGGTCATGTAACCGACCGCACCGCTCGCGACAGCGGCGCGCGGCGCCGCGCCGAACACGGAGAGCTCACCCTCGTCGAGCTGGACGAGTCCCGCGAGCGCCCGGATAAGGGTGGTCTTGCCGGAGCCGTTCGGGCCGAGCAGCCCGTAGATCTCGCCAGCGCCGACGGAGAGGGTCAGGCCATCGAGCGCCGTTACAGCACCGAAACATTTCCGGACATCGCGGGCCTCGACAGCGGGCGCTGCGATCGTCACTTCGCCCGCCATGCTGCCACGTTCCCGGTCGCGCCCGCCAGGCGAGCGGTATGGCACGACCCGTGCATTCAGAACAGCAGGAATTACGGACCGCGCAAGGTGCGCGGAAAGGCAGAAACAGAATGCTCATTTTCGCTCTCGGCATGATGCTCGGCACCGCCCTCGGCATCGTCGTTGTCGGCTTCCTTGCGGTCCGTTCCTACGACCACGGCTACAGCGAGGCGCTCGAGCGTCGCACGGCATGGCGTGGCGAGCTCGTCGCCCGACAGACCGCCGCGATCAAGGCGCACAGCGCGTCCCTCAAGCGCGCCAGCTAGGGGCTACGGCCCGAAGAAGCGCTTCTTGAGATCCTCGATGCTCCGCTGGAGCTGATCGAGCACGCCCGGGATCCCCGTCGGCACGATCTCGATGTTCCCGTCGCGCCCGATCCGCAGCTCGTCGCCCGGCTTCACGAGGGCATGCACCGCGGAGCGCGGCGCGGTGATCGTGAAGACCACCTGGTCCTTGTCCTCGACCACCGAACCGACGCGCACCTTGCCGTCGGGCATCGCCCGGATGACTGCCTTCAGCTGCGTGTCGTCGCGGATGTCCGGCTGCGACTGTGGAGCGAGACGCGCGACGCTCTTGCCGAGCTCATCGAAGAACGCCGTCGGCCCCCGGACGGCGGCACCGAGGAGCGCGGCGAAGATAGCGATCGCGACCAGGACGAGCGCCATGCCGACGGCGAACTGGATCGCCCAGGCGGGCATGTGGCGGCGCATCGCGAGAGCCTAAGACGACGTCGCCGGTCCCGCGTCCTGGGAGCCTCCGGCCGGAGGCTGCGGGTTCCTAGATCGGGAGGCGGGCGATGAGCCGCTGACCGCGACCCATCGACTCGCGCACGCTCGAGAGCGTGCCACCGTGGGCTGCGAGGAGCACGCGAGCCAGCTGGGTGCGCGCGCCGAACGACGGATCGTCGCCGCGCACGAGTTTGGCCGCGGTCGCGGGCATGGTCATCGTCGCGCTCGCGATGGAGATCGAGACGGAGCCCTTGTCGGACCGGCAGTCGACGCTCACGGTCTCTGCGCTGGCGCTGACCTCGCGGAGCATCGCGTCGAGCGCTTGGCGCAGCCGGTCAGGATCGGCATTCACGTTGACCGGCGCGACCGGCACGGTGAGGAGCACGTGCGCCTTCGAGACCGCGTTCGTGCGGAGCTCGTGCACCATCTCGACGACGTTCGTCGCCCGCTTCCGGAGCTTGAGCGCGCCGGCCTCGAGCTCGCCGAGCGACGCCAGGTCGTCGGACAAGAACACGAGCTGCTCGGCACGCTTGGTCAGGCGCTCCGCGTCCACAGCGTCGATGCCGGCCAGCGTGCGGATCTCGTTCGCGAGCTCGCGGAGCGGACCGGGAACCTCGTGCTCAACGAGGGTGAGGAGGCTGCGCCGCTGACGGTCGAGCTCGGCGATGCGCGACCGCTCCTTCTGGAGCGTGGAGGCAAGGATGACGGCGAGCACGAAGACGACGATGCGCGTCGAGTAGTTCCAGACCTGCGCGGCCTCATCGGTCACCGGCCGCTGCACGATGTCGGAGAAGATCCAGAGCGTGGCCGAGGCGGCGGCGACGATGAAGCCGGCGGCACGGGAGCGCCACGCGGCGGGGAAGATCGGGATGAAGTAGATGGAGGCGAAGGCGTAGGAGGACGGCGTGGCGTAGTCCACGATGCCGATGACGCCGGTGAGCGCCAGCCACGGTGCGGCCTGCCGGACGGTCGAGTTGATGGAACTCAATCGCATGAGCGGTGAGCATGGCTGTCGGCCCGCCCGAGCGCCTCACTCCGGCGGGTGACAACGTGAATACAGCTATCGCGTTCGGATACCTGCGAAAATCCCGGCATGCCAAAGCCGTTGAAGGTCGTCTGCCTGGGTGGCGGGCTCGGGGCGCCCACCGTCATGTCCGGCCTGCGGGCGCATACCGACGACATCACCGGGATCATCGCGGTGACAGATTCGGGCCGGTCTACCGGGAAGGTGCGAGTCGCGCTCGACGTGCCCGCGCCCGGCGACATCCGGAACGCGCTCGCCGTGCTGGCCGAGGGCGACCCGGTCCTCCGCCGCCTGTTCAGCCACCGATTCGTGACCGAGAACAGCAACGAGCTGAATGGGATGGCTTTCGGCAACCTTTTTCTCGCCGCGCTCGCCCAGCAGGAGGGCTCGTTCCTGCGCGCCGTCGAAGAGGCGTCGCGGCTGCTGCAGATCCGCGGCAAGGTCCTGCCGGTGACGCTCTACAACACGCACCTCTGCGCGAAGCTCTCGGACGGGACCGTCGTCGAAGAAGAAGTGAATGTCCGCGCGATCGGCAAGGCGCCGATCGAGCGCATCTACCTTCGCGACGCCGACGTGAAAGCCGCCGCGGGGACGTGCGAGGCCATCGAGGCCGCGGATCTCATCACGCTCGGACCGGGCTCGCTGTACACGACCGTCGCCGCATGCCTGCTCGTCCCCGAGATCGCGCGAACGATCAGCGAGGCGAACGGTCTCGTCGTCTACGTCGCGAACACGACGGCCCAGCCCGGGCAGACCGACGAGGTGACGCTGTCCGGCCACGTCGCGACGATCCTCGACTACCTCGGCGGCTCTGGACTCGACGTGGCGCTCGTGAACGACGATCCGCCGCCCGCGCACCTGCGCGACCACCACGCGGAGCAGGGGATGCCGTACCTCGAGCCCGTCGCGGACGAGATCGTGCAGATCGAGGCGCTCGGCGTGCGTGTCGCGAAAGGCGCGATCATCGACAAATGGAGCGGGCCGCGCGAGCTTTGGAACAAGCAGGACACCATCAGGCACGACAGCTCGCGCCTCGCCGAAGCGCTCATTGGCCTCGTGAGTGCGCAGCGTCCGCGCCTGCGGGCTGTGCGATGACAGCGGTCGCGACGCGTGTGCGCAATTTCCTTTCTATCGCCGATCTCTCGACCGCGGAGGTCAGGACGCTCCTCGACGACGCCGCAACGCTGAAACGCGATCCCGTGCCGGACGACTCCCCGCTCCGCGGCCGCGCCCTGGCGATGATCTTCGAGAAGCCGAGCCTCCGGACCCGTTTGAGCTTCGACGTGGCGATGCGCGACCTCGGCGGGCACAGCTCCTATCTATCGCCCCAGGAGGTCGGGCTCGGCCGGCGCGAGAGCGTGTCCGATGTGGCGCGCGTGGTGAGCCGGTACGTCGACATCGTCGTGCTACGCACCAACTCGCACGAGACGCTCGACGAGTTCGCGAAGTACGCATCGATCCCGGTGATCAATGGCCTTTCGGATCTGAGCCATCCCTGCCAGGGTCTGGCGGATATCTTCACCATCCGTGAACGGAAGGGCGCGCTCGACAAGGTGACGGCGGCGTACATCGGGGACGGCAACAACGTCGCGCACTCGCTGATGCTCGGAGCGGCGAAGACCGGCATGACGCTGCGCGTCGCATCGCCAGATGGATTCGAGCCGTTGCCCCGCTACCGAGAGCTTGCCGCCGAGGCCGCACGCTCGACCGGCGCGCGGCTCACCTACGGGAGCGACCCGGTCGCGGCTGTCTCCGGTGCGGATGTCGTGTACACCGACGTCTGGACGAGCATGGGCCAAGAGCAGGAGTACGAGCGCCGCCGCCGCGCGTTCCAAGGTTTCCAGGTGAATCGGGAGCTCCTGCTACACGCCAAGCCGGATGCCATCGTCTTGCACGACCTTCCGGCACATCGTGGTGAGGAGATCACGGACGAAGTGATCGATGGAGCACACAGCGCGGTGTTCGACCAGGCGGAGAATCGTCTCCATGCGCAGAAAGCGGTGCTCCGTTGGATCGCGTGATCCTGGCGGACTGTTGCGAGGACTGGATCATCGAGTGGGGCGGCTTCTACGCGCCCGCCACCGCATTCAGTTGCCCGGAGTGCGCGACACCCTGGTCGGCGAGCGGCGAGGGAGCATTCAAGCGAGCCGATGGGCGATCGTTCGTACGTCGCGAGCGGAAGGGGTCGGCCGCCGCATTTCCATATCTCGCAGCGCAGGATGGCCACGAGCCGAACGTCGAGCGCTGCTGCGCCAAGATCCTCCTCAAGCACGGCGACCGCATGCCGGACGGTCCCTTCTCGTGCCCGGTGTGTGGAACGAAATGGGAGCGGCGGACGGAGCGACTCCACGGTCTCCGGGTCCCGGTCTTCGCCAAGGCAGGTCTCGAGGAGCCGCTTACGGTGCAGGCCGGACGGACCCGGCCGTTCCTGGTAGTCATTTCGGAGTACTCGCCGCCACGCGATTGAGGGGTTTCGCCGCTCTGCGACCTGTTCGATACGCGAATGGTCAGCCGGAGCATGACGATTCGCGCATGCACGCCGTTACCTCGTACGGCTGGCGGGCGACAAGGCGTCGCCGGCAGGCCATCCGCCGGGGAGCGCGCGTACAGGGGTGGGAGTGAACAACCGTTTGCGTCTGGCCGCCGCGGCACTGGGTGTCGCGTTCGTGCTCGCCATCGCGCTCGGCGCGTCCGGTGTCCTCACGCCCAAGAACCAGCGCACTGCGCTCGGCGCCTCAACAACGCTCGCGATCATCAGCGGCGACGTCCAGGTGCGCCATGGGTCCGGCGATTACACCGCGGCCGAGGACGGCATGGTCCTCGCCCCCGGTGACTCGATCCGTACCGGTGTCGACGCGCGCGCGGTCCTGACGTACTTCGAAGGATCGACCGTCGAGATCGAGCCGCTGTCCGAGCTCGCGATCGAGGTCGCGCATGGCAACCCCGACGGCAGCACAGTCATCGAGATGCGGCAGCAGCTCGGCACGACCTGGCACGTGGTCACGCACCTCGTACAGGGCGGATCCAAGTACGACGTCCACACCACCGCCTCGACCGCATCGGTGCGCGGCACGCAGTTCACGGTCGGTGTCGCAGAGGACCTCTCGACGACCGTCGCGACGACCGAAGGCGATGTCGCGACCAGCGATGCGGCAGCCACGACGACTGTGGCGGTCACGCCGGGACTCATCACCACCACGAAGAAGGGTGAAGCGCCGACTCCGCCGCAACCGGCGCCGGAGCCCGAGCGCAAGGTCACCGTGACCGTCGGCGATCAGAACACGCTCATCGTCGACGCTTTCGGCCGCGCCAACGGGATCAAGGATGGCAAGACGATCATCCAGACGCCGGGCGCGCAGGTGAAGGTCGTCGACGGGAAGACTGTCGTGACACTGCCGAACATCCCCGATGGCGATCTCGCGACGCACTTCCTCAACACGAGCAAGAGCGACGACGTCGAGGTCACGACGAGGGTCGAGGAGAAGGGCAGGACGCCCGTCCAGGTCACCGAGAAGGTCAAGCCCTCGGACAACGCCGTGACTGGCGTCGAGCTGCACAAGACCGGATCGACCGGGACGAGTGGTACTTCGGGTGCGACCCCCTCGAACAGCACGACCGACGACTCCACGCCGTCGCTCAAGCTGAAGAAGATCACCGAGATCAAGCCGGTCAAGGTCGGCGAAGCACCGAAGACGCCGACCGAGGACGAACAGAAGAAGGCAGCCGAGCAGAACAGCAGCACCGATCAGACTTCGAACGACAAGAACGCGACCGGGACCGGGTCGTCCACCGACAACACGACGGCGGATGGCCGTGCCGGCAACCTTGCGACGCCTGTCACCCGGACCTCGGCACCGAACGCGTCGAGCGATGCGGCCGAGACGGCGAAGGAGGCGGAAGCCCAGGCGGCGGAAGCTGCCAAGGAGAAGCAGGGCGAACAGCAAAAGACAGAGCCGCCGGCCACGCCGCCGAGCAGGTTCTTCAATCCAGGGGGCGGCATAGTCCCGATTCCGCCCGTGACCGGGAGCGGCAACACGAGTGGCAATGACGACAAGACGACCAAGTCGACCCAGCGGCCTGCCACCCAGAGGCCCGCTACCGAGAAGCCCGCGACGGAGAAGCCGGCTATCGAGAAGCCGGTGACCAAGACCGAAACTCCGGAGAAGACGCAACCGCCGAGATTGAATGTGATCCCGCAGTTCAAGGTGCCGACGGCGCCGACGAATGGGAACAGCAAAGAGGGCGACTAATCCAGGCGGAACGGTCCAGAGACAACAGGAAGCGCGGCCAGTGGCCGCGCTTCTTGTTTACCCGGGGTTACCTATCTGGGAGGCGTGAGGGAGTTGAACCCTCGAAGGGAGATCCACATTCTCCAGTGTTACCGCTACACCAACGCCTCCGCGCTTGGGGAGACCCCATTCTAAGGAAGCGGACGTCCACGCGAGCACGGCGGAGCTCGGTGTACGCAAACCGCCCGCCCCCAGACACCATGCTTCCCCCCATTGAGGGATGCCGCACTACGCCGCCTGACGGAGCATCTGACGATCTCGCGAAGTAATTGGGTGGAGGCGATCTCGTGGGTATACGTCGGGTGGGACGCGGAGTCGGGCTCTTCATGACGGCGATCCTCGTGCTCGGCGCCTGTGGCGCAGGGAGCGGCGTCAGTGTTCTGCCGACGCCGGCAAGGACAAAGGACCCACTCGCGGGTGAGTACACCGCATCGGGCGCGAACGGCGCGAACCCGGCGATGACGGCGCTCATCAAGCGCTTCAGCGAGCTGCACCCCGGCGTCAACATCAGGCTCAACGACATCGACACCGAGACGAGCATCGTCAATGTGAACACCGGCGACGTGGACTTCGGCTATATCGGCCGCGAGCTCCGCTCGACCGAGGCCAAGATCGTGCTCACGCCGATCGGCTTCACCGGCAGCGGCGTGGCGGTCAACTCCGTGAACCCCATCACGAACCTGACGAAAGACCAGATCGCAAAGATGTACACCGCCACGATCAAGGACTGGTCGGAGGTCGGCAGCACGGCCGGACCGATCAAGGCATTCGTGCGCGAGGCGGCGAGCTCGACCCGCACCACGATCGAGGGATACGTCTTCGGGTCGACCACGCCGAAGTACCCGACGGCCGTCCAGGAGATCTTCGAGTCGTCCGACACGATCAAGGCGATCGGCGCATTCAAGGGATCGATCGGCATGGCCACGCTCAACGCGAAGAACCTGAAGGACACCACGATCAAGTTCATCGGTATTGACGGCGTCGAGCCGACGCTCACAAACCTTGGCGCGGGCACCTGGAAGATGTCGAAGGCGAGCTACATGACGACGAATACCGACCCGGCCAAGGTCAAACCGGCGATCAAGGCACTCGTGGAGTTCGTGAAGAGCCCCGAAGGCCAGAAGATCATCTCGGGCGAGTAGGAGACCCAAGAACGCTCTGATGTTCAACCGGATCGCGTCACCGAGCCTGTTGCGCGTCCTCGTGCTTCGCACGGCGACGGTCAGTGTCCTCGCGGCTGTGGTGATCGTGTTCGTGGCGCAGTACGTGTCCAATAGCCTCGTCCAATCGCGCTTCCAGGACGAGGCGGGCCTGATCGCGGGCAATGCCACGTCGGCGATCGATGCGCGCGTCGTGACCGCGACACGCGGCGCGCGCTTCGTGGCCGGACTGCCCACGACCAAGCGACTGTCGACCGACCTCGCGGACGACCACAGCGCCGCGAAGCTTGCTGAGGTCCAGAGCTTCCTGCTCTTCGCCAAGTCGAGCATCGGAGCGGACATCCTCAGCTACGCCGATATGGCCGGGTCGGTCATCACCGGCGGCCAGGACATCGCTCCTGGCGAGAAGCTCGGCGCGGACCTCCTCGCGCGTGCCAATGCGAGCCCTGAGCAGGCCTACGTCCTTTACGACGAGCCGGCCGGTGTCACCGTCCGCGCACTCTCGATCGTGCGCAACGATGCGAACACCCAGATCCTCGGCTACATCATGGTCGG
Organism: Candidatus Limnocylindria bacterium; assembly: GCA_038324015.1. Lineage (GTDB taxonomy): Bacteria > Chloroflexota > Limnocylindria > P2-11E > P2-11E > UBA4735. The sequence continues at coordinate 3,411 of JBBQHN010000039.1, read as the reverse complement.
GACGGTCCTGGACGTCGGATTCCTGCAGTCCGTGCAGTCGAGCTCGGACGCCCAGCTCGCCGTCCTCTGGCGGGGTGCGCCGCGCGCGGCGACCCTCGCCATAGATGCCGACGAGGTCGCGCAGTTCCCCACGAGCGCCGAGGTCGACGCATCGCCGAGCGACCTCGTTGCCCGGACGATCGTCGTTGACGGTGCGAACTATTACGGCATCTTCACGCTGGAGCGGACACACACCGCCAACTCGGATCCGCTGCTGCTGGGCGTCCTCGTGGCCGCGGCGCCGGTCGAACAGGCCCAGCGCTCGCTGTTCGTCATCCTCGGCGGCCTACTCGTCGGGGTGATCCTCGTCGTCATCCTCGTCTCGTACCGCTCGGCGCGCACGATCACCGCGCCGCTTGCGAACCTTGCGGACGCCGCGCAGAAGATCGAGGCTGGTGACCTCGGCGTGCGCATCGAGGGGCGTTCACCGTACGAGGTGGGCACCCTGGAGCGCGCCTTCGACACGATGGCGCGCTCGCTCCAGGAACGCGATCGCGCGCAGCAGGAGTACCTCGACGAAGTCCGCACCGTCAATGCCGTGTCCGACGCCGTCGTCGGCGTCACCGACCGCGCGCTCATCTTCGCCGAGTCGCTCACGCGGCTGGTCGCGCTGGTAAAGGCCGATGCCGCGGCCATCGTCCTGCGCGATGGCACGAGCGAGGAGCTGGTGGCTGCGAGCACCGTCACCATCGAGGATCAGATCGCCACACGGATCGCCGCCGACGTACTGAACGCCAAGACCGGCGACCCCGACGTGGTGCAGCGGTCCGAGATCCCATTCGGCGCGCTGCGCAGCGCCGCGCACGTGCCGCTGTCCACGCGCGGCGTCATCACCGGGCTCCTCTCGGTCTACTTCAAGGGCGAGGCCGAGATCACCGAATCCGAGGCACGCACGCTGCGCACAGTCGCGCGGCTCGTGTCGGTCGCGCAGGAGAATGCCGACCTGGTCGGCGAGCTGCGTGACAACAACTTCCAGCTCGAGCGGGCGAACCGCCTGAAGAGCGAGTTCCTGGCGAACGTGTCGCACGAGCTGCGGACGCCGATGAACGCGATCATCGGGTATTCGAAGCTCATGCTCGACGGGCTCGACGGCGAGCTGAACTCCCAGCAGGAGTCCGACCTGCAGCGCGTCACGACGGCCGCGGACAACCTGCTCGGTCTGATCAACGGTCTCCTCGACCTCTCCAAGATCGAGGCGGGCCGGATGGAGATCAACGTCGAGGAGCTCGACGTCCGCTCGGTCATGGAGGATGTCATCGCGCTCGTCCGGCCGCAGTCCGACGCGAAGGAGCTCGCGGTCGTCGCGAACATCCCGGCGGAGCTGCCCGCGATCCTCGCGGACCGTGCGCGGTTCCGCCAGGTCCTCGTCAACCTCATGTCGAATGCGGTGAAGTTCACCGACACGGGCGCCGTGACGATCACCGCGACGAGCGGCGACGGCTGGGTGACGGTGTCCGTGTCGGACACGGGCATCGGTATCAGCAAGGAAGCGCAGGCCTACATCTTCGACGAGTTCCGCCAGGCCGACGCCTCGACGACCCGCCGGTATGGCGGTACGGGCCTCGGCCTCGCGATCAGCAAGCGCCTGATCGCGCTGCATGGCGGCCGCATCTGGGTCGAGAGCGGCGCGAACGGCGGGAGCGTCTTCAGTTTCACCGTGCCGGTCTACGTGAAGGCCGTCGCCGCCATCGTGGGGGTCGCCTGATGGCCCGCATCCTGATCATCGAAGACGAGGCGAACAACCTCGACGTCGCGCAGCGCATCGTGCGCGGTGCGGGCCATGAGGCACTGATCGCGACGGACGGCGCCGCGGGTCTCGAGGTCGCCCGTCGCGAGCATCCGGACGCGGTCCTTGTCGACCTGCTGCTCCCGAAGCTCGATGGCTGGGCGGTGACGCGGGCGATCCGCGCCGAGGCTTGGGCGAAAGAGATCCCGATCGTCGCCGTGTCCGCTCTGGCGATGGATGCCGACCGGGAGCGCGCGCGCGAGGCGGGGTGCGACGACTTCGTCACCAAGCCGTACGCGCCGGCCGAGCTGCGTGCCGTTCTGAACCGTTACTTCGCAGAGGGCTCCGCGCCCAAGCTGGTCGCGCGCCCCGCTGCCGTCACGGCGTCGGGTATCGCGCCATCCGAGAAGCTCGGCCTGGTCCTTGTCGTCGACGACGAGCCGGCGAACGTCGAGCTCATCGTGCGCCGGCTCACCGGGAATGGCTACGAGACCGTGAGCGCCAGCAACGGGCATGACGCGATCGCGGCGGCGATCAAAGAGCAGCCTGACCTGATCCTGATGGACGTCATGATGCCGGGACTCGACGGCTGGCAGGCGACGAAGCTCCTCAAGGCCGACCCCAAGACCATGAACATCCCCGTTGTCTTCGTTACGGCGCGCGACCGTCCCGAGGACGTGGCAGCGGGCTTCGAGGTCGGCGGGATCATGTACGTGAACAAGCCGGTCGAGCCGATCGAGCTGTTCGCACGCGTCCGCAACGCCATCTTCATGAAACGGCTGCAGGACGACCTCCGCAACAAGAATGAGGATCTGAAGAGGCTCGAGGGGTCGAGGCAGGAGCTCATCGGCATGCTCGGCCACGACATCCGCAATCTCGCGAACAGCGTTGTCGCGTTCCTCCAGCTCGCGCGGATGGGCGAGCTCACTCCGGACCGGCCGGAATTCGCGCAGCTGCTCGGCCTCTCCGAGGCGAACATCGCCGAAGTCCTGCGCATGGTCAACGCGCTCCTTGACGTCTACAAGATGGAAGAGGGCCGCCTCGAAGCGGTCGCCGGCGTGAATAAGCTCGGGGACGTCGTCCGCCGCAGCTTCGCTCAGCTCATTCCCGAGGCCATGGCCAAGGGGATCTCCCTCAACGAGAAGATCCCCGACGACATGATGGCCTTCATCGACCCGGGCCTGATGGTCCGTGTGCTGACGAACCTCGTCTCCAACGCGATCAAGCACACGCCGGGCGGCGGGAGTGTGACCATCGAGGCCACGCCGAGCGCCAGCTCGTCCGACAGCATCGTCGTTCGCGTGATCGATACGGGTCCGGGTATCCCGGAGGCCGACGCCGCGCACGTCTTCGACCGGTTCTATCAGACCGAGACGGGCCGCAGCCGCGGCGGCACCGGCCTGGGCCTCGCGTTCTGCAAGCTCGCGGTCGAGCTGCACGGCGGCAAGATCGGGGTCGCCAATGGCGGCCAGCCAGGTGCCATCGTCGAGTTCACGATCCCGGCCGCGTCGCGCGTTGCGCAGGCTGCGGCGGTGTCCGCGTGACCTGGCTGGGCCGTCTCTTCCCGGTCCGTCGCGAGGAGCGGGGGCTCGTGACGCTGCTCTACGTGATCCTCTCGGTCACCGTGATCGCGAACTGGGTCGGGA
>JBBQHN010000038.1:0-16191 GCA_038324015.1 Candidatus Limnocylindria bacterium | reverse complement strand
ACTGCGCCGACGTCTGCGGCGTGCCGCTCGAGGTCCGGCTCGCCGGGGACGCGGTCGGCGCCCTCGATGGTGTGGTCATGCAATTCGGCCTGCCGGCGCGGGAGTGGTGGAAGGACATCGTCTTTACCTGATCGACGATGCTCCTCTTCCGGTCGGAAGAGCACGCCCGCCAGTGGCGTGACGCCCGTGGGCTCCCCGGGGCGACGAGCCTGTCGCTCGAGACCGGCTGGCGGCTCGCACGCGCCTGGTACACGCGCAAGCTCGATCCCGATTGGCGGAGGCACACGATCGAGGAGGCCGAGGCGCTGTTCGCTGGCCTTGGGCTGACTGGCGAGTTCTGGCGGCTGCGTTGATGACGCGCCCCTACGTGATCGCCGTCATCGGCAAGAGCAACAAGGATCCAAAGAGCCCGCCTTCGCCGGAGGCGCTGCGTGCCGCGGAGCTCGTAGGCGCGAACATCGCCGGCGCGGGCGCGGTCCTCATCACCGGCGGACTCTCGGGCGTGATGGAGGCGGCGAGCCGTGGGGCCAAGCGCGCGAATGGTCTCGTCATCGGCATGCTTCCCGGTTTTCGCAAGGACGACGCGAATGCCTACGTGGACGTCGCGATCACCACGGGGATGGGCTGGATGCGCAACACGCTCGTCATCCGTGCGGCTGACGCGGTCATCATGATCTCGGGCGGCATCGGAACGCTGAACGAGCTGACGGTGGCCTACCAGGACAAACCGACGGTCGTGCTCGAACACACCGGCGGGTGGTCCGATCGCATCCGCGAGATCGCGTACGGCGGGAAGCACCTCGATGAATCGGGCTCGGCCACATTGCACTTCGCGACGACGCCCGAGGAAGCGGTGGACCTCGCCATCCGACTTGCAGCGGATCCGACCGCTACCCCGAAGAGCGCCGAGAAGGAGTTCGAGAGCTGATGCGCTCGGGTCGACGACGGTGGCGGCCGGGTCATGCCGGCCTAGGGATCTTCGGCAGCAGCGACTCGGCCCACGCCGCGGCGGCGAGCAGCCGGCGATCGGATCCGCGTGCGCCGACGAGCTGCAGACCGAGGGGGAGGCCTGAGGGGCCCAGACCGGTCGGTAGCATCAGAGCGGGCGCGCCAACGAACGTCCAGCGGGAACAGAAGCGCGGGTCGCCGGTCGTGTCAGGCGTAGGCGCCTCGCCGACCGCGGGAATGGTCAACACGGCGTCGTAGGGTGCGGCCCATTCGTTGAAGGCGGCGATGAGCCGGAGCCGCTCGCGGATCGTTCGGTCGTACTCCTCCGTCGCGATCGTCCGGCCCCGGGCGAAGTACGCGCGTGCGTTCTCGCTGACGTCGCCCGGTCGGGCTTCGGCGAGCGGACCGAGGACCCGCGCGGATTCGTACGCCATGACCGTCTGGATGAGCGCCGGCGCGTCGTCCAGGCCCGCCGGGAGGATGGGCCATTCGATCGGCCCGCCCTCGCTCGCGAGCGCGTCGACGTCGGCCTGGAACCGCGTTCGCATGGCGTCGTCAGCCGCGTCCCAGTCGCTCGTCCGCACCGCAGCGAAGCGCGGCGCGCGATCGGTCGCCCCGACCCACCACTCCTCCAGGTCGTCGCCGGCAAGCGCGGCGACGAGCCGTGCCACGGAGGGCACTGTCCCCGCGAAGCCACCGACCTGATCGAGCGTCTTTGAGAACTCGAGGACGCCACCGGTCGGAAGACGTCCGCCGGTCGGCTTGAAGCCGACCGTTCCGCAGAACGCGGCCGGCCGGATGACCGAGCCGTTCGTCTGTGTCCCGAGCGCACCGGGGACGACGCCCGCCGCGACGGCCGCGGCCGAGCCCATCGATGAACCGCCGGAGGTGCGCTCCCGGTCGTATGGATTGCGCGTGCGGCCGGGCTGCAGGAACGCGAGCTCCGCCGTGATCGTCTTTCCCACGATGATCGCGCCGCTGACGCTCAATGCGCGTACGACGTCGGCGTCGCGATCGGGGACGCGGCCGGCGAACAGCGCCGAGCCGTTCTCGGTCGGGATACCCGCGGTGTCGTAGACGTCCTTCACCCCGATCGGCACGCCGTGCAGGAGACCCCGCGCCGGCTTCCGGTCGCGTTCGTCCGCGGTCCGGAGCGCCCGCTCAGGGTCGAGCCAGGCGAACGCCTGCAGGCGCGGCTCGGTCGCGTGGTACCGCTCGATGCACGCGGTGATCAGCTCGCGGCTGGAAAGCTCCCGGCGGCGGATCGCTTCCGCTGCGAACTCGAGGTCTTCGAGGGCATGCATGTGTGCGCCATGATGCGTGAAAGGCGACGCACCCGGGCTTCCGCCTGCGCGCGCCAGCGCGGCGAGCCCAGTCCGAGGTCCAGGAGGAGCTCGACCATCCGCAGCGCTCGGTCGGTGTGGCCGCGGACCTCGAGTGCTTTCGCGTAGGGGAGCGCGACCTTGATCCGCAGCTCGCTGTCCGCGTCGGCGTACGCGCTCTCGTAGCAGAGGTACGCGATCTCGTGCTCGCCGGAGCGCGCGAAGGCTTTTGCCAGCGCGAACGCGGCGGGCGCGTGGTCCGGCGCGCGGCCGGCGCGGGCGTCGATGACGGCCTGCGCGATGCGATCCGTGATCCGCACCAGGGACACGATGTCCTGCGCGTTGTGGATCAGCACCGGCTCGATGAGTCCTGGCTCACGGAGCGCGAGCCAGCGGAAGTACCGTTCGGGGATCAGCGAGCCCGGGATATCGTCTTCGCGAACGACGTCCAGCACCGAGTCCTCGAGCTGCCGCAGCGTCGTCGATCCGAACCGGTCGCGCCACAGTCGTCGCGCCGGGTGCAGCAGATCGAGGTGCGATTCGTCGACGCAGAGGTCGGATCGGAGGGCCATCACGAACCGGGTCCGCAGCAGTGGCAGGTCGAAGCACTTGCCGTTGTACGAGGCACACGCGTGGAATGGCGCGAGCTCCTCGCGGAGGGCGCGCACGAATTCGGCCTCGGCGCCGAGATCGTGCAGCAGGTGCTGCCGGAGCACGAGCTCGCCATCGCGGATGTAGGCAGTCCCGAGCAGGAACACATACGTCCCGGTGCCGCCCATGAGGCCGGTGGTCTCGGTGTCCAGGAAGACGATGTCCTCCCAGCGTGTCGGCGACGCGCCCTTGAGCCCGAGGTGCGCGACGACGTTGGGATCGGGATCGCTGTGGGCGACGACGGTGAGCCCGAGCGTCGAGAGATCGATCCGCTGCTCGCGCACCTCGAAGCTCATGGCCGCGGGGGACGCCCGCTGCGGTCGTGACGCTTCGCGCGTCCGCAGGGGCAGCGCATCGAGTCGAGCGCGTAGCTCCCTCATCTCTAGCCGAGCTGCCGGAGGAGCTCCGTGACGCCGACCTTCACCTTCGTGCCCAGCGCGTAGGCCGGACCGACGCAGCTCGGGCAGCCCTCGGAGCACGGGCATGCCGCGAGGTGCTCGGCGGCGCGCTCGAGCAGTGGCCCCGTCGAGCGGAAGAGCCGCTCCGAGAAGCCGACGCCGCCCGGCGTCATGTCGAACAGGTAGATCGTCGGGAGGGAGGTGTGCGGCGAGCGCACCTCGACCGCCAGGCCGAGGTCGTGTGGGTCACACATCAGGAACAGCGGCGCGAGCGCGTGGAGCAGATTCCCCAGGCCGGCGAGCGCGACCTCGACCTTCTCCTTGGGCCACGTCCGCGTGACCGCTTCGGGTAGCGCGAGCCAGAACGAGGTCGTCTGGAGCTCCTGCTCGGGGAGGTGGATCTTGCCCCAGCCGACGTTCTCGTGGCTGTAGAGGGTCAGCTTCTTGTAGACGGTCGCGAGCGCCGACACGAGGACCTCGCCATGGGCGCGCGTCGCCTTCTCGGTCTGGCTCGCGAACTCCGCGAGGACCCGGATGCGGACCGCGAGACCGGCGTCGGTGTAGTAGTCGACCTTCACCTCGCGCACGTAGGCCTTGGCGTTCTCCCAGTCGAGCTTCTCGACCTGGAACTGCTTGGACTCGTGGAGGTAGATCGCCTGCTCGTGCACCAGGACCGGCGCGGCGAAGCGGTCGACCTCGCCGATGACCCGGGTCTTTCCGTTGGTCGTGTCGATGATCACGACGTTGTCGTTGCTCGCGGTGCGGAGCGACATCGCCTCCGCCGGGAATGCCTGATCGGACCAGTGGTAGCGGCCCTCGGCCTCGTGCAGGATGCCCTGCTCGCCGAGGTACGAGAGCACGCCGGGCGTGTCCTCGGTGCCGAAGCGCTCGGTGGTCTCGAACGGCAGCTCGAAGGCCGCGCACTTGAGGTGCTCGACCAGGATGTGCAGGTTGTCCGGATTGACCATGCCGGCCTCGGGCGAGCGGCCGAGCACGAATTCGGGGTGCTGAACGATGTACTGGTCCGTCGGCGAGCTCGTCGCCACGACGAACGCGACCGAGAGATCCTCGCGACGCCCAGCGCGGCCGATCTGCTGCCAGGTCGATGCGACGGTGCCGGGGTAGCCGACGAGCACCGCGGCCTGCAAGGCCCCGATGTCGATGCCGAGCTCGAGAGCGTTGGTCGATACGACCCCGCGGACCGACCCGTCGCGCAGGCCGCGCTCGATCGCGCGCCGCTCCGACGGCAGGTAGCCGCCGCGGTAGCCACGGATGAGCTCCGGCGGCCACTGGGGCTGCGGGAAGCGGGCGCGCAGGTAGGTGAGCAGCAGTTCGGTCTGTACCCGGGACCGCGTGAAGGCGATGGTCTGGATCCCCGACGCGAGCAGCGTCGCCGCGATGTCGCGCCCGACGAGGAGCGCGCTGCGCCGGATGCCGAGGCCCGCGTTCACGACCGGAGGCTGGATGAAGGCGACGACCTTCTCGCCGCGCGGCGCACCGGATTCGTCGATGACGATGACGTCCTCTTCGACGTGCTTGCGCGCCAGCTCCTCCGGGTTCGCGATGGTGGCCGACGTGAGGATGAACGTGGGGTGCGAGCCGTAGAACGCGCAGATCCGGCGCAGGCGGCGCAGGACATTCGCGACGTTGCTGCCGAACACACCGCGGTAGGTGTGGAGCTCGTCGAGGACCACGTACTGGAGGTTCTCGAACAGCTTCACCCACTTCGTGTGGTGGGGGAGGATGCCGGTGTGCAGCATGTCCGGATTCGTGATGACGACGTGACCTGCGGACCGGATGGCCGCGCGCGCGGCGGGCGGCGTGTCTCCGTCATACGTGTAGGTCTTGAGCTCGATCTCCATCTCCGTCGAGAGGCGCTCGAGCTCGGCCAGCTGGTCCTGGGCGAGCGCCTTCGTCGGGAAGAGGTACAGCGCCCGCGCCGACGGATCCTTCGCGATCGCATCGAGGACCGGCAAGTCGTAGCAGAGCGTCTTGCCTGACGCGGTCGGCGTCACGATGACGACGTGCTTCTTCTGGTGCGCGACGTCGAGCGCCGCGGCCTGGTGCGAGTAGAGGGCCTCGACCCCGCGCGCGCGGAGCGACCGCGCGATGCGCGGATCGAGCCATTCCGGGAACGGCGCATAGCGTGGCGCCTTCGGCGGGATGCGCTCCCAGTGGGTGACCTGGCTCAGGAAGTCGCTGTCACGCTCGAGGACGTCGAGGATCTGGGCGAGACTGGTCCGCGCGGGGAACCGAACGTCCGTTCGCATGAGAGCGACGATATGGAACAGGCGTTCTGTCGTCAAGCAGGCGCACTGCCACGAGAAATGGTGGCAGTGCGCCCCGATCGCGCGGTGCTAGCGGACGGCGGTCTTGGCCTTGCGGCGCGACATCACGTAGAACGCGGCCGCAATGATGACGACGCCGACGACCGCCGCGAGCATCGCCTCGAAGGTGCCGCTGCTCGCGTCGGGATCGATCCCGGTCAATTGCTCGAACCAGTCCATGTTCAACTCCTCAAAAGCCACGGCTCGGCTTTTTGTCTATGGTCTGCGCAGCCTACGCGGGGAGGGACCGGGATGCCTGCGAAGACCACCAAGCCGAACACTCAGGGCGCCGTTCCATTGGACGGACTCGAATGGCGGCAGCTCGGCCCCTTCCGCGGCGGTCGTGTCGAGGCAGTTGCCGGCGATGTCCGCGACCGCAACACGTTCTACTTCGGATCGTGCGGCGGCGGCGTCTGGAAGACCACCGACGGTGGCATCTACTGGCGCAACGTGAGCGATGGATTCTTCAAGCGCGCTTCCGTTGGCGCGATCGCGGTCTCCGAATCCGACCCCAATGTTGTCTACGTCGGGATGGGCGAGGCCTGCATCCGGGGGAACGTGTCGCATGGCGATGGCGTGTACCGCTCTACCGATGGTGGCCGGACCTGGACCCATCTCGGCCTCGCCGACACGCGGAACATCGGAAAAGTCCGCATCCATCCGCAGGATCCGAACACTGCGTTCGTCGCGGCGCTCGGTCACGCACACGGGCCGAACCCGGAGCGCGGCATCTTCCGCACCCGCGACGGCGGCAGGACCTGGACAAAGGTGCTGTCGCGCGGGAACGCGGCCGGCGGCATCGACATCTCCATCGATCCGATGAACCCGCGGAACATCTTCGCCTCGACCTGGGAGGCGATCCGCAAGCCCCACCAGCTCATCAGCGGCGGGGCGGGCAGCGGCCTCTTCAAGTCGACTGACGGCGGCGACACCTGGACCGAGATCTCGCGCAACCGCGGCCTGCCGCAGGGCATTCTCGGCCGCATCGGCATCGCGGTCTCGCCCTCCCGGCCTGATCGCGTCTTCGCCCTCATCGAGGCCACCGACGGCGGCGTATTCCGTTCCGAGGACGGCGGCCTGACCTGGACGAAGGGTTCGGATGACCGCGAGCTGCGGCAGCGCGCCTGGTATTACACGCACATCCATGCGGACCCCAAGGACCCGGAGACGGTGTGGGTGCTGAACGTGGACGCGTACCGCTCCAGCGACGCGGGCCGTACGTTCATCCGCCAGTCGATCCCGCACGGCGACAACCACGACATGTGGATCGACCCGAACGATCCGACCCGCATGATCGAGGGCAACGATGGTGGCGCGACGATCTCGTTCAACGGCGGCGCGTCGTGGTCATCCATTTACAACCAGCCGACGGCCGAGTACTACCACATCACCGCAGACGGTCAGACGCCGTATCGCCTCTACGCGGCCCAGCAGGACAACTCGTCGATCTCGTCGCCATCGCGGTCCGCGCTGAGCGGGATCCTGTGGGGGGCGTGCTACGAGGTCGGTGGCGGCGAGGCTGGCCACATCGCGGTGCGGCAGGACGATCCGAACGTCGTGTTCGCGGCGGATCACGCCGGGCTGCTGACGCGCTACGACCGCAGGAGCGGGCAGATCCGCACCATCAACGTGTGGCCCGACGCGACCAGCGGCATCGCGGCGAGGCACATCAAATACCGGTTCAACTGGACAGCCCCGGTGTTCCTGTCCCCGCACGACCAGAACACCCTCTACACCGCATCCCAGTACGTGCACCGCTCGCGCGACGAGGGCGCCTCGTGGGAGCGGGTGAGCCCGGACCTCACGCGCAACGATCCGCGCACCACCGGTGACTCGGGCGGTCCGATCACGCTCGACCAGACCGGCGCCGAATACCACGCGACGATCTTCGCGTTCACCGAGTCGCCGCTCCAGCCGGGCGTGCTATGGGCAGGCACCGACGACGGGGTCATCCAGGTGTCGCGCGACGACGGGAAAAAGTGGACGAACGTCACGCCGAAGCTCATTCCGGCGCAGACGCTCGTCAGCATCATCGAGCCCGGTCAGCACGACGCGGGCACGGCGTACGTCGCGGCCAATCGCTACAAGCACGACGATTTCCGTCCGTATATCTACAAAACGACGAGCTACGGCAAGACGTGGTCGAAGATCACGGCGGGTATTCCCGCAGACACGTTCGTCCGTGCGATCCGCGAGGACCCGGAAGTACCCGGGCTGCTGTACGCAGGCACTGAGGTCGGCCTCTACGTGTCGTACGACGCAGGTTCGCGTTGGCAGCGCTGGCAGGGGCGGTCGCTGCCGGTCGTGCCGCTCCACGATCTCATCGTGAAGGACGGCGATCTCGCGCTCGCGACGCACGGGCGGTCGTTCTGGGTCTTCGACGATCTCACGCCCCTACGCGAGCTCGCGAACAGGCGCGCGACCGGGAAGGCGCGGCTGTTCACGCCGCGGCAGACGACCCGCTTCAAGACGTACACCGGCTTCGGATCCAAGACCGAGGCCGCGCCGATGAAGAACTACAAGTACCCGGCCGGCAGCCAGTTCGCGATGCTGTCCGAGGAGCGGCTGAACGGCGAGAAGGTCGAGGTCTTCCTCGATGCTGGCAAGAACCCGCCAGATGGCGTCATCGTCACGTACTTCCTGCGCGGCACGCCGAAGAACATCACGCTCACATTCCTCGACAGCAAAGGCCGCACGATCCGGTCGTTCACGAAGCGGCCACCGAACCCGGATCCAATGGACAAGGAGCCGCGCATTCCGGTCGAGCCCGGCATGAACCGGTTCGTCTGGGACATGCGATACCCGGAGGCGGCCCGCATCGATGACGAATCGCTCGTCATGGACCAGCTCGAAGGCGCGCTCAAGGGCGGGGTCGCCGCGCCCGGCGCGTTCGCCGTTCGCCTTACGGTCGACGGCGAGAAGAGCGATGCGACGTTCACGATCGTGAAAGATCCGCGGATCCCGGCGACCCAGAAGGACCTCGAGGCGCAGTTCGCACTGCGCCAGAAGCTCCGTGACCTGCTCGACCGCGACCACAAGGCGGTCAACCGGCTTCGCGCGGCGAGGAACGATCCGCGCACGACAGCCACGACGAAGCGGGCGCTCGACGCCATCGAGTCCCTGCTCATGCAGCCGAAGGCAAAGAGCCGCCAGGACACGCTCAACTTTGGCGTGCGGCTGAACCACCGGATCGGGTCGCTCATCGCGTCGATCGGGACCGCGGATGCGGCACCCACGAAGCAGGCCGTCGAGCTGGCCGCACAGCTCGAGGCGGAGCTCAAGAAGCTCGAGGACCGCCTCGGCGCGGCGATAGGCCGCCCTAGCCGGCGCGCCCTCCGTTGAAGAATGTGTAGAAGATGAAGACCAGCAGCACGGCGATGATCGCCAGGCGGATCACGATCTGAGTCCGGCTCATGTTCATGTGCGCACGGTAGCGAAACGCGACGGGGACAGGAAGCCGATCGGATGGCGCGTTCCCCCGTCGAGCGCGAGATCGGCTAAGACCTCGCCCATCACGCTCGCGAACTTGAAGCCGTGGCCCGAGCACGCCGAGGCGTAGGCCACCGGGCCATCGACGTTCACGATGAAGTGCTCGTCCGGCGTCACCGTATACATGCAGATCTTCGTCATCCGGACCGGTCCGTCGGCCGCGGGCAGCCGCTGTTGGATGAACTCGCGGATCGGCGCCTCGTCGGCCGGATGCGCCTCGCGATCGACGGTGTCGGGATCGGTTGGCGTGCCGGCGCCGTGCGTCGCGATCTTCAGGCCCTGATCGGCAAGGTAGGGGAAGCCGTAGCAGCCGTGCCCACGCCCGGAGTCGACGATGTAGACCGGCAGCGTCGCGAGCGCCTCGCGTCCCGCGAGCGGCTCGAACCAGTACAGCGGCACCCGCTTTACCTGCAATAGCGGCGCGAGCGCCGGAAGCAGCCGCGCGTTCCACGCACCGGCGGCGATCACGAGCTTGGCCGCGCGGTACGTCCCACGATCGCTCGTCACACGCACCCCATCGCCGTCCCTGGCCCACGAGGTCACACGCTCGTCGAAACGCAACGTTGCCCCATGGCGCAGAGCGAGCGTCAGGTGCGCCGCGATCGCGCGGTCGGCCAGCAGGTACCCGGCGCTCGCCTCGGCGAGGCCCCACCAGTCGGGATCGAACCGGAACAGCGGCAAGCGCTCTCGCAGGGCGTCCGGATCGAGCAGCTCATGATCGAGCAAATGCTCGCGCGCGCTGCGAAGCGATCCGGCCACGAGCTCGCCGTCGCGCGGCCCGGCGTACACCCCTCCGGTCTGGCGCAGGAGCTCCTCGCCGGTCGCCCGCTCCAGATCGCGCCAGAGCTCCCAGGCGCGCTTGAGGAGCGGTACGTAGTCCGGATGCTCGTAGTACGCGAGTCGGATGACGCGCGTCAGGCCGCCCGAGGATCCGCTCGTGTGGCCGCGAGAGAACGCCTCGAGCCCGAGGACCGTCGCGCCGCGCTCGGCAAGCCGTGCGGCCGCCGCGCTGCCATCGGCGCCGAGGCCGATGACGATCGCGTCCGTCACGCAGCCAGCCAATCCGCGCGATCGAGCTGGTGCGCGCTGAGCACGCCGCGCGCTGCGGTCCGAAGGTCGCCGACGCGCGTCATGCCGAGCTTCCGCATGACCCGATGCGAAGCGGCGTTGTCGGGGTGCGCGAGGCTGATGAGCTCCGGATATTCGAACGTCCGGAAGAAGTGGTCGCGCGCGGCGATAGCCGCCTCCGTCGCGTATCCCTGACCCCAGAACTCGCGGGGGAGCCGCCAGCCGATCTCCGGGCGCGTGGCGACCTGCGGCTCGAACGTGGGAAAGCCCACGCCACAGAATCCGAGGAAGGCGCCATCCGATGCGCGCTCGATAGCCCACCGGCCGAAGCCGTGCTCGGCCCAATGCCAGCGCATCCGTTCGAACGCCGCGGTCGCGTTCTCCTTGTCCTGCGGTCCGCCCGCGCCGATGTACCGCATCACCTCCGGATCGGCGTTCATCGCGGCGAAGGCGTTGAGGTCGTCAGGCTTGAACAAGCGGAGCTCGAGACGCACCGTCTCGAGCCGTGTGACCCTAGGTGCGACCGAACTCATCGAAGAAGCGCCCAAGCACCATCGCGGCCTTTGGCATGAGGTCGAGCCGCACGTGCTCGTCCGGTGCGTGCACCCGCGAGTCCGGGTGGCCATACCCGATGGCGACCATCGGCAGCGTGCGCGGATTGCAGACCTGGTACTGCGGCGCAGTGCCGGGGCTCGAGAACGTGCGGATCGGCTTCACGCCGTACACGGCCGAAGATGCGCGTTCCGCGGCGTCGACGATCGCGGCATCGACCGGTCCCCAGTACGGATGCTCGCTGCCCCAGTTCTTGATCTCGATGTCCTGAAAGCCGCGCTTGTCGAGGTGTGCGCGCAGCTGCTGCTCGATCTTGTCGGGGTCCTGGTCGGGCACCAGGCGCATGTCGATCTTCACGTGCGCCTCGGCCGGTGTGATCGTCTTCGCATCGTTGCCCGTCCATCCCGACCAGATTCCCGCGATATTGCAGGTCGGTGCGAACAGCTGCGCGATCTGCGCCTCCTTGCCGGTCTTGCCTCCGACGAAGTGCTTGGCCCCGTAGATCGCCTTGATCTTCTGTTCCTCGAACGGGATCGTCGAAAGATGCGCCAGCTGCATCGCGCTCGGCTTCCGCACGTCGTCGTAAAAACCGTCGATCGTCACCGTGCCGTCAGGCTTGCGCAGGGTCGCGATCGCCTCGACGAGCCGCCACGCGGCGTTCTCGAAGAGTGACGCGCCGCCCGAGTGCGCGTCGTAGCTCAGCGTCTTGACCGCGAGCTCCACGTAGAGGATCCCGCGCACGCCGCAGATCAGCGTCGGCCGGTCCTGCGCGTCCACCCCGCCGCCCTCTTGCAACGAACCGTCGCCGGTCGTGAGGTCGGGTCGCTCCTGGAGCATCGAGTTGAAGTGGCGGCTGGACGATTCCTCCTCGCCCTCGACGAGGAAGCGGATCTTGATGGGCAGCGGGCCGATCGCGTCCTGGTAGGCCTCGGCCGCCTGTACTCGGATCAGGAACTGTCCTTTGTTGTCGGATACGCCGCGAGCGAAGAGCTTGTTGTCGCGGATCGTGGGCTCGTACGGCGGGCTCGTCCAGAGGTCCAGCGGCGCCGCAGGCTGCACGTCGTAATGCTGGACGCAGATCAAGGTGCGCTTCCCGCTTCCCAGCTCGCCCACCACGAGCGGCGCGACACCGGACTTCTCGATGATCTCGACCTTCGCGCCGGCCTTGCGCAGGCGGTCGGCCGTCCAGGCAGCGCCGCGCTTGAGCTCGGGGAGCACCGCGGTCTCGCAGGGGATCCTGCAGTAGTCGGACAATTCCTCGATCCAACGAGGGGTGCGCTCGGCGACCAGTTTGTCGAATGCGTCGTACGGCATCGAGCTACCTCCGCGTGGGATACGCGGACTCTAGTCCGCGGCCCTCGCGCGTGCCCGCCGCCTGCGACCCTTGACGTAACGCAAGACGAAGAAACCGATGAACACGACGGGAATGCCGATGACGACGTACTCGATGTACGCCTGCGGGATGAACCGGCGCACGGCCGGGCCGAAGAACGCGCCGACCAGCGTCCAAAAGGACCAGTAGATGAGACCCGCGAGGAAGACGGCCGATGAGAACTCGTGCAGCGGGACCTTCGCGGTGCCCCCGATGAGCGACATCGCGACCCGGAGGCCGGGGATCAGGCGGCCGATGAAGATCGCGACGAAGCCGCGCTTGGCGATGCGCTCCTCCCAGATATCCACCTGTTTCGGTTCGACGTCCATCCATTCGGCGAACTTATGGGCGACCCGGTCGCCGAACCGCCGGGTGAGGAGGTAGGGGACAAGGGTCCCGGCGGTGGACGCGAGCGCGCACACCACGATCACCTGCGCGAGGCTGAACGGGTCGCCGCGCGCGCGGTCGCCGTAGAACATGATCACGAGGTCGCTCGGTGCCGGGAGCGGGACGCCCGCTTCCTCGATCCCGACGATCCCGAACAGCGCGAGGAATTGATGCTGGCCGACGACGACGAGCACCGCGCGGATGCCGTCCCGGAAGATCCGGAAGATCTCGGTCATTCGACCAGCGCCCGCGCCGCACCCGCGGGCAAGTCGCGACCGAGCTGCGCCGACAGCCACGTCCTGATCGCTCCGAGCTTCTGCAGGTCCACTCCTGTCGTGATCCCCATTCCGTCGAGGGCCCACACGAGGTCCTCGGTGGCGAGGTTGCCGGTCGCGTTCTTCGCGAACGGTGACCCGCCGATCCCGCCGACGCTCGTATCGACCACCAGGACGCCGGCCTCGATCGCAGTAAGCGTGTTGGCAAGTCCCTGGCCACGGCTGTCATGGAAGTGCACCGCGAGCTGACCGAGCGGGATCCCGGCCGCAACGTGCGCTTCGATGAGCGCTCGGACGGACCTCGCATCGCCGGCGCCGACCGTGTCGCCGAGCGAGAGCTCGGTGCAACCGGCATCGAGCAGCGCGCGTCCGGTCGCGACCACCGCCGCGGGGTCGGTCGGTCCATCGACCGGATCGGCTATCACCATCGAGATGTAGCCGCGCACACGCAAGCCGCGCGCCTGCGCGAGCCTCACGACCGCTCGGGCCGCCGCCAGCGCCTCGTCCCGATCGCGGTTGAGGTTCTTCCGTGAATAGCTCTCGCTCGCCGACACGAACACGGCGATCTCATCCGCTCCGGCCGCGACCGCGCGCTCGAAGCCGCGCTCGTTGGGCACGAGCACGGGGTAGCGGACGCCGGCCCTCCGCTTCAGTCGGGCGAGGAGCTCTTCCGCGTCGGCGAGCTGCGGTACCGCCGTCGGGCTCACGAACGAAGTTGCCTCGATCGCGGTGTGTCCCGCGTCGGCAAGGCGGTCGATGAGCTCGAGCTTGGCGTCCGTCGGAAGCGTCCGCGTCTCGGCCTGGAGGCCGTCCCGCGGGCTCACCTCGACGATCTGCACACGCGCGGCCTGCGTCATTACTACATTGTCGGGGTATGGAGTTCCAAGATGTCGTCCGCAAGCGGAAGATGGTCCGCAGCTTCACCGAGGAGCCCATCGTGCCCGAGATGGTCGAGCGGATCGTGGCGAACGCGCAACGCGCGCCATCGGCCGGCTTCAGTCAGGGCTGGGCGTTCCTGGTGCTCGATGGCAAGGATGCGACGGAGCGCTACTGGAACACCACGATGACGCCGGAGCGCCGGGCGACGTTCGGCTGGCCCGGCATGTTCAACGCGCCGCTTCTGATCGTCGCGCTGTCCAACAAGAGCGCCTACCTCGACCGCTACGCCCTCCCCGACAAGGGTTGGACGGACAAGAACGACACCCGCTGGCCGGTCCCGTACTGGGATGTCGACGCCGGGATGGCGGGACTGTTGATCCTGCAGACCGCGGTCGACGCTGGTCTGGGCGCGGTGTTCTTCGGCATCTTCGATCAGGCGGGATTTCGTACAGCCTTCGGTATCCCGGATGCGTACACCGCGGTCGGCGCGATCGCGATCGGACACCCGGCGCAGCATGATCGTCCGTCGCCGTCGCTCAAGATCGTCGGCAAACGCGCAGCATCGGACGTCGTGCACCGAGGGCGCTGGTCGTGAAGTGGATCACGCGTGAGCGCCCGCACGTCGACCGGGTCGCCTGTCCCTGGCTCATCGAGCGCTTCATCGACCCTGACGCGGAGTTCATCTACGTCGCCGCCGATCGTGTCGCGCAGGAGGCTCTGCGGCAGGGCGCGACCGCATTTGATATCGCGGGTGTCGAGCTCGGCCATCACGGTGCCGAGTGCAGCTTCGACGCGTTCGTCCAGGCCTATGGCCTCGGGTCCGATCCGGCGATGGCCTACCTGGCTACGGTCATCCGTGGGGCGGATACCGCTGACAAGACGATCACCCCGGAGTCGTCGGGCGTGGAGGCCCTGCTCGACGGGATCCGACTCCTGCACCGGCCGGACGACCAGGCGCAGCGGATCGCCACCTACCCCGTTCTGGACGCGCTCTACGCCTCTTGCCGCGCGCGCTCGGAGGCGCGGTAAGCGTCCGGTATCGATGCCTGGCGGCGTCATGCCGAGGCCCCCGAACGGGGGAGCACTCCCTCGCGCGGGCCGCGTACAAAGGTCGCTATGGATGGGACGCTGGGGCACGCGATCGCGGGCAGCGCTTCGCCGCCACGCGAGACGTCCTGGATCTAGGGGACGGGCTCGAACTCGGCGAGGCGCTGACCACGCCGCACCTGATCTCCCGCGGCGCATAAGACCTTCGTGACCGTCCCGTCAGCCGGCGCTTCCACCCGAAGCTCCATCTTCATCGCCTCGACCACGCATACGAGGTCGCCCCGTTTGACCCGCTGACCTCCCGTCGCGTGCACAGCGAGCACCACACCAGGCATCGGCGCGGTGATCTCGGTGAGGGCGACCGCGTCGATGCTCCGCTGGCGGCCAGCGGTGTCCAGAACATACGTCTCGCCGCGCCACTTCACCCACAGGTCCGCGTCGCCGCGGATCGCGATCGCACGCTCCCCAGCCACGAGCCACGCGCCGTTGTCAGCGTCCTTCGTGATGACCTGACCTTCGACCATGTACGGTCCGTTGCCGCTCACGCGGATCGCGCGGTCGTCGATCACGACGGTCATCGCAGGCGGGCCGCCCCCCCGCCATCCGGCGAGCGTGCGCCACGGATCGTGGATCTCCGTGCTGACCGTGAGGCTCGCGGCATAGGCGGCGGCCGCGACCGCTCGCGCGTTGTCGGGCGCGGGTCCGGGACCGGCAGCGAGCGCCGGTGTGCGCTCGATCAGACCCGTGTCGATGTCACCGGACGCGACCGCGGGATGTGCGGCGAGCGCTCGGAGGAACCGCTCGTTGGTGCGAACGCCAAGGACCGTCGTGCCGCGCAGCGCGGTGCCGAGCGCCGCGAGCGCCGCGGGCCGGTCAGCCCCGTGAACGATGATCTTTGCCAGCATCGGGTCGTAGTCGGTCGTCACGACGCTGCCTTCCTCGATCGCCGAGTCGATGCGCGTGCCGTCCGGCCAGGCGGCGTACGCGATCCGGCCGGTGGCGGGAAGGAACCCGCTTGCCGGGTCCTCTGCATAGAGGCGGACCTCGATCGCGTGCCCGCTCGGCCGCGCATCGAGGGCGAGCCGCTCGCCCATTGCGACGCGCAGCTGCTGCTCGACCAGATCGATCCCCCACACCATCTCGGTCACTGGATGCTCGACCTGCAGGCGCGCGTTCACCTCGAGGAAGAAGAAGGCGCCCTTCGCGTCGACGATGAATTCGCACGTGCCGGCGTTCACGTAGCCGACCGCCGTCGCGATCTTGACCGCGGCGTCCGCCATCGCCGCCCGAAGCTGATCGTCGATCGCGGGAGAGGGCGACTCCTCGAAGACCTTTTGATGACGGCGCTGCGCCGAGCAGTCGCGCTCGCCGAGCGTGAGGACCGTGCCGTGACGATCTGCGAGCAGCTGGATCTCGACGTGCCGCGGCCGCTCGATCGCGCGCTCGAGGATGAGCCGCTCGTCGCCGAAGGCCGCC
>JBBQHN010000037.1:0-16353 GCA_038324015.1 Candidatus Limnocylindria bacterium | reverse complement strand
GGTGGGGTCACACCTGTTCCCATCCCGAACACAGCAGTTAAGCCCACCAGCGCCGAAGATACTCAGGACGTCGGTCCTCGGGAAAATAGGTCAGGGCCGGGATCTAAAACGACTTCGATGCGCAAGCATTGAGGTCGTTTTTTTTTGCCCGCGCAATGTTGGGTGATCGCGACGCCGTACACCCACGGCATGGGTCACCGAAACGGGTTGCGAGGCTTTTCCGATACGCGCGTCCCTTGTGGCTGTCGTCGTCAGTGGTCGCCTGCGGGTAGGCGCAACCCCGGGCCGATCAATAGAGCGTGACCCATGATCCGCACGCATCGCTGCGCCGGCTGTCGCCGGACCCGGTGCAGTTCCAGGTGATCCTCGGGTCCATCCTCGGTGATGCGCGCATCATCGGCGGTCCGTCCGAGCGTTCCTTGCGGATCTCGCACGTGGTCGACCGAGCGTCCTACGTCTGGTGGAAGTACGACCGGCTCGGTGCACTTGCGGCGGAGCCCCCAACGGAGCGCGATGGCCGGTTGTGCTTCACGACCATCGCGCATCCGCTCTTTGACGACCTCTCCACCTTGTCGCGGAAGCGGCTGGTCGAGCTGATCGCACCGCTCGGCCTCGCCGTCTGGATGACTGATGTTGGTCGCCTCGAGCTTCGCGCCGATGCATTCCTTCCGGCGCAGCGACATCTCGCGCTTGTGAGCTAGGCGGCCACCGGGGTCGCACGCCGCGGGCTCACCAGGGCGGCGAGCTCGCGGCGCAGGTTCAGGATCGCGCGTCCGTGCAGCTGGCAGGCGCGAGCCTCGCTAATGCCCATGCGGACAGCGGACTCGCGCAGGGTGGGCGACTCGCCGTAGTAGTGCGCGAGGACCTCGCGCTGGCGCGGCGGCAGGCATTGCAGCGCGCTCTCCACGCGCGACCGCAGGTCCTGATGCTCGTAACGGTCGTCGTTGTCGTCGTCCGCGGCCCAATCGCGGTCACCGGTCTCAAGGAGCAGGTCGAGCGAGAGCGTGGCGAGGTACGCGCCGATCTCCGGCTCGCTGTCCTCCGGGACGATGCGCGCCCGGCGGCGCTCGTCGCGGGTATGGTCGTCGAGCCGGCGCAGCTCATCGAGGACGGCTCCACGGATCCGCAGTCCGGCGTAGCCCTCGAAGGGCACGCCGCGCTCGGGGTCGTAGCGGTCGACCGCGTTGATGAGCCCGATCAGCGCCGCGGACTCGATGTCATCCCGCCCGGTCAGTGCGCTCGTCGGAACCCGCATGCGGCGCGCGACAGCCGTCGCGAGCGGCGCGTACTGCTCGATCAGCTTGCAACGCGAAGCGCTGTCGCCCTCGCGGCAGCGCGCCCAGAGCTGCCCGGTCTCCACGCTGGTCCCCCTCTCTTGCCCTTCCGGTGGCCGTTCGACCGACCGGTGTGAGAGGGAACTGTGTCGCCCGGGACGAGCGCACTGAAGCCCCGATCAGGTCTTTCTCGGATACCCGGTCGGGGCCTCCGGGAGACCTGCTTGGACCCGCGCTACGCGATGAGATCCGACCGGAGCGCGAGCACGACGGCATGGGTACGGTCGGTCGCGCCCAGCTTCGCGATCAGCGTCTGGACGGCCTTCTTGACCGTGTCCTCGGCCAGCACCATGGCGCGGGCGATCTCCTTGTTCGTGTAACCCTCCGCCAGGTACTTGAGCAGCTCGAGCTCCCGAGCGCTGAGTGCGTCCTTCGGCGACCGGTCGGGTACCCGTTCGGACCGGCCCGGCGGCGGCTCCGGGGCGTTCTCGAAGCCAGGCGGCAGTGAGCGCGCGACCGCCTTCTGCACCACGGTCACCGCGTCATGGGGCTCGGCGAGGGCCGCAGCCTCCTCCGGCCCAAGGGCTGACAGGCCGGCCGCCGCAGCGTGGAGCGCGGCGATGATCCGTTCGGATGGCGTGCCCTTGTGCAGGTACCCGATCGCGCCGGCTCGGATCGCGGCCCGTACCCGGTCGGGTGACCCGTCGGCGGTGAAGGCCACGATGGGCAGATGTGGGGCGGCTTCATGGAGCCGCTCGATGACATCGACGCCCTCGGCATCCGGTAGCCCCAGATCCACGAGCGCCACGTCCGCTCCGCCCTGGCGGGCGTGCTCGACGGCCTCGGTCGCCGTCGCGCTGAGAGTGCTGAGCACGATGCCCTCGCGCTCCAAGAGCGTGCGGATACCGATCCGCATCAGCGGATGGTCCTCGACGGCGAGGATGCGGAGTCCGTGCGCCGGCTTCTCCACCTGGGCCAGCGTGGCCGCGGGCCCGGCCCCGGCGGCCGTCGCCGAGTCGGACGCCACGGCGACCGCATGCGCGAGCTCGTCCGCGAGGTCGCTCACGAGCGCGCGCTCGAGCTCGTCGAACGCGGCACCGGAGGCGGAGCGTTTCACGTTGAGGATCCCGACCACCCGGTCGGCTACCCGAAGGGGGATGACCAGTGCCGAGCCGGCATCCGGATCGGTCCCTTCGAAGCGCGGGTCATGCACGGTTCCGCTGAGCTCCAGCGGCTCGCCGCTCTGCGCGACAAAGCCGGCGATGCCCTCGCCGATCCGCTGACGGTGGCCCAACATGGTCTGTGGAAGGCCGACCGAGGCACGGAGATGCAGCTCCGCTCCGTCGACGAGCATGATCGAGGCGCCGTTCGCGTCAATGCTCGCCGCGATGAGCGCCGCGGCCCGAGACAGTGCTGCGGAGTCATGGGCGCGCTCGAGCTCATGACGGACCGAGCGCTGTGCCAGACGCGCGGCCCCCGCCCGTTCGGCGATCGCGAGGCGGCGGCCATCGTCGATCGAGCCGGCCATGAGCCGTGCCGCGGCGTGCGCTCCCGCCACCTCGATCGCATCGAACGGCACGCTGCGGCGGAGCGCGCAGAGGAACGCTGCCGACCCCGGGTCGGGGTCGATGGGAGCCATGACGGCGTACGCGGCTTCGTCGGTCCAGCGACCGGCTGGGATCGCCGTGGTCATGGCGGTCTCGCTCGCGAGCGCCAGGCGGAGCCGCTCCGGCCCGATGAGCGTCGACCAGTCGAGGCCGGCATCGATGCGATACGAAAAGAGGGTCGTCCAGGTGCCGCCCTGCGAGGAGATCACCGCAGTGCCCTCCGCGCGGAGCAGGGTGGCTGCGTGTGCCAGGCGCTCTGGCCAGCGCGCCGTCGAGTTGACGGAGGTCCCTCCTATCCCCGAAAGCGTTGGGGCTGGCGCGAATTATGCCGCCCATGACGGTCGTGGGCATCGATCCGCAGCGCAGGCGACTTTCTCTTTCCGTCAGGCAAGCTGACGGGCAGAATTCACAGGGTCCGAACGTATAATCGGAACCAGATGCTTCATCCATCCGTATACGTGTCAGAGATCGCCTGATGGGACCATTCGACCGCTTTAACGACCGTGCGAAGCGTGTGCTGGCACTTGCCCAGGATGAGGCGATCCGGTTCAACCACAACTACATCGGGACCGAGCACCTGCTGCTCGGGCTCGTCCGCGAGGGTGAGGGCGTCGCCGCCCGGGTCCTCGATTCCCTTGGTGTGGAGCTCTCCAAGGTCCGCACCGCCGTCGAATTCATCATCGGTCGCGGCGACTCGACGACCTCCCCGAGCGAGATCACGCTCTCGCCGCGCACGAAGAAGGTGATCGAGCTCGCGATCGACGAGGCCCGTAAGCTCGGCCACAGCCACGTCGGCACGGAGCACCTCTTGCTCGGTCTGGTGCGCGAGGGCGAGGGGATCGCCTCCGGCGTCCTCGAGTCGCTCGGCGTGTCCCTTGAGAAGGTCCGCCACCAGGTCATCGCGACCCTGGGCCAGCAGCACCCTGCGACGCAGGAGACCGCCGGCGCCGGGGCGAAGTCCGGCAGCTCGAAGACGCCGACCCTCGACCAGCTCGGCGTGAATCTCACGGCCATGGCCAAGGCCGGCCAGCTCGACCCGGTCATCGGGCGCGAGAAGGAGATCGAGCGGGTCATCCAGATCCTCTCCCGCCGGACCAAGAACAACCCGGCGCTCATCGGCGAGCCGGGCGTCGGCAAGACCGCCATCGCCGAGGGCCTCGCGCACCGGATCGTGAAGGGCGATGTCCCGGAGACGCTCCAGGGCAAGCGCGTCCTCACGCTCGACATCGGCTCTCTCGTCGCCGGCACGAAGTACCGCGGCGAGTTCGAGGAGCGTCTCAAAAAGATCATCGAGGAGCTCCGCCACGCGAAGGATGTCGTCCTATTCATCGACGAGCTGCACACGCTCGTCGGTGCCGGCGCGGCCGAGGGTGCTGTGGACGCGGCGAACATCCTGAAGCCATCGCTCGCACGCGGCGAGCTCCAGTGCATCGGCGCGACGACCCTCGACGAGTTCCGCACGTACATCGAGCGCGACGCGGCCCTCGAGCGCCGGTTCCAGCCGGTCATGGTCGAGGAGCCGTCCATCGAGGAGACCCAGCAGATCCTCATGGGCATCCGCTCACGCTACGAAGATCACCACAAGGTCTCGATCACCGACGACGCAGTGAAGGCGTCGGCCGAGCTCTCGGCCCGCTACATCACCGACCGGTTCCTCCCGGACAAGGCGATCGACCTCATGGACGAGGCGTCGAGCCGGGTCCGCCTCCGTTACTCGACCCTTCCTGCAGAGCTGAAGGAAGCTCAGAAGGAGCTCGACCGCGTCGGGACCGAGAAGGAAGCGGCGATGGAGGCCCAGCAGTACGAGCTCGCCTCGACATTGCGTCAGGCCGAGCGCGTCCAGCAGGACAAGCTCCAGCAGTCGAAGGCGGACTGGATCCTCGCGCAGTCGCAGAAGCGCCCCGAGGTGACCGACGAGGACATCGCCGAGGTCGTCTCGATGTGGACCGGCATCCCGGTGCGCCGACTCGCCGAGGAGGAGACCCAGAAGCTTCTCAAGATGGAAGAGGCGCTCCACGCGAAGGTCATCGGTCAGGACGAGGCGATCAGGACGATCAGCCGCGCCGTCCGCCGCGCGCGCGCCGGGTTGAAGGATCCGCGCCGGCCGATCGGCGCCTTCTTCTTCGTCGGACCGACCGGTACCGGTAAGACCCACCTCGCGCGCCAGCTCGCGGAGTTCATGTTCGGCAACGCCGACAACATGGTGAAGATCGACATGTCCGACTACATGGAGCGGCACAACGTGTCGCGCCTCGTCGGATCGCCGCCCGGCTACGTCGGATACGAAGAGGGTGGCCAGCTCACCGAGACCGTTCGCCGCAAGAGCTATTGCGTGATCCTGCTTGATGAGATCGAGAAGGCGCATCCAGAGGTCTTCAACATCCTGCTGCAGATCTTCGACGAAGGCCGCCTGTCCGACGCCAAGGGGCGGACGGTCGACTTCCGGAACACGATCATCATCATGACCAGCAACCTCGCGCAGAAGATGCTGAAGAGCGAGGGCGCACTCGGCTTCCGCTCGAAGGGCGAAGGCGAGGACCCCGAGACGCAGGCCGCGTACGAGCGGATGAAGGAACGGGTCAACGACGAGATGAAGCGCTTCTTCCGGCCGGAGTTCCTCAACCGGATCGACGCGACGGTCGTGTTCCAGCCGCTCACGAAGCCCGAGATCCGCAAGATCGTGGAGATCGAGCTCGAGGGCGTGCGCAAGCAGCTCGCGTCGCAGGCGATGACCCTCGTCATCACCGACGAGGCGAAGGACCACATCGCCACGGTCGGCTACGACACGAACTTCGGTGCCCGTCCGCTCGGCCGCGCGATCCAGAACGAGATCGCGGACCCGCTCGCGGAGATGCTGCTGCTCGGCACCTTCCAGCCCGGCGATACGGTGAGGATCGATGCCGCCGAGGGAAAGCTGGCGATCGTGAAGAGCGATCCGGTGCCCGAAGAGACGCGTAAGCCGGAGCCCGTCGCACCCTAGCCAGCCCCCTCCGATACTTATCTAGTGCCCGTCCGCTCAGCCGTCCCCAAGACCGCGTTCGTCTGCCAGCAGTGCGGCAACGACTTCCCGAAGTGGATCGGCCGCTGCCCGCAGTGCGGCGGCTGGAACACGCTCGTCGAGGAACGCGTCGTGGCGCCGGCCAAGGGCCGCTCCGGTCCGGCACGCGCGCCGCGAGAGCCCGTCGCGCTCGACGAAGTGCCGAACGACGCCGAGGAGCGGATCCCGACCGGCATTGGCGAGTTCGACCGCGTGCTCGGCGGAGGCATCGTCCGCGGCTCGCTCGTGCTCCTCGGAGGCGATCCCGGGATCGGCAAGAGCTCACTGCTCATGCAGGCGTCGAGCAGCCTGAGCCAGCGCGGCAGGGTGCTGTATGTCTCGGGCGAGGAGTCCGCAGCGCAGGTGAAGCTTCGCGCGAGGCGGTTCGGCATCGAGGGCGGCAACATCCTCGTGCTCGCGGAGACCGATCTCGGCTCGGTCATCGAGGCCATCCGCCGGATCAAGCCGATCTTCTGCGTGATCGACTCGATCCAGACGATGAACTCGGACGTCATCGGCTCGGCGGCGGGCGGTGTGTCGCAGCTGCGCGAGTGCGCCGCGCGCCTCCTCGAGGTCGCGAAAGGTGACGACGTGCCGATCTTCCTCGTCGGTCATGTCACGAAAGAAGGCAATGTCGCCGGACCGCGCGTCCTCGAGCACATCGTCGACGCGGTCCTTTATCTCGAGGGCGAGCGTTTCCACGCCTTCCGTGTCCTGCGCGGCACGAAGAATCGCTTCGGCTCGACGGATGAGGTAGGCGTGTTCGAAATGGGGGAGAACGGACTTCGGGAGGTCATGAATCCGTCTGAGGTGTTCCTCGAAGAGCGGTCGCGCGGTGTGCCCGGCAGCGTGATCGTGCCGACCATCGAGGGGACGCGACCGCTGCTCGTCGAGATCCAGGCGCTCGTGACACCGACGAGCTTCGGCCTGCCGCGACGCACCGTGAACGGCGTCGACCCACAGCGCATCGCGCTGCTCCTCGCGGTGCTCACCAAGCGCGCCGGACTCCCGAGCGGTCAGCACGACGTGTACGTGAACCTCGTTGGCGGGCTTCGGATCCGCGAGCCCGCGACGGATCTCGGCGTCGCGGTGGCGGTCGCATCGGCGCTGCGCGACACGCCGGCCGACCCGCGGACGGTCTTCCTCGGCGAGCTCGGCCTGGGCGGCGAGCTCCGCCGGGTGCAGCGCCTGTCGGCACGCCTGAAGGAGGCCGAGCGGCTCGGTTTCGAGCGCGCGATCGTGCCTCTGGCAAGCGCGGCCGACCGAGACGGGGCCAAGCTCGAGGTGATCGGCGTTCCGACGCTGCGCGACGCGCTCACCCGATCGGGCATTTCAGGCTCGTGACCGGGCGTATCCTCGTCCGGTGATGGACATCACGCGGCACAAGACGTCGGCCGGCGGCCACATCCTCATCGGTCGGGCCTCTGTCACGCCGCAGCTCATTGGAAAGGAGTGGACAAAGCTGTGGTCTTTCTCAGACTCGGTGGAGCGCTCATCGGCTTCTTCATCGGCTTCTTCCTTGCCGCTGAGCTTCTCCAGGTCAGTCAGGTCACGCCGGTCAGCAATCAAGTCCTCGTCGTTCTTCTCCTGGCCGTTGCGTGCGCGATCCTCGGTTGGCTCGGCGCACCGTATGCGACCGTCCGGCCCATGGGATGGATCGTTCGGCGGATCCAGGCGACCGCTGCGGGCGATCTCGCAGCCGGCACGCTCGGCGCCGCATTCGGTCTCATCCTCGGGCTCTTTCTTGCGTTCCCGCTCTCGTTCCTTCCCGGTGAGCTAGGCCGGTACGCGCCGCTCGTCGGCGCCATCGTGCTCAGCATGCTCGGAGCGACGGCCGGGACGATCAAACGCGCCGATCTTCAGGCATGGGTGCGTGAGATACGGGGTGGCCGCCGAGAACGCACAGGCGAACGCATGCTCCTCGACACCTCGGTGATCATCGACGGACGGATCGCGGATGTCGTCCGCGCCGGATTCCTGCGCGGCACGCTCGTCGTGCCGCGATTCATCCTCGCGGAGCTCCAGTACTTCGCCGACTCTGGCGACGGAACGCGACGCGAGCGGGGCCGCCGCGGTCTCGAGATGCTTGCCAAGATGCAGAAGGAGTCGACGGTCAGCATCGTCATCGACGACGAGGACCCGGTCGGCGATGGAGCCGACGGCAAGCTCGTGGCGCTCGCTCGCGCTCGTCAGGTCGCGATCGTCACCAACGACTACGGCCTCAACCGCGTCGCCGAGCTGCACGGGGTCACGGTGCTCAACGTGAACGACCTCGCGAAGGCCGTCAGGCCGGTGGTCCTACCCGGCGAAGAGATCCAGGTGCGGGTCATCCAAGAGGGCAAGGAGGCCGGCCAAGGCGTTGGCTATCTGGAGGACGGCACGATGATCGTCGTCGAGAACGGCAGCCGGTTGGTCGGCAACGAGGTCCCGGTCACGGTCATGCGGGTGTTGCAGACCGTTGGTGGCCGCATGATCTTCGCCCAGCCGCGCGGCGAGCTCGCCGACACCCGGCGGCCTCGGGCATCCGTCCACTGAGCGGCGCATGAGAGCGGGTCTCGCGATCCTCGCCGCCGGCAGCTCGAGCCGCGCCGGCACCGACAAGGTAAGCCTCGAGCTCGGCGGTCACCCGGTGCTGCTCTGGTCGATCGCGGCGGCGGAGGCGTCGCACGCGTTCGATCAGATCGTCGTCGTCGCGCCACCCGAACGCGTCGCTGTTCTCGCGCCGATCATCGGGACGCGCGCCCGCGTCGTCCCAGGGGGCATCACGCGGACGTCGTCGAGCTGGGCCGGTCTCGATGCGCTCGCCGGCCATGACATCGTCGCCATCCATGACGCCGCGCGCCCGTTCGCGACGCCCTCGCTGTTCGCGAAGGTCGTGGCCGTCGCCACCGAATTTGGTTCCGGTGTCCCCGGCCTGGCGGTCGCGGAGACCGTCCGGCGCGCCGATGAGGCCGGCCGGTCCGTCGAGGAGGTCGATCGGAGCGGCCTCTGGACCGCGCAGACTCCTCAGGCGTTCCAGCGGTCGCTTCTGGAGCGGGCGCGCGCGGCGGCAGGGGAGCGTTCGTTCACCGATGACGCGGCGGCCGTGATCGCGCTCGACGTGGACGTCCGGCTGGTGCCCGGCGAGCGCCGGAACTTCAAGCTGACGTCGGCTGAGGACGTCGCCTATGCCCGCGAATTGGCCGAGAAAGGCCTCGTCGCGATCACCGCACAGGCCCTGCCGCGATGACGATGCCCAGGACCGGGATTGGGTACGATATCCATCGTCTCGTGCCCGACCGCCGGCTGGTGCTCGGCGGTGTCCGGATCGATCATCCGACGGGCCTCGCGGGACACTCCGATGGCGACGTCCTCACCCACGCGATCATGGACGCGCTGCTCGGTGCCACGGCGCAAGGCGATCTCGGGACGCACTTCCCGAGCGACGATCCAGCTCATGCTGGCGCAGACAGCATCCGGCTCCTCGAACGGGTCGTGGCGCTGGTGGCGTCGGCGGGATACCGGATCGGCTCGGTGGACGTCTCGGTCATCGCGCAAGCACCGCGGCTCGCGCCGCACGTCGCGGCCATGCGCGACCGACTCTCGCGTGCGCTCCAGATCGAGCGCGACGCGGTGAGCGTGAAAGCGACGACGAATGACGGGCTCGGCATCGTCGGCGCAGGCGAGGCCATCGCCGCGTTGGCGACGGTGATCGTCGAGCACAACGAGCCGTAGTCCGGCCAACGCCGATAGCAGGGAGGCCCGCGCCTGACGATCCAGCTCTTCAACAGCGCAACGCGCGCGGTCGAACCGTTCGTGCCCCTTACTCCGGGCAGGGTCGGGATATACGACTGCGGGCCGACGGTGTATGCCGAACAGCACATCGGCAACCTCTACCGGTACGTCGTCGCCGATGTCATCCGGCGGACGTTCGAGTACTTCGGTCTCGACGTGACACAGGTCATGAACATCACCGATGCCGGGCATATCACCGAAGCGGATGACGAGGGCGCCGCTCGCATGGAGAGTGCCGCAAAACGCGAGCAGCTTTCCCCGCTGGAGATCGCCGAGAAATACACCCGCATCTTCCTCGACGACCGGCACAAGCTGAACATCATGGATCCGCACGTCATGCCGAAGGCGACCGATCACATCCCCGAGATGATCGGACTCATCGAACGGCTCATCACCAAGGGTGACGCATATGTCGCTCCGGACGGCGTCTACTTCGACACGTCGACGTTCCCCGGCTACGGAATGCGGCTCAACGGTGAGCCGCTCGACGAACGCCAGGCAGGTGCGAGGGTGGAGGTCAATCCGAACAAACGGCATCCGTTCGACTTCGCGCTATGGCGCGCCGCGAAGCCGGGGGATCTGCAGCAATGGGACTCTCCGTGGATGCGCGGGAACCCTGGGTGGCACATCGAATGCTCCGCAATGTCCATGAAATACCTCGGTGAGACATTCGACCTCCATTCGGGCGGCGAGGATCACCTCTTCCCGCATCACGAGTGCGAGATCGCGCAGTCCGAGGCTGCGACCGGGAAGCAGTTCGTGCGGTACTGGAACCACGTCTACTTCCTAAAGGTCGATGGCGGAGGCATGCACAAGTCGATCGGCAACGTCTTCCTCGTTCGGGACATCGAGATGCGCGGCCACGATCCGCTCGCGTTTCGGATGCTCGTGCTCGGGGTCAGCTACCGGAAGGGTCTTGACTTCAGTTGGTCATCGCTGGCCGAGGGGGAGAAGCGCCTGAACAGCTGGCGCTCGCAGCTTCGCACGGCGATCCAGCAGGGTGGGACTCCGGCCAACGCGGCCGCCGATGATCCGATCCGCGTGGCCTTCGCCGAAGCGATCGCTGACGACTTCAACACGCCGCGTGGGCTCGCGCAGGGCGAGGCCGCAATGAAGCTCGTGAACTCGACAGATGACGCGAGCCGGCTCCGGGGCATCGGCCTCCTGTTCGACATGGACCGGGTCCTCGGGCTCGGCCTCCAGGACAGCGCCACGGCGACCGATGCGCTGAGCGGTGAGGACAAGCGGCTCTTCGATGACCGCGCTGCGGCTCGCGCGGCGGGTGACTTCAGGCGTTCGGACGAGCTCCGGTTCGCGCTCGAAGCGCGAGGCATCAAGGTCAAGGACACCAAGGATGGGACGCGCTGGGAGCGCATCGCGAAAGGAAGTGGGTCATGAGCGAAGAATTCGAAGGTGCGGACGCCGGTGACAGCGCGCCGCGCAGTGAGTCGGCGCAGAACAACGCTGCGCCCCAGAACAGCGGCAGCAGCGGGAACGGCGGCACCGCCGCCGGCGGACCCGAGGACCCGAACAACCGCCGCCCGCGCCGGCGCGGACGGCGCGGCCGTGGCGGCGGCGCGCCCCAGCCCTTCCGCGGACCGCCTCCGCAGGG
Organism: Candidatus Limnocylindria bacterium; assembly: GCA_038324015.1. GTDB lineage: Bacteria > Chloroflexota > Limnocylindria > P2-11E > P2-11E > UBA4735. The sequence goes on along the minus strand of JBBQHN010000037.1, from coordinate 5,049 downwards.
CGGACCGCGACCCATGCCGCCGTTCCGTGGACCGGCACGGCCGCAGGGCTTCGTTCCGCGTCCAGCGCCGCGGCCAATGGATGAGGAGAGTGCGCTCCAGGCGCGTGAGCTCGCCGCCTACGAGCGCCGCCAGCAGCAGCAGCAGCACCGGACCACCGGCGGCTGGCGGCCGGGCGCGCCGTTCCGCGGGCCTTCCACCTTCGGTGGCGGTGGCCCACGCCCGTTCCGCGGCACCGGGCCGCAGTACGCCGAGCAGATCCGTCGCGCGACAAGCGGTCCGGCTCGAGGCGCGGCACCGTCGCACGAGGCGGGCGAGCCGATCGCCGGACCGCACGCGGTGCTCGAGGCGATGCGCGCGGGTCGCGTGATCCGCAAGCTCTACATCGCGCAGGATCGGAGCGTCCGAACCGGGCCGGTGAACGACCTCATCACCGAAGCCCAGGAGCGCCGGATCTTCGTGAACTATCTCGACAAGCTGGACCTCTCTCGCCTGTCGCCGGTCGAGAATCATCAGGGCGTCGTCGCCATCTTCGAGGGCCGCGCCGGCGTGGACCTCGATGAGCTGATCCTGCACCTCGACGCGACGAACGAGCCGCCGCTCGTGCTGCTCGTGGACTCCCTCCAGGACCCGCAGAACTTCGGCGTGCTCCTCCGGTCTGCGGAGGGTGCCGGCGTCGAGGGAGTCGTCATACCGCGTCATCGCTCGGTCGGGCTCACGCCCGCTGTCGCGAAGACGAGCGCCGGCGCGAGCGAGCACCTGCTCGTTGCCGAGGTCGCGAACCTGCGGCAGGCGATCGACACCCTGAAGGACAAGGGTCTCTGGGTCGTCGGCACCGACGAGACCGGCGATCTCCTCTACGACGAGGTCGACTACCGCGGACCGACGGCGATCGTGATCGGCGGTGAGGGAGAAGGCATCCGTCGCCTCGTGCTCGAGGGCTGCGATCAGGTCGTGCGTATCCCGATGGAGGGACGGATCGCGTCGCTCAACGCGGCGGCTGCCGGCACCGTCGTCTTGTACGAAGTGCTGCGCCAGCGGAAGCGTGACGTCGCTCCGCCCGGCACGCAGACCCCGCGCCCGCAACGTCCGGAAGCCGACGACACAGCGGATGAGACGGACGACCTCGCCCAGACGCCGGATCTGGAGTCCGACCTGATCCTCGAGGAAGAGCCAACCGGCGACTTGACCGCGCAGCACGACAACGAAGCGGATGACGATGGCCAGGACGACGCGGGCCAAGAGGAGGCCAGCGCCGCGCCGGTCGAGGTTGTTGTCGCGTCGAAGACGCCGCGAAAGACCGCGGCGAAGTCCGTCGCGAAGAAGACCGTCGCACGCAAGTCGGCGAAAAAGACCAGGGAGGCGTAACGATGGCCGTTAAGGACAGTGACGAAGAGGGCATTTGGCAGCTCCGCGACGGGAAGCCGATCAAGGTCTCGCCACGGCTAAAGAAGATCGCGCACCGCGAGGCGGTCGACTACAACAACCCGTACCGGTACAAGATCGAGCGCATCTGGTGGGACGGCAAGCTCGTGTACGCGAGCGAGCAAGGTGAGCTCGAGATCGATCCGAAGAAGGTCAAAGTCGCGCAGGAGTACCAGCTCGTCTACAAGGTGGCGCTCAACAAGACTGGCAGGCTGATCCGCGAGCCCGACCGGGTGGCGGGGCAGTACAACATCTACGACTCCATTCCGGGCATGAAGAAGTACAGCCCGATCTGGCAGTTCAACTACGTGATCGTGCCGCGCTCCTACAAGGCGAACACGCTGCGCTCCGAGGCGGACTGCCTGAAGAGCGGCTACGAGATCAAGCGCAGCAACGTCTTCGAGAACTGACCGGTCATCTAGCGCCCCACGGTCGTGGGGTCCCCGAAGCCGACGCGCGATAGCCTTTTTGGGTACGCCGCCCTAGCTCAATTGGCAGAGCAGCGGTTTTGTAAACCGCAGGTTCCGGGTTCGATTCCCGGGGGCGGCTCAGTGCGCGCCAGCCGTTACGCGTTCGCATTGCGGACTCCGCGCGCAGGGGGTGGTCACCCGTCGGATGCGGTGTACGTTGCCTCTATGGCTCCCGGGGTACTCGAAGGTCTGCCGTTCGCCCGCCGCATCCTTGTCGTTGAGGACGACCCGAGCATTCGGGCACTCTGCGCCGATGTACTTCGGGACCAGGGGTATCGCGTCGAGACCGCCGTCGATGGGCAGGACGGGCTGGATCACCTCTCCAGCCATCCGGATCTGATCCTTCTCGACCTCATGATGCCGATCGTGGATGGTCGTGAGTTCCTACGGAAGGTCCATACGGGCGCACTGAGCCTGGCACCGGTGCTCGTGATGACCGCTGACTTCGGGCTCCTACAGCTGCGCGGGGCGAAACAGGTCATGCAGAAGCCATTCGAGATCAGCGCCCTGCTCGATACCGTCGCGCGACTCCTGTCGGCGTCGCCGGCACCGGGACTCGCAGCCGCCTGAAGCTGGGCTAGCGGTCAGCCACCGGCCCGACCGAACAGCGTCGTATACGCGAGACCTGCGAGCGCGACGAACATCCCGACAGTCGCGACCCAGCCGAACACCGTGAGCACCGGCCCGATCGTCTGGTCTCCCATGACCTTGGGATTGCGCGCCGCGAGCATCACCATCACCAACAGCGGTGGGGCAATGATCCCGTTCAGCAGTGCGGTGTAGAAAAGCGCGTCGATCGGATTAATGCCAATGAAGTTCATGGCCATCCCCGCGATCGTTGCGAGCACGATCACCGCATAGAACGGCTTTGCCCGCGACCAGTGCGTGTCCAGGCCGTAGTTCCACCCGAAGGCCTCGGCGATCGCGTAGGCGGCCGATCCGGACAGGATCGGTATGGCGAGCAGTCCCGCGCCGATCATCCCCGCGGCGAAGAGGATGCCCGCGAAGTCGCCAAGCAGCGGCTTCAATGCTTCGGCTGCGTCGGCGGCGCTCTTGATGTCCGTCTTCCCGTTCTTGAAGAGCGTCATCGCGGTCGCGAGGATGATGAAGTACATCACGACCTGCGAGAACGCCATGCCCACGTTGACGTCGATCGTGGAATACCGGAGCTCGGCGGTCGTGGCACCGCGGCGCTGCCTTTTGGTCGTGCGGCCCATCTCGATCTCTTCCTCGACCTCCTCGCTCGACTGCCAGAAGAAGAGATACGGCGAGATGGTGGTTCCGAGGATGGCGACGACCGTTGTGACATACGTCGGGTCAAGGCTGAGCGTCGGCACGATGGTCGCGCGGAGCGTCTCGCCAAGATCGGGATGGACGATGAGCGCGTCGATGATGTAGGTCAGCAGCGCCAACGTCAGCCACTTGAAGACGTTCGCGATGAGCTTGTAGCTGCCGAAGATCTGGAGCGCCAGCACGCCGAGCGCGACGGGCACGACGAGCCAGACTGCCTCCGCGCCACTGATCGAATGGACGGCGTCGGCGATCGCGCCGAGATCGGCGCCGACGTTGACGGTGTTGGCGACGAAGAGCAGGGTCACCGACCCGTAGAGGATCCAGCGCGGATAGTGATCCCGTAGCACACCGGCGAGTCCCTGGCCGCTGATCATGCCGAGCCGGGCACAGGTGTTCTGGACCGCCGCCATGAGCGGGAAGGTGAGGAGCGCCATCCACAGGGTCTGCAGCCCGAGGCTCGCGCCCGCGACGGCGTAGGTCCCGATGCCGCTCGGATCGTCATCGGAGGCGCCGGTGATGAACCCCGGCCCAAGGACCAAGCCGGCCTTCTTGAGGGGGTTCTTCTCTTTCGCGATCCGATCAGGCGTCCCGCTCATTGCGCCGCCCTAGATGCAGGTTCGATGCCGTGGTCCGCGATACTTGATGTCATGCAACACCCCCGTCGCGCGGGCGCGATCGTGCTCGCCCTCTTGCTCGCCGGATGCTCAGGTAGCACCGCCGCGACGACAGCGGTGCTACCGGTGGCCGTCGCTTCGCCGACCGTTTCGCCGTCGCCCAGCGCGCAGCCGACAGTATCGCCGACACCCGTGCCGACGAAGCCGCCGTGGGACGCGTTGCCGGATCCGGCGAACGACCCTGCCGGCCTCGCCGCCCAGCTCGTGATGGCCGAGGGGTTCATCCGCGATCCAAACGCGTCGGCCGGCCAGCTCGCGTGGGCCGGCCACATGGAACAGCTCGGGATCGCGCGGCTCGCGGACTTCCCTGATTGGACCGACGCGGTCCTCGCGGCCCTGCCGGCGGAGCCGCAGGCCGCCATCGCCGGCAGCATGGAGGCGGGGAAGCAGCTGCGCCTCATGCACGCCGGCCCGATCCCGAAGAGCCTGCCCGACTGGCACATCGTGCAGCCGCCACCCATCGAAGAGCTGATGGGCTACTACAAAGAAGCCGAGGCGAAGTACGGCGTGGGCTGGTATTTCCTCGCCTCGATCAACCTGATCGAGACGCGCATGGGCCGGATCCGAGGTGATTCCGTGGCCGGTGCGCAGGGTCCGATGCAATTCATCCCGTCGACCTGGGCCGCGTATGGCCAGGGCGACGTCAACAGCTATCGCGATTCGATCCTCGCGGCGGCTCGCTACCTCAAGGCCGCGGGCGCACCGGGCAACATGCCCGCGGCGATCCTCGCCTACAACCATGACACCCGGTACGTTGCCGCGGTCACGGGCTACGCGGACGTCATGAAGGCCGACCCGAACGCGTACCGCGGCTACTACGGGTGGCAGGTGTACTACCCGACAACGGACGGTCCGATCCTCATGGCGCCGGGATGGACGAAGCCATGAGCGTCATCGGGGAGCCCGCCGCCATTCCGCTGTCGGCAGATCAGCCGGTCGAGGAAGAGCTATCGCTCCGCTCCCGCCGCGGTCGCCTCATGCTCGGCACGATCACCTCGGCGCACTTCGCGCATCACGTGAGCAACAGTCTCCTGAACCCCCTGCTGCCGCTGATCCGCGACACCTTCGCATTGAGCTACGCCCAGTCAGGCTTCGCCGTGAGCGCGTATTCGTTGAGCCTCGGCCTCTCGAACGGTCCGATCGGGCTGCTTGCCGACCGTGTGGGGCCGCGCAAGGTGATCGTGGTCGG
>JBBQHN010000036.1:0-16755 GCA_038324015.1 Candidatus Limnocylindria bacterium | reverse complement strand
CGCCGCTCCTCTATGCGCTCGCGGTCGCGCGGCACCGCGAGAGCTTCAGCGCGATCATCCCGGTCGTGATCTTCCTGCTCCTCGTTCTCGCGTTGTGGCCCGACCGGCGGCCGGCATGATCGAGGACCGCACCAGCGCCTCGCTCACGCGCGCCGGGCTCCTGCTCACCGCGACCGGCATCGTCTCCGCCGCCACCGTGCGTCACGCCATCGATGAGGGCGGCGACATCGTGTTCGCCTGGGGCTTCCTGCTGTACCTCGGCCTCATCCTCCTTGCCGTCCCGCGCCGCCAGGTGCGGCTGGCTTCGCTCGTCGCGTTCGTCGCGTTCGCGGCGATCTACCTGGAAGCCACCCTGCCGGCAGGCACGAACGACCTCGGCCTGGCCCTCTATGTCATAGCCGGCGCGGCCGCGTACATCGCTGCCCCACGCCGCCTCCGTGCGCTCACCGTCGCCGCGTTCGCGAGCTGGACACCGGCGTTCCGCTTGTTCGGTCCGGATCCCTTAGCCGGCCTTTACCCGGCCGCCCTCGCCATCGCAGCGGTGCTCGCGCTGTTCTTCCTGGTGGTGATGCTGTTGGGCCGCGTCTCCGCGGATCCCGATGAAGAGCTGCGGCGCATTGGGCTCGGTCTGCTCGCCGTCGCGTGCGTCGCGCTCATCAGCGAGCGACACTCCGTCGTCGCCTCGTTGGGCCTGGCACCCGATGACCTCTGGGCGCTTGTGGTCATCGCGGTGCTGCCCGTCCTCGCCGTGGTCCCGATGCGCCGGTCGTTGCGTGACGCGCTCGCGACCGGTGTCGCGCTCGCCGCGTATGCGCTCGTCGGCCTCGCGCTCATCTTCGGGAAGGGGTATCACGTGGACAGCGTCGTCGTGGTGCACCAGGCCGCCGAGATCTTCGTCGCCGGCGGCGACCCGTACCGCGACCTCGACATTCCGGCCGCGCTGCGGCACTTCGGCCTGGACCCGCAGCTCGCGACGCACCTCGAGGACGGCTCCGAACTGCGCTCGTACAACTACCCGGCGCTCTCGTTCCTGGTCCCCGCACCGTTCATCGCCCTGGGCCTCAATGACATCCGGTTCCTGTACCTGTTCGAGATCATCCTGCTCGCGCTCGTCCTTATCAAAGCGGTCCGGGTGCCCTGGCGCCCCCTGGTGACCGCCGCGATCGTCGGTAACGCGGTCATCGCCCGCCAGAACGTCCTCGCCGGCGTCGATCCGCTCTGGGCGCTGCTCACGTTCGGGGCGTTCCTGGCCATCGGCCGGCGCTGGTGGTCATCGATCGCCATGGGGCTCGCCGTCGCGACGCGCCAGCCGGCGTGGTTCTTCGCGCCCTTCTACATCGTCGCGGTCTGGAGACGGGAGGGACGATCCGAGGCGCTACGGCGAGGCGCGATCGCGGCGCTCGTGGCGCTCCTTCCCAACATTCCGTTCTTCGTCATGTCCCCGGAGACCTTCCTCAGCGGAGTCGCGGCGCCGATGCTGGGATCGCTCGAGCCCTATGGAGTGGGCATCATCCGCTTCGCCATCGACGGCCTCTTGCCGCTCTTCCCGCGTGGCGTGTACGGCGGGTTGAGCATCATCGTCGTCGCGGCACTGCTGACGCTCCTTTGGCGTGGCTGGCGGCGGCTTCCCAACGGGGCGCTGGTGTTCCCAAGCGTCATCCTCTGGTTCGCCTGGCGATCGCTCCAGAACTACTTCGCCTTCGCTGCGCTCTTCGCCATGAGTGGTGACGACGCGATGGTGGCCGGTGAGGGCGACGCGGAGGCCGACCGGGGCTGACGGTGACCGGCCGCCGCAAGCAACGCGCGGGCCCGTTCCGCATCGACGTGGCCACCCGCAGCTGAGGCGATGACCGCGCGGCGCACGAGGCGGGCGCGCGATGTGGGGGTGCCTGTTGCGCCGAGCGCCTCCAGCAGCAGAGCACAGATACCGGCGACGTGCGGCGTCGCCATCGAGGTCCCGCTCATTCGGACGTATCGCGGCGGCACCACGCACGGATCGCTCGTGAGCGCCGCGGCCCGCGCGCTCGCGACGCCGGTCCCGTACGCGCAGGCCGCGCCCCGGGTCACGCCGCCGCCGATCGCGAGGACCTCGGGCTTGCGGTACCGGACGCCGGGGACCGGGCCGCGCGAGCTGTAGAACGCGACCGCGCCGGTCTTGTCCGCCGCGCCGACCGTGAGCGCGCCCCGCGCGTCGCCCGGTGAGCTGATCGTGCCCGCGGCCGGGCCGGTGTTCCCGGCCGCGACGCACACGAGGATGCCCGCGGCGGCGAGCGCATCGACCTCGCGCGACAGCGGCGACGTGGGGGAGCCCGGGCCGCCGAGCGACAGGTTCAGCACCGCGATCCCCTGCGCGCTGGACCACGACATCGCCGCGAGCACCGCGTCCTCGGTGCCGCCGCGGATCGAGAGGGCCTTCGCGTCGATGAGCGTCGCGCCGGGCGCCACGCCGCGGTACACCGCGCCCGCGCCCGCTGCGATGCCCGCGACGTGCGTGCCGTGGCCGACGTCGTCGATCTCGCCCGCGCCGCTGAAGTCCCGCCGCGCGGCGACCCGGTCACCGAGATCCGGGTGCGCCTCGATGCCGGTGTCGACGATCGCGATCCGCACACCCGCGCCGGACAGACCGTCGGACCAGAGCGGCGGGACGTGAAGGAGCGGAACGCTGTCGTTGAGCAGCGGCTGCACCGGCAGCGGTGGCCGCGCGGCGAGCCCGATGGCGTTGAGCGCATCGGCGAGCCCGCCCTGCCGGTCGGCCGGGACGTCCAGGACCACGACGTTCGCGCGCCGGTGCGTCTGGCGGACGGTCGCCCCGTAGCGCGCGAGCAGCAGCGGTGGAATGCCCGCGTCTGTCGCGTGCGCCGCCGCGCGCTCGGGATCGCTCTGCGGCAGCACGGACGCGGCGACCGGCCGACCCGGCTCGACGACGAGCCGGGTCGTGAGCGCGGCGCGGTCCTGGGTGGGCTCCGAGTCGTCCCTTCGCATGGCAATCAGATATTGACACCGTCGTCAAGTGCCATGATTCATTGGTGCCGATCGCCCCGGAGCTCCTCGCGATCCTGGCCTGCCCGGTCGATCACGCGCCCGTGAAGGACGAAGGGACGCACCTCGTCTGCTCGTCCTGCGGTCGCCGCTACCCGATCCGCGACGGCATTCCCGTGATGCTCGCCGACGAAGCGGAGCGTGCCGCGCCCTAGCTGATCCGGTCTCTCGGGACGGTGATCCGCACCGTGGTGCCGCCCCCGGGCTTGCTCGCGATCTTGCACACGCCACCGAGCAGTCCGATCCGCTCGCGCATCCCGAGAAGCCCGAAGTGCCCGGGCTTCGCCGCCGCCTCGCCCCACTGCTCGCTCGCGAATCCCTGCCCATCGTCGGCAACGACGACCTCGACGTAGGCCTCGTCTTGCTGGAGCCGGACGGTCACCTTGCGCGCGCCGGCGTGACGCTTGGCGTTGAGCAGCGCCTCGACCGACGTTCGGTAGAGCGCAGCCTCGGCGTCCGGGCGGAAGGGGCCGACCTCACCGATCTCCTCCTCGATCTCCCAGCCGATCTCGGCCGCGATCTCGGTCGCCGCGGATGAGATCGCGCCCGCGAGCCCGAGATCCTCGAGCGTCGCCGGCCGGACGCTGCCGATGATCGCGCGCGTTTCCTGGATCGCTTTGCGCAAGTAATCAGTCGCGCGCTTGAGGTCCACGTCGGTCATGCCCGGGTTCTGCAGGATCCCGTAGGCGGAGACGAGGATCGGCGCGAGGCCGTCGTGCAGCTCGCGCGCGATATGCCGCCGCGACTCCACCTCTTGCGAGAGGGCCTGCCCGGCGAACGACTGGAGGTCGCCGTACAACGCGTCACGTTCGAGCGCGACCGCCGTCTGGTACGCAAGGATCCGCAGGTACGCGACCTGCGACTCGGAGGGCTCGGTCGAGCGATTCACATTGAGTACGCCGAGCGCCTTCGCGCCCGCGAGGAGCGGCAGGCAGATCGCGTACGGAACATCTTTTGTGTAGCTGTGCGGTAGGTCCGGACCGGCCGGGCCCTTCACGACGACCGCGGCGCGCCGCTCCATCGCCTGCCACGAGATCGCCGGACCGGCCGGCACCTTGGTCCCCACGATGTCCTCGCCCTTCGCCGCCCGCACGACGAGCGCATCGCTCTCACGGTCGTAGACCATGAGCGACGCTGAGTCGTACCCGACGTCAGCCGCGGCCTCGAGGATCAGGGCGAACAGGTCGCCATCGTTCGTGGTCGCACCCACGCGCCACGTAGCGCGCTCGAGCCCGCGGAGCAGATCCTGTTCGGACATCGACCGCGGTCATTGTGACGGAGTAATGAAGCGGAGGAGTCCCAGACGCTGTATTAACGCGCCGAATGCGCGCGACCTAGCCGGCGGCCATTCCTTCGACGAGCCCGTTGCGGACCGCGTAGATCGCGGCCTGCGTGCGGTCGGAGACGCCGAGCTTCTCGAGGATCGCGGCGACGTGGCTCTTCACGGTCTCGGGTGAGAGCACCAGCCGCTCGGCGATCTCCCGGTTGCTCATGCCCTCGGCGACCAGCGAGAGGATCTCGCGCTCGCGCTTGGTCAGATTGCGGGCCGCCGCGGGCACCGGGCCCTGCGGCTTCATCTCGCTCAGCATGCCCTTCAGCATCTGCGACTCGATGAATGCGCCGCCGGTCGCGACCTGCCGGATGGCGTCCACGAGCTCCTCGCGCGACACGTCCTTCAGGAGGTAGCCGGCGGCGCCCGCCCGCACCGCCTCGCGGAGGTAGGCGGGGTTCTCGTGCATGGTCAGCATCACCACGGCCGTCCGGGGACGCTCTTCCTTGATCTTCTTGGTCGCTTCCAGTCCATCCATGTCCGGCATCCGGACGTCCATCAGGATCACGTCGGGTAGCTCGCGACGGGCGTACTCGACGGCCTCCCGCCCGGTACGCGCTTCGCCGACGATCTGGAGGTCATCGGCCTTCGCGAGCATCGCGGCGATCCCTTGGCGAACGAGCTCGTGGTCGTCTACAAGAAGCACTCGAATGGCCATCGCGTTGGATTCTAGGGTGACGTCGGTCCGCCGGTGCGGCGCGGTCGTGAACGGGTCACTCCTTTAATAGGCCGGCGGGCTGACACTGGAGGGCGATGGTAGGTAGCGGACCAGCCGGCAGGACCTGCCCGGAGCGATACGGATGACCGAGGCCGAACGGGCTTTCGCCTCCCTTCACCTCCGGGTCCGCGTCGTTCTCGCCATCGCCATCCTCGCGTTCGTTGGCATCGTCGACCAGACCGGGTCGGCAGGCCCGGAGATCCCGGCGCGCGCGCTCGCCGTCGGTGTCGCGCTCGCGGTGGCCGCCGGGATCGAGGAGCTCGCGTCGCGGCGTGCCCGGCGTCAGATCGCCGCGACGGCCGGGACGGTCGCCGAGTTCTTCGCGTTCGCGCTCGGGGTGGCGCTCCTCGCGCGATACCAGCCGTTCGCGCCCGTCGCGTTGATCTGGCCCATCGCCTTCGCGGCGGTGACGCTCCGCCAGACCCACCTCCTCTACCTCGCGGCGATGGGGACTGCGATCGTCGTCGAGATCGCGATCCTGCGGCCGGGCGCCGGCCTGATCGACATCGTGGGCGGAGCCCTGTGGGGCGCGCTCTACTTCGCGGCGGCGGCGCTCGCCGGCGCGACCGGCACGCAGTTCCGCCGGTTCCAGCGCCGTACCGAGTCCGCGTACGCGTCGGTCGCGACGATCACCGCCGCGTCGTCGCATGGCGAGCTCGCGCGGATCCTGTTCGCGTACGGCGAGCGCGCGCTCGATCTGCCCGCCGACTCGGCCGCGGTGCTCGTGTTCGACGACCGCGGCATCGGTGTCCTGAACGCGATCGAGGCCGAGGGCATCGATCCCGAGCAGCGGGCCCGTTTCCGGGTAACGGGTGAAGCGGTGGAAGTGCTGCGCGGGCTCGGCGGATCCGCGGGTGTGTTCGTGAGCGGCTCGTCCTTCCCGGCATCGATCAGCCTCCCCGACGTTCTGCGCCAGGGCTACCCGTTCCTCCTTCCGCTGCTGGACGCGCGGCGGCTCGTCGGCTTCGCGATATTCGCGTCGTCGAAGCGCCGCCGCCTGACTGCCGAGCGGCGCGCGGAGCTCGGCCGCGTGGCGGAGCAGGTGGCGACCACCGCCGTTCGGATCCGCGGCAGCCATGCGATCGAGGCGCAGCGTCTTGCGCTCGCGGGCGTGCTGGAGGCGCACAGCGCTGAGCGGGCCGAGATGCAGGTCGCGACGTGGCTCGCGCGGAGCGCTCGTGACATCGTCGTCGCCCACGACGTCGCGGTCCTGCACGACCTTCCGGACGGCCGCTGTCGCGCGGTGTACGCGATCGGTATGGCGGCCCTCGACGTCGAGCAGGGGACCATCGCGCTCGTGGAGGAGGCGCGCCGCCGCGGAGTGGCGGTCGTCGTGAGCGATGGCGCGCGTGAGCGGCGCATCGACCTCCCGCCGTTCCTCCGTGTTGGCGCCACGGCCCTGTTGCCGGTGCGGGGCCAGGGCACGTACCTCTTCGTGCACGAGCCGCAACGCGAAGGACTTTCCTCCGCGAACCTCCAGCTGCTCGTTGAGCTGTGTGACCAGGCCGCGACGCTGCTCGCGAGCGCGTACGCCGCACCGGCGGCTGGCCGCGGTCGCGGCACACACCAGCGGTGGTGCGCGAGGCGAGGACAAGGATTCGCGCGCCCGCATCGTCGACGCGTTCCGGCTCGCGGTGGAGGGGAACCAGCCGGTGCTCGCCGGATCGGGGGAGCGCGTCGCCGGTCTGGCCGCCGCGCTCGCGGAGGAGCTGGAGGTCAGGGCCTCGGAGCGCGATGACATCTACGTCGCCGCCCTGCTCCGCGACGTCGGCGAGCTCGGTATCGACCGCCGGGTCCTCGAGACGCCGGGCGAGCTCATCGATGACCAGCGCGAGCTCGTGCGACGGCACCCCGCGCTCGGCGAAGCGATCATCGGTGCCCTCGCGTTCCTGGGCGACGCGCCGCGGATCATCCGCGCGCACCACGAACGGTGGGACGGGACCGGGTACCCGGACCACCTGGCCGAGGAGCAGATCCCGCTCGGCGCCCGCATCCTGAGCGTTGCCGACGCGTTCGTCGCGATGACCAGCGAGCGCCCGTACCGCGCCGCACTCCGCCCTACCGAGGCGCTCGGTCTGCTCATCGCCGCGCGCGGGAAGGCCTTCGACCCCGCCGTCGTCGACATCTTCGTACGGCTCAACTCGGCCGGATCGCTCGGCTCGCTGGTCGGTCCGTCCGACTGAAAAGGCGCGTTGAGGCTGGGTCGACCTTCTTTTTCCTAGGCGTCTTGTGTACGCTTGCTTCTACGAACGGTCGCGTACCGCGACGTCGGGCCACACGCTCATCGCGCGTCCCTGCTTCCGGACGGGCGGGCGCGCGAGACGTAGAAGGGTGCACCGTTGGCTGAGGCTGGTCGGCCGAACGACGCCACACCGCTCGCCGCCGATGACATGATCGGCTCGCTTGCGACGCAAGTGCGACAGCTGTCGCTCCGTGTCGCCGAGCTCGAGGGGCTGCTTGAGGCCGCCCGCAAGCGGATCGCCGTCTACGAGGACTTCGACACGCAGGTCCAGGACTCGCTCTCCGCAGCGCTCCGCGCGGCAAACCAGATCCGCGAGCGCGCCAAGGTCACAGCCGAGGCGATCACGCAAGAGGCGCGCGCGCTCCGCACGCCGCCGGTCGAAGAGCTCGAGGCGACACGTATCGAGCGCGATGCGCTCCGCCGTGCGATCGACGGGGCGCAGGCGGGCGCGCCCTCTCATGCAGCGTCCCCATCAGCAGGCGCGGCCGTGTTCCAGATGTCGGAGATGCGGACCGCGGCAACCGAGGCGTTGCGTGGCGTATTCAAGGAGCTCGTCGACGAGATCCGCGCGACTTCGTCTGCGCCCACGACCGCTTCTGGGCCGCAGGTGTATGAGCGTCGTGCACCGGCGCCTGCGGAGACCTATACGCCGCCTCCGTCCGGATACAACCCGCCCGCCCCTGAGCCGCAGCCCCATTCCTCGGCTCGTCCGATCGTTGAGCGGCGACAGGCGGTTCCGCCGGTCGTCGAGGACGTCGACGTTGCGCGCGTCGCGCAGACGCCGACTCCAGCGCCAGCGCGGCCGGCGCCGCCTCCGGTCGCGGCCGTGCCGCAGGTGCAGGCGCCGCATGCGGTGCCGGAGCCGTCGGGCGAAACGTGGGTCACCCCCTCGGAGCCGATCGGGGAAGTGCAGGTCGTGCTGTCGCCGATCTCGTCGTTCCCGCGGCTTGTCGAGCTCGAGCGCCGACTGCAGGGAATGCCCGCGGTCCGCACGGTGTACGCACGCGACTTCCGCAATGGCGTCGCGACGCTCGCGATCGGCCTTCGGAATCCGATGACGGTCGACGAATTCGCCACTGCCGTGACCCGTCTCGAGTATCCGCGGCTCCGGGTCGTCTCGACGACCGGCTACGTGCTCGAGCTGCGGATCGATGCCGAAGCGTCGTCGATCGCCTAGGTCGGGGCCCGGCGAGGGATAGGCCATGAGCGTTCGGCTCGATGCCGACTTCTGGTCGTCCCGGATGGCCTTCGTGGGCAAGCTCGCGCGGGCGGACGCGATCGCAGTCGTCCTCGAGGTGCGTGGCGAGGGCTTCGTCACCTACGTCGGTGACAACCTGCCGTCCGATCTCGGGTGGAATGGAGCTGTCGCCGGTCCGCTCCTGCGGAACGCAGTCGATACCCGGCGCGCCGCGCAGGCCGGTGTCGTACTGCCGCTCGCCGATGGTCGCGCGGCCTCGGTCCTCTTCGTCGCGCCGATCGTGTGGAAGGAACAGCTCGTGGGAGCGCTCGCCGCGCTCCGCACCACGGGCACCTTCGACGAGCGTGACGGCGCCGAGGTCGAGCGGCTCGCTGACCTCGTCGGCCTGGAGCTCGCCGAGGCGACGGCGCAACGACGCTCCCAGACGCAGCAGGCGGAGCGCGAGGAGCGCCTGCGCGGTCAAGCGCGGATCGCCGAGCTCGCGCGCGCGACCCAGGATCCCGACAAGATGCTTGAGCAAGCCACCGCACAGCTCGCCGAGCTGTTCGGTGCCGATGGCGTGTCGATCATGCTCGCCGACGACGCGGGACTGCTCTCGGTCCGGTCCTCGCTCGGACTGACCGATGCCGCGAAGAAGGACAAGAAGAAGATCGGCGAGGGCATCTCGGGCTACGTCGCGCAGACGGGCCAGCCACTGCTCCTCACTGGACAGGTCCGCGACCAGCGCTTCAGCGGCAACGATCCCACGATCGGCGAATCGATCGTCGCCCCGATGCGTGCGGACGACCGGACGATCGGTGTCGTCAACATCAAGCACTCGGCGACCTCGAAGGATCGCTTCGACCAGTCGTCCGTGGACGCACTGCAGGCGGTCGCCCGCGACATCGCGGCATCGTTCGTCGCCGCCGAGGCGATGCGGCGCACCGAGGAGGATCGCAAGCAGGCGCTGGTCCTGTACGAGCTGTCGCGCCTCGCGACGATGGGGAACGATCCGCAGGAGGACCTCGAGACCGCCGCGGCGATGATCGGCAACATGCTCGCGGTGGATATCGTCGGCGTGTGGGCGCTCGAGACGAACGGCGGTCTTCGATTCCGCGCAGGCCGCGGCTATCCCGATCCACGCCCGGGGACGATCCCCCTCGTCGGTGTCGGCCCGGCGATGACGAATGCGCTCCGGCAGCAGACCGTGGATGTCGCCAGGTACGCGGTCGGCGATCCGCGGCGCCCTGACTGGGCACCGGCGAGTGGATCGGACTTCGTCGTCGCGCCGATCGGATCCCACGGCAACCATCTCGGCGCGCTCGTGCTCGGTCGCCTGAAGGGCGCCTTCGTCCAGGCGGAGATCGACTTCTCGACCGTCCTCGGCGAATACCTCTCCGGCCAGATGCAAAAGACGTCCGCGGTGGATATCCAGGCCACGATCGCTGCCGACGAGCGCGTCAAGATCGCCCAAGAGATCCACGACGGCATCGCCCAGGAGCTCACCGGTGTCGTGCTGACGCTCGAGGCCTGCCAGCGGGCGATCGACCGCGACCCGGCGGCGCTCGCCGCGAGCCTTGCGAAAGCCAGCCGCGAGGCCCGGGCCACGCTCGCCGAGGTACGCCAGTACATGTCCGCGCTCCGCGCGAAAGAGGGCGGCGAGATCAATCTCCCGTCGACGGTCGCCCGTCTGGTCGACGACGTCCGGCGGCAGACGGGTCTGCGGGTCGAGATGGAGGAGATCGGTGCCGAACGCGAGCTCGAGCCGCCGATCGAGCGCGCAGTGATGCGCATCGTCGGCGAGTCACTTCGCAACGTCGCACAGCACGCACACGCGAGCGCCGCGAAGCTCCGTCTCAACTACGGCCCGACGGAGATCGTGATCGTCATCGAGGATGACGGGGTGGGCTTCGACACCGATATGACGCTCGCCGGAGCGACGGAGGGTGGCCATTTCGGCGTGGCCGGCATGCGCGAGCGCGCTGAGAGCATCGGTGGCACGCTCACGGTCATGAGCCAGCCTGGCCGCGGCGCGGTGGTGACCGCGCGCCTGCCATATCAGTTCGCCGAGGATCCGCTCCGCACGATGCGTGAGACCGCACCGGTCGTCGAGGATGTCGAGGTTCCGGCGGAGAAGAGCGGCCTCATCTCGAAGCTCTTCGGTCGCTAGACTCGCCTCAGCTCAGGAAGAAGCGCCAGACGAACAGACCGAGTGCCGCGATGAACACGAGCACGATCACGACGGCTACGATCGCGCCGAGCGTGCTGCGCACGCTCGTTCCGACCCGGACGATGCCCAGCGAGTCATCGATCGCCGCGACGAGCCGGGATGGTGGCGCATCCTTGGGGAGCCAGCCGCGCGCGCTCGGGACCTGCGCCGCGAGGCGTTCGCCGCTTTCCGCATCGCCGGAGAGCACATAACAGGGCACCCCGAGCTCCAGCCCGCCCTCGGCGAGCATGCCGTCGACGAGGGCCGCGTCCGCGGGCCAGTCGGCCACCTGCGCCAGCGCGTCGGCGATCGTGCCGCTCCGCCGCACGTCATAGAGATCCTCGAGCCGGAGCACGGTCTCGATGCCGGAGCCGATCACGGGGTGCGGCGTCACGATCAGAACCTTCGGACGATTGATGTGAGGATTATCGCGACCACCCGCACGGGGGCACCCGCCAGGGGAATCTTGCTGAGTCCTGCTGAACACCCCCCCTTGCGGGTGGCCGGATCCGCGCGAATCAGGCTCAATGACAAGGATGACCGTGGAGCGCGAGGGCGAATTCTGGCCAACGCGGATCGCGATGCTCGCTGAGCTCGCGCACGCCGACGCGCTTGCCGTGGTTCTGAGGCCGCACGGAGACCCATTCGTCACGTACGCGGCGCACAACGTGGGCGGGCCTGCCGCGTGGAATGGCCCGTCCGCGACAGCGTTGCTCGCGGGCGCGTTCGATGGGATGGCGGCTGTCGGTACCGTCGACGTTCCTCTCGCTGACGGTCGCGTCGCCATCGCGATGCGCGCGCTGCCGGTCGCGTGGCGGGATCACCGGATCGGCGTGCTCGCTGCGCTTCGCGTGAGCGAGCCCTTCAGTGACACCGATGCGGTGAACCTCGCGAGGCTCGCGGGCCTCGTGGCCCTCGAGCTCGTCGAAGAGAACACGTTCTGGCGCATCCAGCGCGCGGCCGCCGAGCTCGAGGCGCGCACGAAGGCATCGAGCGAGCTGCAGGAGATCGTCCGCGCGGAACGTGATCCGGACACGCTCCTTGCGAACGCGACCACTGGTCTGGCGCGCGTCTTCGCTGCCGATGGCGTGTCGATCATGCTTCTTGAAGACGACATGCTCTCCGTACGGAGCGCCGTCGGCCTCTCGGATGCCGGCCGTCTCGAGCGAAAGCGGGTCGGCGAAGGGATCTCCGGATTCGTGGCCCGGTCCGGGCAGGCGATGCTCCTCCACGGCCCGGTGAACGGCGATCATCCGTTCCACGGCAACGATCCGTCGATCACGGATGCGATGATCGCGCCACTTCGGAACGGCGACCACACCATCGGCGTCGTCAACGTCAAGCAGCGCGGCGCCGCCGAGCGCTTCGACACGACGGATCTCGACGCGCTCACCGCGATCGGCGCCGACATCGCCGCCACGCTGTCGTTCGTCGATGCGGTGAGCCGCGCGGAAGAGGATCGCAAACAGGCGATCGCGCTCTACGAGCTCTCGCGTCTCGGGACGCTCGGCGCGGAGCCGCAAGAAGAGCTCGAGATCGCCGTCGCGATGCTTGCGGATGTCATGCATCACGACGTCGTTGGCCTGTGGATCCGTGACGACCAGGGAGCGGCACACCGACGCGCGTCCCGCGGCTACGACGCTGCTGCTGCGAGCGTCATCCCGGCCGATTCGTTCGACGATGGGCTCGCGCGCGTCCTGGCCGGTGAGCGCTCCGTCCACGTGCAGTGTCCGGTGGGCGCTGCCGGGGGTCCGGTGTGGGCCGCGGGCCTGGCGACCGAATACGTGCTCGCGCCCGTGAGCGCGCAGGGGACCGTCATTGGGGCCCTCGTCCTCGGACGGGGAACCCCATATGCGCAGGCCGAAGCGGACTTCGCCGGAACTGCGGCCGAATATCTCTTCGAGCTTGCCCATGCTCCGAGCAGCGATGTCGTAGGCGAGCAGGCCACCGCCGGCGAGCGGAAGCGCATCGCCCAGGAGCTGCACGACGGCCTCGCGCAAGAGCTCACCGGCGTCGTGCTCAGCCTCGAGGGCGCGCAACGCGCGTTCGAACGGAACCCCCAGGTCCTCGGACAGCAGCTCGCCAAGGCGACGCGCGACGCGCGCGCGACGCTGGCCGACGTCCGTCAGTACATGGGCGCGCTACGCCAGAGCACGTCCGGTGGTCTCGGTCTTCCGACGACGGTGGCGCGGCTCATCGACGATCTGCGTCGCCAAAGCGGGCTTCCGGTCGACATGCAGGAGCTCGGCAGCGAGCGCGACCTCGCTGCGGACGTGCAACGGGCCGTCATTCGGATCTGCGGCGAAGCGCTGCGCAACGTCGCCCAGCACGCGAACGCCAAGAGCGCGACTGTGACGCTCAACTACGGCACGTCGTCGGTCGTCGTCATGATCGCCGATGACGGCGCCGGATTCGACGCCGCGCACGTCACCGAGACAGCGGAGTCGAATGGGCACTTCGGCCTTGTCGGCATGCGCGAACGCGCCGAGGCCGTGGGTGGCACGCTCGAGCTGCGGGGCGCTCCCGGCACCGGGACGACGGTCATCGCGACCATCCCGTACGAGCCGTCGGGTGTCATCGTCCCGTCCAAGGCCGATCCGGCGCCGGTGCCACCGGCGCAGCGCGGGATCCTCGCCAAGCTGTTCGGCCGATGACCGAGGGCCGCCAGATCCGGATCCTCATCGCTGACGACCACGCGGTCGTGCGCAGCGGCCTGCATTCGATCCTCGAGATGGAAAGCGATCTCGTCGTTGTCGCCGAGGCGAGTGACGGACATCAGGCGCTCGCGCTCGCGCAGGAGCTGCTCCCGGACATCATCCTCATGGACATCAAGATGGGCGACTGGGACGGCGTTACCGCGACGCGCCGGGTCCGCAATTCTGTGCCGTCGGCCCGGGTCATCATCCTCACGAACCACGACCAGGACGAGCTTGTGTTCACCTCGATCCGCGCGGGTGCGTCCGGATACCTTCTCAAGGAAGTGACGGCCGCGCAGCTCGCGAACGCGATCCGAACGGTGGCCGATGGCTTCTCACTGATCTACCCGTCGATCGCGACACGCGTGCTCGACGAGTTCGGCCGGCTTCGGAACGCGCCCGCGAGCGGGACGGGTGGCATCGCGAGCGGCGAAGGTGACGAGGGGTATCACGACCTCACGGCCCGCGAGCGCGAAGTTCTCCAGCTCATCGCGCAAGGGCGGTCGAACAAGGAGATCGGCGGCGAGCTCGGCATCAGCGAGCGCACCGTGAAGACGCACGTCTCGAACATCTTTGGCAAGCTCGAGCTGACCGACCGCACGCAGGTCGCGCTGTACGCGCACAAACGGGGCTTGACTCCGCAGGAGTCGTAAATACGGCGTTTGTCTCGTTAAGAGACATATAGCAGCCCCGTCGACAAGCAAATCATACCAAGGTCCACCTGCAGACTGATGCCCGTTTTGGGCCATTTCTCGACAGTAGCGGTGCCGTGAAGGCGGGCTGACGAGCCCGTCGGAACGCGGTACCCGTCCCCGCCCGGACGGTCGCATAAGGGAGCACCCGCAGACGTGGCCACGCGCATCCTGGTCGCCGACGATCACCTCGCCGTACGCGAGGGCGTCCGCGCCATGCTCGAAACGGAGCCCGACTTCGAGGTCGTCGGCGAGGCCGCAGACGGACTTCAGGCGATGTCGAAAGCGCGTGAGCTGCGCCCTGATCTGATCGTGCTCGACAACTCGATGCCCAAGATGACGGGCCTCGAGGTTTCGAAGCTCCTACATGCCGAGCTCCCCGACACCCGCATCGTCTTCCTCACGCTCGACCCCGGCATCCGCGATGCCGCGCTCCACAACGGAGCGACCAGCGTCATCCTCAAGGACGCGCCGCCACGTCAGCTTCTCGATGCGATCCGCCGGGCGGCGGGTCGCTTCACGGCACCAGTGGTCGCGGTCGTCGCAGCTCCCGCACGACCGCGTCCCATGCCGGTCGTCGCGCCAGCACCAAAGAAGGCGAAGAAGACCCGGGGCGCCTTCATCCTGCTCCCGGCGATGACGCGCCGCCGCGTCGCCGTCGGAGCCCTTCTCATGGCGATGCTCTTCTTCATCACCGGACTCGGCCTCATCTCGCAGCGCAGCGGCGCGGTCGAGACCCGCGGGCAGCTCACGATCTTCGATGGGAACGCGCAGGTCCGTCGGGCGGGCGGCGCATATGGTGCCGTGACGAACGGCGCATTCATCGCGGCCGGCGACAGCATCCGGACCCTCGCGGGCACGCACGCCGCCCTCTCGTTCTTCGATCACTCGGTCGTGGTGCTCGATCCGAGCACCGAGCTGGAGATCGTCTCCCTCACGACGCCGGATCGCGCGAACGTGAGCGTCGTGATGCGGCAGGGTGAAGGCAAGACCTGGCACGTCATCGATCACGCGCTGCCGGCAGCGGCGCACTACGAGGTGCTCACGCCGGGTTCGAGCGCGACCGTGCACGGTACCGCGTTCCAGGTCGCGGTCCACAACAGCGTCACCGATATCGCGGTGACCGAGGGTGTGGTCACCGTGGTTGCCGCAGGTCAGACAGTCGCCTTGTCCGCCGGCAACACCACGACGGTGGTGGACAAGTCCGGACCGACGGCACCGAAGGCGATCGCGATCGCTCGTCTCACCTTCGACTTCGATCAAACGAGCAACGCGATCGTCGTCGATGGCTTCGGTCGCTCAGCCGGTACGCGCAATGGCGATGCGACACGGCTCATCCCGCTGTCGACGATCGTGACGCGCGACGGCCGGGTCATCGTCAGCATCCCTGGTTCGGATCCGGGACAGTTCAACAGCATCGTGACCCCGACTGGCGGCGCGACGCAGATCGGTGAGCGGACCGAGCTCGTCGCGGCGACCGGCGTTGTCGTGGGCTCCCTCACGCAGACGCGTCCGGTCGATTCGGGTGTCGCGAAGGGCGGGGTCGTGCTCCAGGGCACGACGATCACTCCGATCAGCGACACGCAAGCGAATGCGATCACGGTCCCGTCCACCGTGTTCGTGCCCGGGCCACCGTCGGGGAACGGCCTCGTCGGTCTCGTCGGACCCGAGGGCTCACCGGGTCCGTCCGGTCCTCCAGGTCCAACTGGCGCGCGAGGCTCGAGCGGTGCCTCTGGCGTTCAAGGTTCGACCGGCGCGACCGGTTCTGGCCTCACCGGTCCGTCGGGGCAGCCCGGCGTCGCAGGCAGCTCAGGTGCTCCGGGGACGTCCGGTGCAGGTGGCGCGCCCGGATCGACGGGCCCGAGCGGCGCGGTCGGCCCGTCGGGTGCGTCAGGCCCTGCCGGAACAAACGGAGTGGACGGCGCGACTGGTGCTCAGGGGCCGGCCGCAGGCGGAGGCACGGGCGCGACCGGCAACACTGGTGCGCCTGGAGCCACCGGCGCGGCTGGAAGCACCGGCGCGACCGGCAACACCGGCGCGACTGGTGCAAGCGGCAATACGGGTGCGACAGGGACGACCGGTGCAACCGGAAACACGGGGGCCACCAGTTCGACCGGGGCGACGGGCAACACCGGAGCGACCGGTTCGGCCGGTGCCACTGGTGACACTGGTGCGACTGGAAACACCGGTGCGACCGGCAACACCGGTGCTACTGGATCGACCGGCGCGACGGGCAACACCGGAGCGACCGGCAACACCGGAGCGACCGGATCGACCGGCACCACTGGTGACACGGGCGCGACTGGATCAACTGGTGCCACCGGAAACACCGGCGCACCTGGAAACACCGGCGCCACAGGAAAAACCGGCGCCACTGGAAACACCGGCGCGACCGGAAATACGGGCGCAACTGGATCGACGGGCGCGACGGGCAACACCGGCGTAACCGGCAACACCGGTGCGACCGGATCGACCGGCACCACTGGTGACACCGGTGCGACGGGCAACACTGGCGCGACCGGCAACACCGGCGCGACCGGTTCGACCGGCACCACTGGCAACACGGGCACAACTGGATCGACCGGCACCACTGGATCGACCGGCGCAACCGGCAACACCGGTGCGACCGGATCGACCGGCACCACTGGTGAC
>JBBQHN010000035.1:0-17101 GCA_038324015.1 Candidatus Limnocylindria bacterium | reverse complement strand
CAGATACCGCTGCGCGAACAGGAACAGCACCACCACCGGGGCGATCACGAATGTGGCCGCCGCCATTTCGAGATGGTACTGCGCCCCGAATTCGGTGCGGAACTGCGCCATTCCGATCTGGACCGGTCTGACCGCATCGGTATTCGTCACGAGCAGCGGCCACTGAAAGGCGTCGTACACGCCGAGCGCCGTGATGAGGGTCACGGTCACGAGCACCGGCACCGAGAGAGGCAGCACGATGCTCCGAAGGAACCGCAGGTGACCGGCGCCGTCCACTTTCGCCGCGTCTGCCAGCTCGTTCGGGATGGAGAGGAAGTGCTGGCGGAGCAGGAAGATGGAGAAGACCGAAGCGAGGAACGGGATGATCTGGACGGCGAGGGTGTCCTGGATGTGCATGACCTTTGTCACCAGGACGAAGTTCGGGATCAGCGTGGCCTCGCTCGGGATCATGTAGGTGGCGAGCAGGAGCATGAAGATGACGCCTTTGCCCTTGAAGGTCATCCGGGCGAAGGCGTAGGCGGCGAGGATCGACGTGGTCAGCTCGCCGACCGTGACCGCTACCGCAATGACGAACGTGTTGCGGAAGAATCCAAGCCAGGGCGCGTCGCCCCAGGCGATCGCGAAGTTCTCGAAGTGGAATTCCTGCGGGAAGAGCGTCGGGGGGAACGTCGTCGCCTCGAAGAAGCTCTTGAATGCCGTCGTGAGCATCCAGTAGAAAGGGAACGCGATGAGGATCGCGACGCCACCAAGGACCACATGCTTCATCGCGGTCCGCGCGCGGACGCGTGGAATGCCGTTCGGACGCGTGAGCGCGCCTGCCGCCCTAGCCATAGTGCACACGCCGCTCAGCGACCCGGAACTGGAACAGGGTGAACAGCAGGATGAGGATCGTCAGGAGAACGGCCATGGCCGCGCCGAGATCGATCCTGCCCTGCTGAAAGAAGACGTGAAAGATCTCGTAACCGAGGGTCTTGGTCGTCTCGAGCGGCCCGCCGTTCGTCATGACGTAGATCTGGTTGAAGGCCTTCAGCGCGCCGATGGTCGCGATGGTCGCGACGAAGAAGGTGGTCGGACTGAGGAGCGGCAGCGTGATCTTGGTGAAGACCTGGCGCTCGTTCGCGCCGTCGAGTCGCGCTGCTTCGTAGTACTCGCTCGAAATGTTTCCGAGGCCCGCGAGGAACAGCACGACCTGGAAGCCGATGAAGTGCCAGATGGTGAACAGCGACACGCCCACGAGCGCAAGGCTCGGGCCCGCGGCCCAGCCCGCGAGCGCGCCACCGGAGATGAGCTCGAACAGCCCTCGTGGCTCGTCCAGCCACTTCTGGGGACCGATGCCGATGAGCTCGAGGACCTGATTGAACAGGCCGTAGCTCGGATTCATCAGCCAGTTGAAGATGACGCCCGCCGCGATCACAGAGGTGATGTATGGCAGGTAGTACAGCGTCCGGTAGATCCCGCGCCCCTTCATCTTCTGGAAGAGGAGGACCGCGAGGACGAGCGAAATGACGATCTCCAGCGGGACCGTGATCAGCGTGTAGGTCAGGGTCACCGACAGCGAATGCCAGAACTCCTCGGAGCGCGCCCCGAAGAGCACCGTCTGGTAGTTGTCGAGCCCGCGGAAAGAGCCGGGCACGATGTCCCATTTGAACAGGGACATGCCGATGGCCGCGAAGCCGCCGGCGAAGTGGAACACGATCAGGATGAGCATGGCCGGCAGGAGGAAAGCGTACGCAAGGAGACTTTCGGCGAGGATGCGGCGGCGGCGCGTCGCGCGGACCGGCCCCGGGGTCATCGCACCCGCCCTCACCTTGCTGCGATGATAGGGGAGCAAATGCCCATCTACGACTACCACTGTGACCATTGCGGCCACACGTTCTCGCAGGTCCAGTCGTATGCAGACGCAACGCTCGAGGTCTGCCCGAACTGTGGCAAGAAGCCACGCAAGCTCATGACGACGCCGGCGATCGTGTTCAAGGGCGGCGGCTGGTACAAGACCGACAGCCGCGCCCCGCAGAAGGACGGGTCAGCCGAGGCCGCCAAGCCGAGCGGCGACACCGCCACCGCCGGCGCCGACAAGGACAAGAAGACGGAGCCCGCGGCCAAGACCGACGCCGCGAAGTCGGATGCGCCAAAGGCCGAGCCGGCCGCTCCGGCCGCGAAGGCCGCGAAGAAGGGCGACGCCGCATCCTGAGGGTGCGCCACGTGCTCGCCTCGTTCCTCGACGATGACGGTCCGTTCCTCGCCGGGGCGATCGCCTACCAGATCTTCTTCGCCCTCATTCCCCTCCTGGCGCTCGTCATCGGCATCTTCGGCTTCGTCTACGGGACGCAGCAGGCAGAGCTCGAGCTCGCCTCGATCGTGCGCGGCGCGCTGCCGGCGGCGACCGGGCAGGAGACCAAGATCGTCGGCCAGCTCATCCAGGGCAGGGCCTTGTCCCTGGGCCTGGGCCTCGTCGGGACTCTGCTCACGGTCACCGCCATCCTTGGCTCGATCGACACGGCGATGTCCCACATCCTCGGGAGAGCGGGGAAACGCACCTTCTTCCGCGAGCGGCTGAACAGCATCGCCTTCGTGATGCTCGTCTTCGTCATCGCCGTCGCCTCCTTCGCGGTGAGCTTCGGCGTCCAGGCGGCGGCCGACGCGCTCGCCGCATCCGGCGTCCGGGGGGTCCGGCTGCTCTTCGAGCTGCTGTCGCCCCTCGTCGGCTTCGCGTTCGGTGTCTGGTTCTTTTACCTGGTGTTCCGCTTCGCGCCTCGGCGGCGCGTTCCCCCGGTGCCCGCGCGCAATGCTGCGCTGGTATCGGCCGTGCTCTGGGAGGTCGCGAAGATCGCGTTCGGCTTCCTTACCCGGACGCTCGGCATCTTCGAGGCGTACGGCGCGCTCGCGTTCGCTGCCGGACTATTGACCTGGATCTACGTGACGGCGGTCATCATCCTTATCGGAACGGAGGTCGTGAAGACGCACGATGCTTGAGCGGCTCGAATCGATGGCCAGCCGCGTCATCGAAGGGTGGAGTGCGCGGCTGTTCCGGGCGCGGTTGCAGCCGGTGCAGATCGCCAAACGCGTCATCCGGGCCATGGAGTCGCACCAGACCATCTCGCTCGCGAAGACGTTCGTGCCGAACAGCTACGTCGTCTCGCTGTCACCCGGCGACTACGTGCAGTTCGAGCAGTACAAGCGCAGCCTCGAGCGCGACCTCGCCGAGGCCGTCCTCGGTGCCGCGCGCGACCGGAACTTCACCCTCCTCGCGTACCCCACGGTCGAGATCGAGCAGGACGAAGAGGTCAGAGCGGGCGATCTCCGCGTCGCCTGCGCGCTCGTCGACACCTCCGGCGAGGAGGTCCCGGCAGACGAGCCCGAGCGCCTCGGCGGCGTGGCTGCGGGCCACACGATGGTCCTCGACCGCGATGCGCTCCTGCGCGACAGGCCGCGTGCGCCGCGCGGCACGATCGTCGCGAGCGAGGGAACGGTCCGACGGGAGGTGAAGCTCGGCGCGGAGCCGATCACAGTGGGCCGCGAACCCAAGAACGACATCGTCCTCGACGATCGCCGTGTCTCGCGCCGTCACGCGGAGGTGCGCCTGCGCCTGGGCCGCTACACGCTCTATGACCTGCAGAGCACGAACGGCACGTTCGTGAACGGCCGGCGGATCGCGGAGATGGTCCTCTCGGACGAGGACCGCATCACCATCGGCGGCGCGGAGCTCCTCGTCCGCCTCGAAAGCTAGGGCGTTCGCGCAACATGGAGATCACCTTCGCCGTGATCCTCTGGGCCGTGCGGATCGGCTTCCTCGTGCTCCTGTACCTCTTTCTTATCCGCGCGTTCCGCGCACTGCACCGCTCGCTCAGCGAGGAGCGCATCGCCGTTGCCGCGCGGAGCGTCGGTCTCGCCGTCCTCGTCGTGACCAAGAGCCATGCCGGCGGGCCGCGCGTCGGCGAGCGCCTGCCGCTCCGCGCCGTGAACGGCGTCGGCCGTGACGCGGGTAATGACGTCGTGCTCAATGACGAAGCCGCGTCGGCGACGCACGCGGTCGTGTCGTTCGCCGACGGCGAGTGGTGGCTCGAGGACGCCGGGAGCACGAACGGGACGCTGCTGAATGGCACGCGCGTCTGGAACAAGGAACGCGTGCATTACGGGGACGAGATCCAGGTGGGGCGGATCGCGCTCCGGCTCGAGCGCGTCCAGTGATGCGCGCCCGCCCGCTGGCCCGGCTCACGGAGCTGCGCCTCCTGATCTGGGTCGCCGCGTTCAGCATTGCGGGCTACCTCGCCGTCGTCGCGGCTGCGTCCGGCCGCTTTGCGTGGGTCGAGCTCGTGGTCCCGATCGCGGTACTCGCGATCTTCGGCACGCTCCACGTCTTCTTGGTCTCCATCGGCTTTCGCGGCGACCAGCTGCTGCTGCCGCTCGCGGTCGGCCTCACCGGCATCGGATTCGTGCTGGTCGAGCGGCTCGCGCCGGCACTGCTCCTGCAGCAGCTGAGCTGGCTCGTGATCGCCGCGGGCGCCTTTTGCATCACGATCCTCGTGCCGCGCGATCTCTCGGTGCTCTCGCGCTACAAGTACACGTGGGCGCTCATCGGCGTCGTCCTGTTGGTCTCGCCGCTGCTGCCGGTCGTCGGACGCGAGATCAATGGCGCCCGCATCTGGGTCGGCATCCGCGGCGTCGCTCAGTTCGAGCCGTGGGAGCTCGTGAAGCTCGCGCTCGTCATCTTCTTCGCCGCATACCTCGAGGAGTACCGCGAGGTGCTGTCGACCCCGCCGCGCCGCTTCGGGCCGATACCCGTCCCGCCGATCCCGTATCTCCTCCCGATCGTCGGCATGTGGCTCGTCGCAATGCTGGTCATGGTCTTCGAGAAGGACCTCGGCGCGACGCTCCTCTTCTTCGGGATCTTCCTCGCGATGCTCTACCTCGCGACCGGGGAGCCGTTCTACGTCATCATCGGATTGCTCATGCTGGTGGCCGGCGGCTTCGTCGCGTACCACGCCTTCAATCACGTGGCCGCGCGCGTGGACGTGTGGCTCGCCCCGTTCTTGAGCGACCTGCGATTCGACACGGGATACCAGCTGACCCAGGGGCTGTTCTCGCTCGCGAATGCCGGGCTGTTCGGCGCTGGACTGGGCAACGGAATACCGGAACGGATCCCGGTGGTCTGGAGCGACTTCGTATTCGACGCGTTCACCGAAGAGGTCGGCTTCGTGGGCGCCCTTGCGCTGCTGGCGATGTACCTGATCTTCGTCTACCGCGGCATGCTCATCGCCCTCCGAGCACCGACCACTTTCCTCCAGCTGCTCGCGGGCGGACTGTCCTTCATCGTGGCATTCCAGACGCTCGTGATCGTCGGCGGGAACGCGAAGCTGATCCCGCTGACCGGCATCACGTTGCCGTTCGTCGCCTACGGGGGGAGCTCGCTCGTGACGAACTTCATGCTCGTGGCGCTGCTGCTCCGAGTGAGCGACATCACGGCGCGGGTGCGGCGATGAAGACGAGGACGCGGGCAGTCCTTGGGGCCGGCGGGCATTCCCCTCGCTCGCGCGTCCCGGTCCTTCACGGTGACGCGGCTTCCTCCGGACGCGCCTTCGCTCGGCGAACGCCCGCCGGCCCCCGTGACCGCTCCGTTCGCAGGTCCTTCCTCCAGGGTCGTCCCCTCCTGTGAGTCGCACGATCGGCGCGAACATCCGGAGATTGACGTTCGTCATCGCGATCGCGTTCCTGGTCACGTCGATCGGTGTCGGGTATTGGTCGCTGGTCGCTGCGGAGGAGCTCAACTCCGATCCGTTCAATCCGCGACTGATCGCGGCGGTCCGGGATCGGCCACGCGGGAAGATCGTCGACGCGTCCGGTCGGGTGCTTGCCGTTTCGGTGAAGGATGGCGACTCGTACCGCCGGCAATATCCGGACCGCTCGCTCGCGCAGGTCGTCGGGTATGCGTCGTTCAAGTACGGCGCGTCGGGCGTCGAAGGCGCATATCAGGAGTCGCTCATCGGGCAGGACCCGGCCGACCTCCTCGGACAGTGGCGCGCCCGTTACCTCGGCGTTCGCGCCGAGCCAGGCTCGGTCGTGATCGGCATCGATCCGAAGATCCAGCAGGCGGCGGTCGCGGCCCTCGGCGGTCGGCGGGGTGCGATCGTCGCGCTCGATCCGAAGACCGGACGCATCCTCGCCTCGGTGAGCATCCCCGGCTACGACGCGAACCTGCTCGTCGATCCCGCGCAGCAGGACACTGCCTGGACCCAGCTCACCCAGAACAAGGACAAGCCACTTCTCAACCGCGTCGCGCAGGGTCTCTATCCCCCGGGGTCGACGATGAAGATCATCACTGCCGCCGCGGCGCTCGAGAGCGGCGTGGATCCGGACCAGAAGATCCGGGTCGACGATCCGTTCCAGGCGGACAAGTCATGGGGCGACTACTACGTGCGGTCGTCGTCAGGCGCGCACGGGGAGTTCGACATGTCGCTGGCCTTTCAGCGGAGCGAGAACATCTACTTCGCGAAGATCGGTCTCACCATCGGCGGTACGAAGCTGGCCGACTACGCGAAGCGGTTCGGGATCGGCCGGGCTCCGGCGCTCGACCTGGCTGCGGCGAAGGGGCAGCTTTCCAACAGCGGCTCGTTGGACCGGCCGACGCTCCTCGCAGACACGAGCTACGGGCAAGGTGAGCTCCTGACGTCGCCGCTCCAGATGGCGCTCGTGGCAGCGACCGTCGGCAACCACGGTGTCCAGGTGCAGCCGCACTATGGCACCGAGGTCCGCGATCCCAGCGGCGGCGTCCTTCGGGCGATCAGTGGCGGGGCCGGAGACCAGGTCATCCGTGCGGACACCGCGGCGAAGCTGACCGGCTACCTGGTCGCGGCAGTCGAGGCACCCGGCGCGTTCGCGTTCGGTGCCAGGATCGCGGGCGTCCACGTCGCCGGGAAGACGGGGACCGCTGAGAACCCGAGCGGCACGCCACACGGGTGGTTCGTCGGGTTCGCGCCGGCCGAGGATCCCCAGGTGGCCGTGGCGGTCATCATCGAGAACGCCGGCCAGGGGGGCATTGACGCCGCGCCCCTCGGCGGCGCCGTCATGCGGGCCGTTCTGGGCAAATAGGGAACCGGCTCGGGGTCGGAACGGTATGGATTGAACCGTACGGGCCGTTCGACCGTTCTAGAAAGTACAAGCCCGTACCATGAGGAGCGCGGAGAGCGTGATTCGAGGGGAGAATTCGCCCGTTGGATAGCACTGGACTGAGCCAGCGCGTCGCGAGCGTCGCCGAGAACGTCGAACGGGTCATCTTCGGCAAGCACCACGAGGTCGAGCTCGCCATCGTGGCCCTGCTGTGCAGGGGGCACATCCTCGTGGAGGACGTCCCCGGCACCGGCAAGACGGTGCTCGCGAAAGCCCTCGCCCGGTCGCTCGGTTGCACGTTCCGGCGCATCCAGTTCACGCCGGACCTCCTGCCTTCGGACGTCACCGGGGTCTCGATCTTCAACCAGCAAAGCAACAACTTCGAGTTCCGCGCCGGTCCCGTCATGAGCCAGATCGTTCTCGCCGACGAGATCAACCGTGCCACGCCGAAGACCCAGTCCGCGCTCCTCGAGGCGATGGAGGAGCGCCAGGTCACGGTCGACGGCACGACCTACGGGCTTCCCGATCCATTCCTCGTGATGGCGACCCAGAACCCGATCGAGTACGAAGGCACCTTCCCGCTTCCCGAGGCGCAGCTCGACCGCTTCTTCCTCCGTTTGCAGCTCGGCTACCCGAAGCCGAAGGAAGAGGTGGACATCCTCGACGCGCAGCGGGTCCACCATCCGCTCGAATCGATCGCCCAGGTCATGAGCGCCGATGAGCTTCTGCGCGCGCAGGCCGACGCTCGCGACGTGCACCTTGCCGAAGCCGTGAAGCAGTACGTCGTGGCCGTCGTCGGCGCGACCCGCTCGCACCCCGACGTGTACCTCGGTGCGTCGCCCCGCGGCACGCTCGCGCTCGCGCGTGCGGCGCAGGCTTACGCGGCGGTCCGCGGCCGCGGCTACGTGGTCCCGGATGACGTGAAGGCCCTCGCCGGTCCGACGCTTGCACACCGTCTGATCCTTCAGCCCCAGGCGCGGCTCAAGGACCTCGCGCAGACCACGGTGATCGCCGAGGTCCTCGCGAGCGTGCCGGTGGAGGTCAGCGCGCCGACGGCGCTGCGGGCCTAGGGCCATGCGTCCCTGGCACCTAGCGGTCCTGTGGGTCGGGCTCTTCACCGCCGCGATCTCGAGCGGGGTCGAGCTCCTCAGCTACCTGTCGTATCTCCTGCTGTTCGTCGGCGCGGCCATGTGGATCACCGCCCGCATGACCCTTGAAGGTCTGACCCTGAAGCGCACGGTCGGTCAGGCGTACGCCCACCTCGGCGACAGGATCGAGATCAGCTACGAGCTTCGCAACGACCATCGCTTCGGCAAGCTCTGGGTCGAGGTCAGCGAAGAATCGAACTGGCCCCAGCCGCTCACCGGACGGGTGCTCTCGATCGCCGGTCGTGGCGCGACGCGCCGTTGGAAGGTCAACGTCCCGGCCCAGCGGCGCGGCCGCTTCCACCTCGGGCCGATCGTGATGCGCAGTGGCGACCCGTTCGGCCTGTTCGCGACCGTCGCCCGCGTGCCGGCCGACGCCCTCATCCTCGTCTACCCGCGCGTGCTCCCGTTGCCGTACTGGCAGCTGCCCGGTTCGTTCCTCGAGGGCAACGTCCTCACCGGCCAGCGCTCACTCCAGTCGACGTCGATGGTGATGGGCATCCGCGACTACCGCCCGGGTGACGCCGTGAACCGGATCCACTGGCCCTCGTCGGTCCGGCATCGCGGACTGTTCGTGAAGGAATTCGAGCTCGACAAGACCGCGGACCTCTGGATCTACCTCGACCTCGAACGGCATTGGCATCGCGGTGAGGGGGATGGGTCCACCGAGGAGCGTGCGGTCACGATCGCGGCCTCCGTGGTCGCGAAGGCGCTGCATGAGCATCGCAACGTCGGCCTCGTGACGATCGGCGTGCGGGCCGAGATCCTTCACCCGGACCGGGGCACGAAGCAATTCGGCAAGCTCATGCAGTACCTGGCGGAGGTGTCGGTCGGTGGCTCGCGCTCGATCGCAGAGGTGATGGTCGAGACGTTGCCGCGCATCCGTCGCGGCGCGTCCGTCCTGCTCATCACGCCCTCGCTCGACCGCGCGTGGGTCCGTCCGGCGAGCACGCTGCGCGAATCCGCCATCTCCACCCAGGCGGTCCTCGTGGGCTCCGCGGACACCGACGAGCGCGACCGCGCGCGGCGCCACGCGCTCCTCGGCGAGCTCGCCGTGGCCGGTGTGCGCACTGCGCACCTGCTCCCGAACATGCGGGTCGAAGACTTGTTCCACGAGACGATGAATGCGATCGCCTGAGCTTCTCCTCGGCTCCATGAGACGCTCGCTGCTGCCAGCGATCGACAAGCGCCGCTTGTCGTTCCGCGGCGGCTGGTCCGGACTGCCGATCTACCTCGTCATGATCCTCATCTACCCGGCGTCGCTCGCGCAGGCCGGGTGGGTCGACGTGGCGAGTCACTTCCCGTACATCGCGCTCGCCGCCGCGCTGTTCGGCACGATCGTCGGCAACAGCCGGATGAGACCGCGCCGCTCGACGGCGTTCGGTGTGCTCGTGGGCACGATCACCGTGGTCATCTTCACCATCGCGGCGACGACGGGGCCGACGCTGCATGAGAAGGCGGTCGAGCTCGCGACCCACGTGAACAACTGGACAACGCAGATCCTCGCCGGCGAATCGGCGAACGATCCCAGCACATTCATCCTCTTGCTCGGCGCGACCTGCTGGGCGGCCGTCTATGTCGGCGCATTCGCGCTCGCGCGCGAGCACCGGCCGTGGGACGCGGTGGTTCTGAGCGGCGTCTGCCTGACGATCAACGTTTCGCTCGCGCTGACGTCGCTGTTCTTTGACCTCATCCTCTTCTCGCTCTGCGCGCTCGTGCTCCTGGTGCGGCTGCACATCGTCAACCTGACGGAGCGGTGGCAGCGCCAGAACATCGAGCCAGCCGGCGAGATGGACTGGCGGCTCCTCCGCGGCGGGCTGACCTGGACGCTCGTGCTGGTCCTGCTCGCGTTCTTCACGCCGCGCGTCGCCGCCGCGGACCTCGTCTCGAACGCCTTCAACACGTTCGAAGGCCCGTACAACCGGGTGCAGGCGGAGTGGCAACGGTTCTTCGCGGGCGTCTCCGGGCCGAGCCGGCTGCAGGGCGTCTCGTTCTCGGACGCCATCCGGCTCGGGCAGGCGCCGAACCTCGGTGACCGGGTCGTCTTCTCCGTCGACACGCAGTCCCCGCACTTCTGGCGAGCGGTGACCTACGACTTCTACACCGGCGCGGGCTGGCGCACGACCGAGACCGACCGCGTGGATAAGGTGACTCCGAACTTCCTCGAGCGGGCCAAACAGGACGCGACCTTCAGCATCGTCGTCCCGCACGCGAACCTGCTCTTCGGCGCGAACGAGCCCACGAAGGTCAGCGTGCCGTTCCAGTTCCAGACGGGCGACGACCGCGCGTACTCGACGTCGATCCGCGCGGTGAACCGGAACGACGCGCAAACGACGTACACGACGACGTCGCTGGTGTCGATCGCGTCGAAGGACCAGCTGCGGAAGGCGACGACCGTCTATCCGACGGTCATCAAGACGAAGTATCTGCAGCTTCCGTCGAGCGTCCCCGACCGCGTCGCGAAGCTCGCCCAGACGATCACGACGGCGAAGACGACGCCGTACGACAAGGCCGAGGCGGTCGAGACCTATCTGCGGAACACGTACAAGTACTCGACTGTCGTGAGATCCGCGCCGCCCGGCCGCGATCCCGTCGACTACTTCCTGTTCGACCTCAAGGCGGACTTCTGCGAGTACTTCGCATCGTCGATGGCCGTCCTCCTGCGCGAGGTCGGCGTGCCCGCTCGCGTCGTCGAAGGATTCACGGCGGGCGAGCTCGATATCACCAACCGCTACGCGGTCAAGGAGCTGAACGCGCACGCGTGGGTCGAGGTCTACTTCCCGCAATACGGCTGGATCGAATTCGAGCCCACGCCGTCCGAGCTCCCGATCGACCGCAAGGACGCGTCGCCCACGGCGGCCACGACGAACCCGGACGGCACGGCCACCACGCCGGACACAAGGGACCGCACCGGCATCAACGGCCGCGATGTCGAGCCCGACCCGGGTGCGGGCGGCGTGGACGACACACCGCCGAGCGGTACCGGCAGCGTGGCGCAGCCGGTCGATCCGCGTCCGGCGCTCGCGGTCCTGTTGCTCATGCTGATCGGACTCTTCGTCGCGCTCGTCCGGTTCGAGCTCCGCTTCCGCGGGCAAACGGTCATCGACTCGGCGTGGGGCAAGACGCGCCTGCTCGGCGCGTATGCCGGACACGCTGCGCGCCCGTCCCAGACGCCGTACGAGTACGCGGACGCAATGGGTCGCGAGATCCCGGATGTGCACGAGCCGCTGCGCACGATCGCGCACGCGCGCGTGCAGGACCGCTACGCACCCGGTGGCGCCACCGCGGCCGAGCGCGACGCCGCGGCGCTCGCCTGGCGCCGGATCGCGCGCGTGCTCCTCACCCTGCTGCCGACGCGCGTCGTGCGCGCGCTCGCGAAGTTCATCCACTGACGATCGACCATCCCAACATCGCGCGTGTGACCGCGCACGCCGCCGAGCGCGGCGTGCCGATCGCGGTCACGCGCTTTCCGGCGTCGACGCACACGGCCCAGGACGCCGCGCGCGAGATCGGCTGCACCGTCGCTGAGATCGTGAAAAGCCTCGTGTTCATGGCGAACGGCGAGCCGGTCATGGTGCTGTGCTCCGGCGCCGCACGCGTCGACGAGGCAAAGCTCAAGGCATTGCTCGAGGCATCGGGTGTGCGCCGGGCTACTGCGGACGAGGCAAAGGCCGCGACCGGCTACGCGATCGGCGGCGTTCCGCCGTTCGCGCACGCGTCGAGCGTTCGCGTCATCGTCGATCGCGGGCTCCTCGGGTTCGCCGGCGTGTGGGCGGCTGCCGGTCTTCCTGATGCGGTCTTTCCGATCGCGCCCGCCGATCTTGTTCGCTTGGCTGATGCTGCTGTGGCGGATGTCACGTGAGCGGGGCGGTCCTTGGGGCCGGCGGGTATCGGACTCGCTCGCGCGTCCCGGTCCTTCACGCGTGATGCGGCTTCCTGACGGACGCGCCTTCGCTCGCTCGATGCCCGCCGGCCCCCATGACCGCTCGCGTGGCCTCGCTCGCGCATGAGGATCTTCGCCACCGGCACGACCGGCTTTCTCGGATCTGTGGTCGGTGATCTGCAGCGCGCACGTGGCGACACGGTCGTGCAACTGGTCCGCGATCCAGCGAAGGCGGAGCTCCTTCGCAGGGCGGGCCGCGACGTCGTTGTCGGTGACTTGGCGGATCCCGACGCACTCAAGCGCGGCATCGAGGGCTGCGACGCCGTCATTCATGCCGGCGCCATCTACGAAGTGGGGCTGTCCGGACCTCGCCGGCTCGACATGTATGAAGCGAACGTCAATGGCACGGAGCATCTGCTCGCGGCCGCACTCGCTGTCGGCGTTCCGAAGGTCGTGTACGTGTCGTCGATCGTCGTATTCGGGGATACCAAGGGCGTCGTCGTCGACGAGACGTACGAGCGCAACGCTGCGGATGGCTTTACGTCGTACTACGACGAGACGAAGACGCTCGCGCACCGGATGGCGCTTGGCTTCGGGGAGCGCGGACTCCCGGTCGTCATCGCGCAGCCCGGTCAGATCTACGGACCGGGCGATCACTCCGGCATCGGCGTGGTGTTGCGCCGGGCTGCTGCGGGAAAGCTGCCCGTGCTGACTTTCGGCGATCTGGGGATGAATTTCGTGCACGTCCACGACGTCGCGGCTGGCGTCGTTGCGCTGCTTGATCGCGGGCGTGCGGGGCAGGCGTACGTGCTGGGCGGGGAAATGGCCCGACTGCGCGACGCCGTCCGGATCGCGGCGACGCTCGCTGGCAAGCCCGCGCCGCGCCTGGAGGTTCCGACTTCGATCCTCCGGTTCGCGGCCAGGCTCAGACCGGACGTCGCGGAGGTCGTGCGGTCGGCGGACGGGGTGACGTACTGGGCGACCGACGCGAAGGCCCGTGCGGAGCTCGGCTACGCGCCGCGCTCGCTACGCGAGGGGTTCGCTAGCTACCTGTCGTCGTCCTCGTCAGCATCGTCCTCTTCGAACTCGTCCGAGTAGAACCCGAGCTCCTCGGACTTGAAGACGGTGACGAGGAAATCCTCGCGCTCCGGGTCGTGCGTCTGGACCAGTTCCTCGTCGAGCTGATCGATGAGCGCCTGTAGCTCGTCGTCGGTGAGATCCACCTCGAGGAGCAGGGTGGCGTTCACCTCGAAGCGGCCGTAGTGCAGGTCGACCCGACCCACGCGGCGGGCGCCGCCGTAGATCGCGAAGATCTCGCTCGACTCGGTGCGGACCGTGCGCTCGAAGCGCGCTGCTTCCATCGTGCCTTCCCCGCCGCGTTAGCGGCGAGCGGCCACCGCGTCCGCGGGATCGCGCCGCGCCGCGCCACGGACCGGCCTCGACGATGGGACTGCACTTTCGGCGTATGCGCGAAGGACCGCCGAGATCGACTGGCCCGGCTCGACCGGCTGGTTGAGGTCCTTGAGCGCAGGCTCGAGCGCGCCGAAGAACGCGACGATGTCCTGCAGCGTCACGAAGCCCATGTGACCAACGCGCGCGATCTGTCCCTCGAGCCGGCCCTGGCCGCCGCCGACCACGGTGTCGTAGTCGTCGCGGAGGATCCGGATGAGATTGCGCGCGTCGATGCGCGCGGGCATGCGGAACGCGGTGACGCACGGCGAGGCGTAGCGCTCATCGCCGAAGAGGCTGAGGTTCAGCGCCTGGAGGCCGCGTCGGGTCGCGTGCGCGAGGTCACGGTGCCGCTTGTAGATCGCGGCCTGGCCCTCCTCGGCCATGAGCCGCAGCGACTCCTGGAGTCCGATGAAGACGCTCACCGCCGGCGTTGCCGGCGTCGCGCCCTTCTCGAGATGATTCTTGTACGCCATGAGGTCGAAGTAGTTCTTGGGAAGGTCGGACTTCTCGTACGCCTTCCAGGCCCTCTCGCTCATCGTGACGATGGACACACCTGGAGGAGCGCCCCACGCCTTCTGCGATGCGCTCACGACGACGTCGAGGCCCCACTCGTCGACCGGCAGCTCGACGCCCCCGGCGCCTGAGATGCTGTCGACGATGAGGAGCTTGCCGGACTCGCGGACGACTTCGCTGATCTCCTTGAGGGGGTTCAGGACACCGGTCGAGGTCTCGTTGTGCGTGATGAGGACAGCCTTTGCGGCGTCCTTGCCCTTCTCTTTGGCGAGCTCGTCGCGGACGAGGTCGGGCTCGACCGCGCGACCCCAGGGCACGTCGACGCGGCGAACGTCGACGCCATAAGACTTGCAGATCGAGGCGAACTTCTCGCCGAAGGCGCCGTTGACGAACAGCAGGACCTTATCGCCGCTGGACAGGGTGTTCGCGATCGCGGCCTCCATGCCGCCGGAGCCGGACGCGGTCAGCAGAAGTACGTCATTCTCGGTGTTGAGGAAGTCCTGGAGCGCGCGGGTCAGGCCGGCCATCAGGGCGGCGAACTCAGGCCCGCGGTGGTTGATCATCGGCCGTGCGGTCGCGTTCAGAACGGTCTGGGGAATGAACGTCGGTCCGGGGATCCGCAGGTTCTGCGGCCTATACATATGACTAAATCCTCTCAGGCAGAGCGGGGGAATGGACATCAATGATGCCAGTCGAAGGACGCGCGGACAAGCGAACACGGTGAACGGGCCGAAGCTCGCTCCATCCATCCTGAACGCGGATTTCGGGAGCCTCGCCGATGCCGTGGCGGCGGCCGAGGCCGGCGGCGCCGACTGGATCCACGTGGACGTCATGGACGGGCACTTTGTACCGAATCTCACGTTCGGTCCGAAGATGGTCGCCGACCTGCGAAAGGCGACGCGCCTACCGCTCGACGTCCATCTCATGATCGAGCGGCCTCTGGACTGGGTGGACCGTTACGCCGAAGCGGGCGCGACGTACCTCACGGTGCATGTCGAAGCGAGCGACGACGTCGGCGCGGCGCTCGTCGCGATCCGCGCGAAGGACGTGCGCGCCGGCATCACGCTCAACCCCGAGACGCCGGTCGAGCGCATCACCCCGTACCTCGGGCTGGCTGATCTGATCCTCGTGATGAGCGTGCATCCGGGGTTCGGCGGGCAGGCATTCATGCCGAGCGCGCTCGACAGGCTCCGGACGCTGCGCGCGTCGCTCGACGCGTCGGGTTCGCGCGCGGAGCTCGAGGTCGACGGTGGGATCAAGCCAGACAACGCGGCTGCGGCCGCCCGCGCCGGCGCGTCGGTGCTGGTCGCTGGATCGGCCGTGTACCTGGACCCCGAGGGCGTCAGCGCCGCGCTCGCGAAGTTCCGCCGGGCGCTCGCCTAGTCCGCGTCACCGCGCCCGAGCTCCGCGAGCCGCGCGTCACTGATCCCGAAGTGGTGCGCGATCTCGTGCATGACGGTGTCGCGCACGATCTCTGCCTGCCGTCGGGGCGACGTCGACATCCGCTGGATCGGGCCGCGGAAGATAGAGATGCGGTCCGGGAGATACGGCTCGCCATAGGCGCGGTCGGTGAGCGGCACGCCTTCGTACAGGCCGAGCAGCTCATGCCCCTCTGCGACCTGGCCGGGTTGCGGCTCGTCGTCCACCACGATCTCGACATTGCGCATCCGGTCGCCGAACTCGGCAGGCAGCTCCATCACCGCACGACGCACCAGCCGCGCGAATCGGGCCTGCTCGAGCCGTGACCCCGATCTTGCCACTTGGGCCTACTTTACGGGCCGTTGGACGCACCGAGGATCCTCGTCATCGACGACGACCGCGATCTCTGTGACCTCCTTTCCGACTTCCTTGCGGAGGAGGGCTACGAGGTGAGCCGCGCCTACGGCGGCCAGGAGGCGATCGACTCGGCCCGCCAGACGACACCTGACGCGGTGCTCCTGGATCTCATGCTTCCGGACGTAGCCGGCGTCGCTGTCGGCCGGACGCTTCGCGAGGACGTGCGAACGAAGGACGTCCCGATCGTGATCATCAGCGGCGACCGAGCCGCCATCCTGCGTACCACGCTCGAGATCGGCGCGCACTCCTACCTCGAAAAGCCGTTCAGCCTCGTCTCGGTGCAGGCCGCGGTCCGCGCCGCGCTCGGACCGGGCACGGGCGCGACCGGGCTGGTCTAGCTCCCGCGAGCGCCGGGCAGCGGCTCAGGCGCATCGCGTGCGCACATTCCGCAGCGCCCGGGCTCGCAGGCGGCAGACGCCCGATTCGCTGAGGCCGATCCGTGCACCGATCTCCTTGAGGGTGAGACCGCGCGCGTACGAGAGCACGAGCACTTTGCGCTCGAGCGGGTCGAGGTGCTTCAGCTCGCGCGCGACGTGTTGCCACTGCTCACTGCGATAGCGCGATCGCCCGGCCCCGCCTTCGGCGGCCCCGAGCGCGCCCCAGGCAGCGGTCTCGAGGCCGGCGATAAGGCAGCGGTCGAGCGAGACCTCGACCACCGGCTGCGGGAGATCGGCGTCCTGCTCGCGGGCCGCCCGGTACGCGCGCCGCGCGGAGCGGGTGAGCGGATCGCGCTCGCGCAGCGCGTCGAGCACCTGGCCGCGCACCCGGCGCGCGGCGTACGCGCCGAACGGCGCGCCGGCATCGTCGCGAAATCGCCGGGCCGCCTGTACCAGACCGAGGACGCCCCAGGCGACCAGGTCCTCGCGGTCGGCGCCGTGACACCTCGGATCGAGCGCCCGCGAGGCGACCGCCCTCGCGAAGCCCAGGTGCGCGATGATGCGTTCGTCGCCAGGCTCCATGTCCACCCTCCGCTCCCCGGCGGGACCGTAGCCACAGGTCCGTCTCGTGTCAATAACAGAGTGACAGACTTGTCCACAATCGCCGACGCCTGGTTCGACCGCTACCGCTACCCGGAGTGGCTGCGAAGGCACTCGATGGTCGTCGGTCGCATCGCGGCGGATCTTGCGCTGGCGCATGCCGACGCCGGCGCGGATCTCGACCCCGCGTC
>JBBQHN010000034.1:0-17302 GCA_038324015.1 Candidatus Limnocylindria bacterium | reverse complement strand
CAGGAAGAGCACGGCGCCGAAGAGCGACACGAGGAGCAACGGCAGGATCCCGCCGAGCGGGTGCACATCGAACAGGAACACGGCGACGCCGAGCATGATCAGGACCTGGACCGTGGCCATGATGAGCCGGGTCACGACCTGCGAGGCCAGGAAGGTCGCGGGCCGCAGCGGCGTCGCCATGAGCCGCCGGAGGACGCCGCGGCGCTTGTCGACCACGAGCGCGAACGCGACGGAGAAGATGGCGAGCTGCATCACATTCACGCCGAGGATGCCGGGGACCAGGAAGTCCACGTAGCGCAGGCGGACACCCTGCACGTCCTCGACCTTCAGGCTGACGATCGGGGCCGTCTGGTTGACCGCGTAGGAGAGGCGTGTGACGACCTCGTTGATGATCGATTCGCCCACCGACGTCTGCTGCGGCCGCGAGGCGTTTCCGTAGATCGTGAGCGTCGGAACGGTCTGGCCGGGCCGCGCCGGCGCAATAGCGAAGTCCTTCGGGATGACGAGCAACATGTCGAGCTCGGTGCGCTTGAGCTTGACGAGCGCAGAGTCGGCCGTGTCGCGCGTGACGATCAGCGTGTCGATCTTCTGGATGGCCGCGACGAACTGCTGACTCGCGGGAGTGCTCGCCTGATCGTCGACCGCGATCGAGACCTTGCCGAACGCGCCGAGGTTCAGCGAGCCGAAGATCAACAGCAGCATCAGCGGCACGATGAGCGAGAAGAACAGGGCCGTGCGGTCGCGCAGATACGCGCGGAAGTACATGACCGTGAGCCGCAACGCCTGCGTCATCAGTCCTCCCGCAGCTCATGACCGGTGAGGTCGAGGAACACGTCCTCCAGGTTCGCCTGCTGCTGGATGACGGGCTTCGTGAAGCCGCGCCCGAGGAGTGCCGTGATGAGCGTGCGCGGCGAGTCCATCGCGATGATCTGGCCGTGGTCCATCACCGCAACGCGGTCGCACAGGACCTCCGCTTCGTCCATGTAGTGGGTCGTCAGGAAGACCGTCGTACCCGATCCGCGGATCTCGCGAACGAGGTCCCAGAGGTTGCGGCGCGCCTGCGGGTCGAGGCCCGTCGTCGGCTCGTCCAGAAAGAGGACCCGCGGCCGGTTGACGAGCGCCGTCGCGATCGAGAGCCGCTGCCGCTGGCCGCCGGAGAGCTTCTCCTGCTTCTGGCCGGCCTTGTCCTCAAGCTCCACTTGCTTGAGTAGCGCCAGCGCGTCGACCTTCACGTTGTAGCAAAGGGCGAACAGCTCGACGGTCTCCTTCGCGGTGAAGTTCTCGGGGAAGGCACTCTGCTGGAGCTGCACGCCGACGCGCTCCTTGGCCTTCTGCGACTCCTTGGTGACGTCGATGCCGTCGACGATCGCCTCGCCGCCGTCCAGCTTGCGGAGACCCTCGAGGATCTCGACCGTCGTGGTCTTTCCCGCCCCGTTCGGTCCGAGCAGGCCGAAGACCTCGCCCTGCTGGACGTCGAAGGAGATGCCACGGACGGCTTCGATGTCGCCGTAGCGCTTGCGGAGATCGCGGACAGTGACGATCGCGGTCATTGCCTGCTCAGTATCAGTGGGAGACGAACGACCGCAATGCAAGGTCATACACATAGAGGGTCACCGGGAACAGAACGACGGCGACGACCACGATCCGCACGATGATCGGATTTGGTCTCCGGAGCCTGGTGTAGGTGACGACCAGTGCGATGGCGACCAGGCCGAGAAGCGGAACTTGCACGAGCCAGTGCAGGATGTCCTGCCCCGGGTCGGCCAACAGCGTGTACACGATCGCTCCGGCGAGGCAGCCGCTCGCGAGGCCAATGACGGCATACACGCCGGCGTTCCGCGCCGGATCGCGGAGGGCGAGCGCCAGGCCGAGGCCGAACGCCAGCAGCATCGCGGAGAGGAGCCGCTGGTATGCCGGGTTGTACGGCGGGAACAGGAACGCCTGGGGCACGATGACCGACAGGATGACCGGCGCGACGAAGGCCACGGCACAGACGATGCCCACC
Source organism: Candidatus Limnocylindria bacterium (assembly GCA_038324015.1). Taxonomy (GTDB): domain Bacteria; phylum Chloroflexota; class Limnocylindria; order P2-11E; family P2-11E; genus UBA4735. The sequence continues at coordinate 15,297 of JBBQHN010000034.1, read as the reverse complement.
GCGCGGGCGCCTCGCAGGGTCGCGGTACCGACCGGCGCCACCCGTTCCACGGCTATACGCTAGAGGTCCGATGGGGAGCCCGCGCGAGCCGTGGTCGTGCGCCCGCTGCTCGACGCTGAACCTGTCGAGCGCACGCTCGTGCCGCCGCTGCGGCACTGGCCGTTCGGCCGTTCCGACCGGTCACCTGAGGGACTCCCCGGGCCTGGCTGCCATCCTCAGCGGACTCCTGCCGGGGCTCGGCCAGATCTACCAGGAGCGCTGGATCCGGGGCCTCATCACGTTCCTCATCCCGGTGCTCGTGGTCGCCCTCGGCGGCGCGTTCGTCGCGACCTTCGACCCGCTCACCTCGCTGTTGATCCGGAACGCCGTCCTCGTGACGGTCCTGGTGGTCGGCGGCCTCCTCCTCTATCACCTTTGGGCGGTCGGCGACGCCTTCGCCTCGGGTCTCCGCGGCGGTTCGCTGCGCGGCAAGCACGCCGCCGACTACTTCGCGCTCGGGATCGTGGCCATCGCGCTCATCTTCGGCTACGGCAGCGTCTACCGCGGTGCGAACGCATGGGCCGGCTTCTTCGCGAAGGTGTTCGCTCCGGTCGCTGGTGCGACCGCGCGCGGCGCGACAACGGTATTCGCGCCGCCTGCCTACAACGGACGCGACCGCATGAACGTGTTGGTGATGGGCATCGACTCGCGGGGCACCGCAGGCGACACGCAGAACACCGACACGATGATCGTGCTGACGGTCGATCCGGTGAACCGGACCGCTTCGATGCTCTCGGTCCCGCGGGACACGCTCGTGGCCATTCCCGCTCACGGTCAGGACAAGATCAACGCCGCGTACGCGTATGGCGGACCCGACCTCGCCCAGAAGACAGTGGAAGGCCTGCTCGGCATACGCATCAACAGCTACGCCCTGATCGACTTCGGTGCGTTCACCCGCATCGTCGACTCCGTCGGCGGTGTGATCATCGACGTCCAGAGGCCCATCCGCGACGAGTCGTATCCGACGGCCGACTACGGCGTCGAGCGGCTCAACATCCAACCCGGACCACAGCTGATGCCCGGGGATGTGGCCCTCACGTACGCGCGGTCGCGCCACGACAGCAACGACTTCTCGCGCGCGCGCCGCCAGCAGGATGTCATCTCCGCGATCCGCTCCCGGCTCGCGGTGGACGGGGCGCTCGCCCGGCTCCCGTCGATCGTCGGCGAGGTCGGGTCGGCGGTGGAGACGAACTTCGACCCGGCCAACATCCTTCCCCTCGCGGGGCTCGGTGGCGGCATCAGGTCTTCGGACATCAAGAGCGAGGTCCTCCTGCCGTGCGGCGGGAGCTCCCCGCACTGCGAGCTCAGCGAACAGAACCAGCCGAGCGGCTACTACCTCATACCCGACAAGGCGAAGATCGCGAACCTCGTGGCGGAGCTCTTCTACGACCCGAAGATCCGGCAGGAGGCTGCGCGCATCGAGGTGCGCGGGACCGGTACGAAGAGCACGACGGCGCAGGACGTCGCGGACCGGCTGTCGGCCCGCGCATTCGGTGTCGCGCGGGTCACGAGCGGCGCGACGGGGCGGTCGGAGATCGTCGTCCGCAACGTCAGCAAGCGCTACACGGCCGACCAGCTGTCGAAGCAGCTCAACGGGATTCCGGTCCGGGACGGCGGACCCGCCGACACGGCGGACGCCGATATCGTTCTTGTCGTCGGGACGGACTTCAAGGGCCTCGCGACCGACCTGCAGCACTAGGAGGGGTCATGCCACTCACGAGAGGACTCAAGGGCCTCAAGAAGCTCGCCCAGATCGTGGACGCGAGCGAGAAGGATGCGAGCCGGGCGCGAAAGGTGTCCCGCAGTCCGAAGATGCAGCAGGAGATCGTCGCGGACCGCCGGGGCGCGCTGTCCGGGAACTTCAAGACGGTGCGTCAGGCGATATCGGACCGCGACAAGATCACGAAGGCAAGAGCGAAGAAGAAGCGCTGACCAGCTAGGTCGAGTAGACCGGGGTGACCCACTCTTTGTAGCGTTGTTCGTTCCCGTGCACGGCCGAGAAATACAGGGCGCTCAGCTGCTTCGTGATCGGTCCGATCGTCCCCTCGCCCACGGGGCGGTGGTCGACCGACGTGACCGGCGCGAGCTGCGCGCCCGTGCCGGTGAGGAAGAGCTCGTCGCACACATACAGCTCGGTGCGGTCGATCGACCGGACCTGGACCGGGATCATCTGGTCAGCGGCGATGCGCATCACGCTCTGGCGCACGATGCCCTCGAGGATGTTGTCGGTGGCCGGCGGCGTGATGAGCGCGCCGTTGCGGACGATGAAGAGATTCTCAGCGCTGCCTTCGGAGACGTGACCGTCGTTCGTGAGGACGATCGCTTCGTCGTAGCCGGCCTCCTGGGCCTCGGTCTTCGCGAGCGCGGCGTTCACGTAGGAGCCGGTGATCTTCGCGCGCGCTGGAATGGCGTTGTCGTCGACCCGCCGCCAGCTCGAGACGCCGCAGCTGATGCCGCTGTCGATGTCGACGTACGTGCCGAACGGGACCGCGATCATCGCGAATGCCGTGTGGAGGTCGTGGAGCCGAACGCCGATGATCTCGTCGCTCGCGAATGCGAGCGGGCGCACGTAGGCGTCCTCGCGGAACTCGTTGCGCCGAAGGAGCTCGAGCGTGATCTCGGTCAGGCGCTCCGGGGTGAACGGGATCGCGAGGCGCATGATCCGGCAGGACTGGTGGATCCGCCGATAGTGCTCGGCCAGGTGCAGCGCGTACAGCTGCTTCTGGTCGGCGTTCCAGTAGGCGCGGACGCCTTCAAAGACCCCGGTCCCGTAGTTGAGCGCGTGTGTGAGCACGCTGACCTTCGCATCGCGGAGCGGGATGAACTCGCCGTCGAAGAAGGCCACCGCGGTATCCGGGGCGGCGCCGCGGCGCAGTGGGGTCTCCGGTCTGGTCAGCTCCTTCACCACGCGTGTCATTCTGCCACCGACCGGTCAGCGGCCCTCGGGACGCCGTACTTCCGGTGTATTGCCCGGCCCTGGTCGCAGGCCTACGATGCCGCCGGTCTGACCGGCGGTGTGGTCAGACCAGCATCGAAGGGCCTCGCGGAGGAACAGCGGGAGGTCATACGCATGCGCAATCGAGTTGGGATGGCTATCAGCCTGGCGCTCGCCGGTCTCATCGTCGCGGCGGCGTGCGGAGGCACCGGCGGAGGGGCGACAGCTGCACCGTCCGCCGCCAAGACCGGCGCCACGACAACGGCCGTCGCGCTCGTCCCACCGACGAAGCCTGTCGAATTCATCATCAGCACGGCGCCGGGTGGCGGGTCGGACATTTACGCACGGAAGATGCAGTCGATCATCGACGCACTCAAGCTCTCGCCGCAACCGGTGACACCGGTCAACAAGGAGGGCGGCTCGGGCGCCGTCGCCTTCCAGTACGTGTTCGACAAAAAGGGTGACTCGAGCGAGATCACGATCACGCTCAACTCGTTCTTCACGACGCTCATCGTGCAGAAGTTGCCGTACAAGGCAACGGACTTCACGCCGATCGCGAACCTCGCGCTCGACCCGTTCTACCTCTGGGTCAACGAGGACAGTCCGTGGAAGAACGCGCAGGACTTCATCGCTGCGGGCAAGGCCGATTCGCTCGTCGTGACGGGCACCGGATCGAAGCAGGAGGACGAGGCGCTCTTCGACCGCATCCAGGTGACGGCGGGGCTCAAGCCCTTCAAGTACGTCCCGTCCGCGTCCGGCTCAACGGTCGCCGCGGCCGTGGCGGGGCATCAGGGCGGCGTCGTCGCCTCCGTCAACAACCCGAGCGAAGGCAAGGGCCTCTACACCGGATCGCCGCGCAAGATGCGGCCACTCTGCACCTTCGAGCCGTCGAGCCCGACGAGCGGCACCTACTCGGGTCTTGCGACCTGCACGTCGCAGAACCTCGCGATCTCCGACTACTTCATCGTGCGTTCGATCATGGCGCCGCCCGGACTCTCCGCCGGTCAGCGGGCCTTCTGGGTCGACGTCTTCAAGAAGGTCTACGACTCCGACGACTGGAAGAAGTTCATGGTCGACAACGAGCTGAAGCCAGACTTCCGTTCAGGCGCGGACTTCGAGAAGCTCATCGCCGATTACCAGAAGCTCCACGAGGACATCGCGAAGCAGTTCAACTGGATCCAGTAGCAGCGTGAGGCCGTATCAGGTCGCGACGGCGGTCGCATTCATGGTGTTGGCCGCCGTCGCGATGTTCGACTCACGGTCCGGCGCGCTCGTTGACCGGACCGGTACCCAACCCGGCGGCATCGGCGCCGGCTTCTATCCATTTTGGTCGGCGGCACTCGTCTTGATGTGCGCTGCGTTCGTTGGATACCGGTCATGGCGCACGCCACAGCCCGGGAGCGCTGCGTTCGAGGATCGGAACGCGCTGTTCGCCGCGCTGAAGCTCATCATCCCGATGCTCGTGATGACAGCACTGATCATTCCATTCGGGTTCTACATCGTCGCCGCCCTGTACATGGGCCTCTTTGCCAAGTGGATCGGCCACTACCGATGGCTCTGGGTCGTGGCGATCATGGTCCTGATGCCCGCGGCGATCTACGCGACCTTCGAGCTCGGCTTCCGGGTCTCACTGCCCAAGAGCTTCTTGTATGACCTCACCGAGGGACTGGTCCCGTTCTGACAGCGTTCGCCGCCCCAGCGATCACGCCTGAAGGGGTTCTCCAATAGAGTTTTTCAACGTCATCGGCGATCTGGCTGGTGGCTTCGGCACGGCACTACAGCCCTTCAACATCCTCATGCTCCTCATCGGGATCGTGCTCGGCCTCGTGGTCGGCGTGCTCCCGGGGCTGGGCGGCACGAGCGCCGTCGCGATCCTGCTGCCGATCACCGTGATCATCGCGCGCACCAGCCCGACGAGCGCGGTGATCCTCCTCGCCGGCGTGTACTGGGGCGCGCTCTTCGGCGGCGTGGTGACCTCGATCCTGTTCAACATCCCCGGCGAGCCATGGTCGGTCGTCCTGCTGTTCGACGGCTTCCCGCTGGCGAAGAAGAAGGGCAAGCCCGGCGTCGCTCTGGCCTCGTCGTTCTTCGCGTCGTTCGTGGGCGCATTCATCGCCACGGTGCTGTTCACGTTCTTCGCGCGGGCGATCGCGGATTTCGCGCTGTCGTTCGGGCCGCCTGAGCTGTTCGCGGTCTTCATCATGTCGTTCGCGACCCTCATCGGTCTGGGAGCCGAGTCGCCGGCGAAGGCGGTCATGATGATCGGCTTCGGATTGCTCCTCGCCTCGATCGGATTCGACACGATCACCGGCCAGCCCAGGCTGACGTTCGGACAGATCGGTCTCCTGTCGGGGATCGGATTCGTCCCGGTGACGATCGGTCTCTTCGGCATCGGCGAGATCATCGCGTCAGCCGAAGAGCAGGGCATCGGGTTCGTCGAGCGGCTATCGGCGAAGGTGGGCTTCGGGGACATCGTGGAGACGCTCGGTGAGCTGAAGAAGCGCATCTGGCTCGTCGTCTCGACGTCGATCATCGGATTTTGGTTCGGAACCCTCCCTGGCCACGGTGCGACCGCCGGCTCATTCCTCGGCTACGGCCTCGCGCGCCAGTGGTCAAAGAACAAAGAGGACTTTGGCAAGGGTGAGATCTCGGGGATCATGGCGCCCCAGGCCGCCGCCGACTCCGCGGCCGTCGGCTCGCTCGTCCCGATGATCGCGCTCGGTGTCCCCGGCTCACCGACCTCCGCCGTGATCATGGCCGGGCTCTTCATCTGGGGATTGCAGCCGGGCCCGCTCCTCTTCGTCGAGCATCACGACTTCGTCTGGGGCCTGATCGCGAGCATCTACGTCGGGCACCTGCTGACCTTCCTTATCTGTCTCGCGGCGGTACCGCTGCTCGCCTCGATCATGCGGATCCCCTACGCGATCCTGACGCCGTTCATCGTGCTCATCTCGGTGATCGGCTCGTATTCGCTGAACAACAGCATGCTCGACGTGTTCGTCACGATCGTGTTCGGCCTGGTCGGGTACTGGCTGCGGAAGACGAAGTACCCGTTGGCGCCACTCGTGGTGGCGGTCGTCCTGGGCGACTCCACGGAGCGAACGCTGCGGCAGAGCCTCATCGCGAGCGGCGGCAGCCCGTTGATCTTTTTCAGCAGCCCGCTGTCAGCGACGCTCATGACCCTCGCGTTCATCCTGCTGCTCATCCCGCTGATCCGCGCGGTCCGCTCACGTGGCCGCAAGACCGCGGCGATCGATCAAGAGACCGTCGCGACCGCGATAGACTGAGCCCATCAGCCCCCTCGACGCGGTCCTTCTTCTGGCTGCGTTCGCTCTCATCCTGGTGGGCGCGGAGCTCTTCACCAACGGCGTGGAGTGGCTCGGCCACCTGCTCGGGATGAGCGAGGGCGCGACCGGCAGCATCCTCGCCGCGATCGGCACAGCGACACCCGAGACGCTCGTTCCGATCGTCGCGATCCTGTTCACGAACAGCGCGGAGGCCGACGACATCGGCGTCGGTGCGATCCTCGGCGCGCCCTTCATGCTGGGGACGCTCGTCATGCTGCTGATCGGCGTGACGGCGTTCGCCCTGAGGACGCGCCGCGGGCGGGACACGCTGCGCGTCGACCGCGCGCACGCCTCACGCGACCTCGGCTTCTTCCTGGTCATGTACTCCGCTGCGGTCGCGATCGCGCTCATTCCTCCGCTGCGCGAGCTCAAGGGCGTGCTGGGCTGGCTCTTCCTCCCCACCTACGGCCTGTACCTGTTTCTCGTGCTCCGGACCCCCAACGTGTCCGAGTCGGACATCGAGGAGACCAAGGAGGAGCACGAAGTCTTCGACGCGCTGAGCGTCGCGAAGTACCTCAGGCGCTTCGGCGCGGCGTTCGATCCGCATCAGCCGCCGGGGTGGCTCATCGTCGGCCAGACCCTCCTTGCGTTCGGCGGGATCCTCGTGGGCGCCAAGATCTTCGCCGCATGGATCGACGCCTTCTCCCACGCGATGGGCTTCAACGCGCTGCTGGTCGCGCTGCTGCTCGCGCCGATCGCGACGGAGCTGCCGGAGGCGGCGAACAGTCTCATCTGGACAAAGGATGGCAAGGACGTCATCGCGCTCGGCAACGTGGCGGGAGCGATGGTCTTCCAGTCGACCGTGCCGGTCACGGTCGGCGTACTCCTGACGCCCTGGGTGCTCGGACCTTTCGGAACGGTCGCCGCGATATTCGCGCTGATCTCCGGCGCGCTCATTTGGCTCCAACTGCGCTTCCGGACCCGCGGGGACGCTCTGCCGCTGTCGGCGCTGGTCGCGGGCGGCAGTCTCTACGTCATCTTCATCCTCTATGTCATCAAGACGGTGATCGCCACCTGAGCCGACGGTCTCGGCCGCCGCTGGTCTGACCAAAGGAATCCCCTGCGGCGACAGGCGGGACGGCATACCATCCCCTATGTCACAACGCGCGCCATTCGACTAGGGAGGGATTCCTCGCCCATGAAACGCTTCGTCGCGTTCTGTCTTCTTGCCGCCACGCTGGTGGCCGCATGCACCAGCAACACCGCCGCCCCCGCCGCGAGCGCCAGCGCGAGCGGTAGTACCGCCAACGGGCAGCACCCCAAGGTCGGTCTGGTCACTGACGTCGGCGGCCTGAACGACAAGAGCTTCAACGCGCTGGCCGACAAGGGCCGCAAGGATGCCGCAGCCCAGCTCGTCGTCGACACGTCGGTGACCGAGTCGAAGCAGCAGGCCGACTATGTGCCGAACCTCACCAAGTACGCGCAGGACAAGTACGACCTCGTCATCGGGGTGGGCTTCCTGATGCAGAACGCGGTATGGAAGGTCGCGAAGCAGTTCCCGACCGTGAAGTTCGCGATCATCGACGGCGCGCCGCAGGACGACGCCGGTGCCACCCAGAATCTGCCGAACGTCGCCAACCTGTTCTTCAAGGAGCAGGAGGCCGGCTACGTCGTTGGCGTCATCGCCGCGTACATGGCGGCTAACAAGGTCGGCGCCGCCACCCACAACACCGTGTGCTCGATGGGTGGCCTCCCGATCCCGCCGGTGGACCGCTACATCGCGGGCTACCAGGACGCGGTCACCAAGACGAGCCCGACGACCAAGATCCTCAACGCCTACAGCCAGGACTTCGTTGACCAGCAGAAGGGCAAGGAAGTCGGCATCAAGCACATCGCCGCAGGTTGCGACATCCTCTTCCAGGTCGCGGGCGGCAGCGGCATCGGGTACATCAACGCGGCCAAGGACGCGAAGGTCTACGCGATCGGCGTGGACGCGGACCAGGCCGCGGTCGCGCCCGGCACCGTGATCACGAGCGCCCTCAAGAAGGTCGACGTGGCCGTCTTCCAGACGATCCGCTCCCTCCGCCTCGGCACCTTCAAGGCCGGGGACAACATCTTCAACGCGGCGAACGACGGCGTCGGCTTCGGCGCCCTCGACAAGATCGTGCCTGCAGCGGCGAAGGCGGCTGCGGACGCGGCACTCGCGGACATCAAGTCAGGAAAGATCACACCGAAGGACACATTGACGGTCAAGTAGTGACCGGGTGACACAGCTACAAGCACCAACGGCGACGGGGCCGGGCTCTCTGAGCCCGGCCCCGTCTGTGCGCCAGCTCACCTTTCAGTGGGCCGGCGGGCCTGCGATCCCCATCCTCTCCGTCGTCATCGCGCTGGCGTTCGGTGCGATCTTCGTGCTCCTCAGCGGCAACGACCCGATCAAGGCTTACGCGGCGCTCGTGCAGGGCGCCTTCGGGACGCCGTACGACATCACCGAGACGATCGTCTCCGCCATCCCGCTCGTCCTCACCGGCCTCTCGGTCGCGATCGCCTTCCGTACCGGACTGTTCAACATCGGCGCCCAGGGGCAGCTCCTCGTCGGCGCGCTGACCGCAGGCTGGGCCGGCGCGCAGTTCGCGTCGCTCCCGGGCTTCCTGCTGATGCCGATCGTCATCCTCTTCGGCATCGCGGGCGGCGCGTTCTACGGCGGGATCGTCGGCGTGCTGAAGGCGACCCGCGGCGTGAACGAGGTCATCACGACGATCATGCTCAATTACACGGTCGTCTTCGTGATGCACTGGCTCCTGCAGGCCGGACCGATGACGGCGCAGAACGCGCTCGGGACCCCGGCGTCGACTCCCATCGGCGCGGGCGCGCGGCTTCCGGTGATCATTCCCGACTCGCTCGTCCCGTTCAGCCGCCTCCACGCCGGCCTGCTGCTCGCGGCGCTCGCCGTCGTCTTCTTCTGGTTCCTGCTCTGGCGGACCCCACTCGGCTACCAGCTCAGGGCCGTAGGCCTTGGCGCTCGCGCGGCAGCGCAGGCCGGTATCGATCCCGCGCGGCACATGATCGTGGTCATGGCGATCGCTGGCGGGTTCGCTGGACTGGGCGGGATGATCGAGGTGAGCGGCCTGTTCGGCCGCGTGTACGACGGATTCGCGTCGAGCTACGGGTTCGACGCCATCGCCGTCGCCCTGCTCGGTAAGAATTCGCCGCTCGGGATCGTCGCCGCGGCACTGCTGTTCGGCTCCTTCGTCCACGGCGGCGCGTACATGCAGTCGCACGCGAACATCTCGTCGAATCTGGTCGCGATCATCCAGGCGTTCGTACTGTTCGTCATCGCGGCAGAAGCGATCGTGCGGTCGCTGACGAAACGGCGGGGCCGCAAGCCGGTGGGATCGATCGCATGACCTGGGACATGATCGTCGGCGCGAGCGTCTTCGCGGCCACCCTGCGGCTCGCGACGCCGATCGCGCTCGCGGCACTGGGAGGCGTGGTGACGGAGCGCAGTGGCGTGACCAACATCGCGCTCGAGGCCTGCATGCTCGCGGGCGCGTTCTTCGGCATCGTGGCCGCGGACCGCAGCCACAACATCTGGGTCGCGCTCGCGGTCGCGCTCCTCGCGGGCGTCATCGTGACGGCGCTGCACGCGTACACCTCGATCACACTGCGAAGCGATCAGATCGTATCTGGGATGGCCCTGAACATCCTGGTCCTCGGACTCACGACGTATCTCGACTATCAGATGTACGGCACGACGGGCACGCCCGCGGACCTGGTTGGGCTGCCGGACGTGCGGCTCGGCTTCCTCAGTGGCGTTCCGTACGTCGGCGACGCGATCGGCGGCCAGAACAGCGTTGTGTGGGTGATGCTCGTGCTCGTCGCGTTCCTCCAGCTCTTCCTGTTCCGCACGGTGGCCGGGCTCCGCCTGCGCGCGGTCGGCGAGCACCCGCGCGCTGCCGAAACGGTCGGCATCCGGGTCCGCCGTATTCGCTACGCCGCGGTGATCGCCAGTGGCGCCCTCGCGGCGCTCGGTGGCGCCTACCTTTCGCTCGGCGTCGCGCACTCGTTCACCGACGGGATGACCGGCGGCCGCGGCTTCATCGGCCTCGCGGCCATGATCTTCGGGCGCTGGACCCCGATCGGGGCACTCGTTGCCAGCCTCATCTTCGGCTACGGCAACGCATTGTCCACGTCACTGCAGGGCGCCACGATCGGCGACGTGCGGGTACCGGTACAGCTGCTGGGCACGCTTCCGTATGTCCTCACGATCCTCGCGGTCGCCGGCTTCGTCGGGCGCTCCCGTGCGCCCGCCGCCGACGGGGTGCCGTACGAGACGGAAGGTCACGAGTGAGCGAGGAGCGGCTTTGCCGCGACGATCGAACTCCAACAGCCCTGAGCACTCTCGGGCCGAAGGCACGAGATTGAGAGGTCACGAGTGAAGGCGCTGGCACCGCATGTCGAGATGCGCGGCATCATGAAGCGCTTCGGCGACTTCACGGCGCTCGATGGCGTGGACCTCGTGATCAACGCGGGCGAGATCCACGCGCTCATCGGAGAGAACGGCGCCGGCAAGTCGACGCTCATGAACATCCTCTACGGCCTGTATCACCCGGATGCGGGCACGATCCGCCTGCACGGGGAGGATGCTGGCATCCGGTCGCCGCGCGACGCGATCGCGCGTGGCATCGGGATGATCCACCAGCACTTCATGCTCATCCCGCCGCTCACCGTGGCAGAGAACGTCGTCCTCGGCGATGAACGATCGGGACCCCTGCTTAGCAAGCGAGCCGTCAGCGCGCGGGTTCGCGAGCTTGAGGACACGTTCCATATCTCCGTCGACCCCGATGCGCGAGTCGAAGACATTCCGCTCGGCCTCCAGCAGCGCGTCGAGATCCTGAAGGTGCTGTACCGCGGAAGCGATCTCCTCATCTTCGACGAGCCGACCGCGGTCCTCACACCACAGGAGGTGGACGAGCTCTTCACCATCGTCCGGACCCTCCGCGACCAGGGCAAGGTGATCATCTTCATCACCCACAAGCTCCGCGAGGTCTTCGCGGTGACGGACCGCATCACCGTGCTCCGCGCGGGCAAGAACGCCGGGGTGCTCGTGACGAAAGAGACCTCGGCGGCGGAGATCGCGCGTTTGATGGTCGGGCGCGAGCTTCACCCGGTCCAGCCCCGGACCACTCCCCCATCCCTGGAGCCGGTGCTTGAGATCCGGGGGCTGCAGGCCCGGAGCGACCGCGGCGCTGCCGCGCTCCAGGGTGTCGACCTCACGGTGCACGCCGGCGAGATCCTGGGCGTCGCGGGTGTTGGCGGCAACGGGCAGTCCGAGCTCGCAGAATGCATCCTCGGGCTGCGCGAGCCGACCGCGGGAACGATCTCGATCGCCGGCGCAGACGTCGCGCACGACGATCCGAAGCGGACGCGCCAACGCGGCGTGGCGTTCGTGCCGGAGGATCGCCGCCGCGAGGGGCTTGTCCTCGCCTTTACGGTCGCGGACAACTTCATCCTCGGGAAGCAGGACCGGCCACCGTTCGCGAGGCGCGGCGTCCTCGACGACCTGGCCATCCGGACCAACGGCGATCGCCTCGCGAAGGAGTTCGACGTTCGGCCACCGAACGCGTGGGCCATCGTCGGGAACCTCTCGGGCGGCAATCAGCAGAAGGTCGTCCTCGGTCGCGAGATCTCCGAGCAGCCCAAGCTCATCGTGATCAGCCAGCCGACGCGCGGTCTGGACATCGGCTCGACCGAGTACGTCTGGGAGCGGCTCCTTGAGCAGCGTGCCCGCGGCGCCGCGATCCTCCTGGTCTCGAGCGAGCTCGACGAGATCCGGGCGCTTTCGGACCGGATCGCGGTCATGTTCGAGGGGCGCCTGGTCGCCACGCTCGCCGCCAGCGAAGCCACCGAAGAGCGCCTCGGCCTCCTGATGGCCGGCAATACCGAGAACGTCGCCTAGCGAACGTCGCGCGCCCCAGCCGCTCCCTTGTCGATCGCCCCGAGGAGCCAGTTCCGAATACGTCGCTTCTCGCTCTCTTCAACCTCGAGCAGTTCGATCCGTTCAGTAAGCACCACGGGGTCAACCCGGCCGGCCATGACCAGGGCGGCTGCGAAGTCGTAGTCCTTCTGTCGCCCTGCAACCATCTTCGACACGACGCAATCGTGCGGCTCGAGGCATAGACCACGAACCGGTCGGGTCGCCGGCGTGTCGAGCACGACCAGTCGGTCCTGCCAACCGCGCGGCACGACCGCCGTCTTCAGGCTTACACCCTGCGCGTAGAAGCCGAAGGTCTCATGGAACTGCGAACCCTCACCAAGCGCACCGTCGATGAGATCGGACTTTCCCTCGTCACCGTCCAGAGAAGCGACGTCCGCCTCGATCGAGCGCAACGCTTCAATTGGCAGGCGTGTTTCGTCCCACGTGCCCAGTACCGATTGACTGCCGATGACGAGCACATCGGACTCTTCGATCACCCGTGACGCGGCTCGCAAAATGCGCTCGAGCTGCTCGCGGGTCACGCGGCGCGCTGCGCCCAGTATCGAGCGAACGAGTCGAGCACTTCCAGGCGTTCTTTCTGCGGCAAGACGCCAGGGAACGGCGAGTTCTGCCGCAACTCGGCCGCGTCCGGCGCGCCGGATGTGAGCGTCTCCATTACCGCCTCCGGGCCTTGAGCAAGGACAGCGTCCCAGCGCTTGAGCCAATGCTCAGCACTGCTGCCAGCGTGGATCCGAGAGAAACGGTCAAGGTTCGCGCGCGCGCGCTTCATGACTCGCTCGGGGTCACGCGCGAGCCGAGCCGCCACCGCACGGTTCAGCCAGAGCGAGCGCAGCTCTTCGCGTGTCATGCCCTTCCGACGACGCGCGAAGGCCTCGACAGCACTGCGCTGCAGCCGTCGATGTACGGGCGTCGCCTGGCAATCGAGCTCTCCGCGATCGCAGAGGTCGACGACATGCTGACGCGAACTGCCAAGGATCTTGGCGGCCTCTCCGGTTGTAACGAGGTCGCGACGACGGTCTTCCATGGGCGAATGCTACCACCAGAAACACCACAAACACCACGAACCGACCGATAGCTACGTCCGGTCTTGACCGGCTTCACCCCTATTTGATAGGGTTTCGAGGTTCTGGTCAGACCACCTGACCACTTTGCTGGGGGAGGACACCGCTGGCCGTCATCGAGCCGATCCGCCGGAGCCGCCTGTATCAGGACATCGTGAGCCAGATCGAGTCTCTCCTTGAAAAGGGAGAGCTTCGGCCGGGCGACCAGCTGCCGCCGGAGCGCGCCCTCGCCGAGCAGTTCCAGGTCTCGCGCGCCTCGGTCCGCGAAGCGCTCCGCTCGCTCGAGCTGTTGGGTGTCGTGGAGACGCATGCCGGCGGTGGGACATTCGTCCGCCGCACCGCACCCGAGGATCTCGCGCGTCCGCTCTCGAACCTCATTGCGCGCGGGCACACGATCTCCGATGTCATCGAGGTCCGCGGCCTCCTCGAGCCCGCGATCGCAGCGGCCGCCGCGAAGCGCATCACGGCCTCCGAGCTTGCCGAGCTTCGCACGATCCTCGAGGCGCAGGGCCGGAAGGTCGACGCGGGCGAACCCTACGCCGAAGAGGACACCAGATTCCACGAGCTCATCGGCCATGCGGCGCGCAACGAGCTGCTCACGACCATGCTCGGCGTCATCTGGGACGTTCTTCGGAGCTCCCGCGAGCAGTGGCTGCAGACGAACCAGCGCGCGCACGCGTCCATCGACGCGCACCGACGCATCCTCACCGCGCTCGAGACAGGTAACGCGGATGCGGCGCACGCGGCGGCAGCGGAGCACATCCGCGCGGTCGGCGAAGGGATCCTCACGCTCATCGCGGAGAAGCAGGACGCCACGAGCACCGTGGTGAAGGGAGCATGATGGCGGACCAGAACGTCGTGAAGACCGACCCCGCCTCGATCACGATCGAGATCGTGTATCGGGGCATCTTCCAGAAAACGCTGGCGCAGCGTATCGGCCGCTCGATCGTCCTCGCCGCACGCACGCGTGGCTACACGGGGACAGCGTTCGGACGGTACGGCGACTCTCCTGAGCGGAACGGCGTCCCGGCGAAGTACTTCGCGGTCGTCGCCATCAACGACCTCGAGCTCGAGTCTTCGATGGCCAAGTACGAGCCGAGCGTCGTGGACATCGCGGTCGCGGTCGACGACACCCTGGTCAAGGGCGTCGAATCCTGGGCTTGGTATGGCCGGCAGCCGATCTGGAAGCCGGTCCATGAGGGCGGCGCCGTACTCGTCACCTCCGAGAAGACGCCCGCCGACGTGCTCGCGCAGACCGACGCCGCCGAGCGGCCCTACATCCTGGGCATCGTGCCCGGGCTCGCATCGTTCGCGGGCCTGTGGGTGTTCAAGGATGATCACACCGACTACCGCGTCCTCGGGGCGCTCGCGAAGGTCACCCCTGACTGGGTGCGGATCGAGGACGTGAAGACGCTCATCCGCGAGCAGACCAGCGACGAGAGCGCGGTCGCGTCGGCCCAGGACGGCTACGACCGCACGCAGCTTCGCCAGGTCAAGAAAGGTGAGGGTACGACCGGCCACGAGGTCCTGCAGTTCGAGAAGCCGGGCTGGACCACGATGCGGCCCGGCGTCATCGTCGATGCGCGGAAGCCCGGCGAGCGCAACCCGTACTACAAGAAGTACGGGGCCCGGACCCTCCGGCCCGTCGTCAATTTCGACACCTGCATCAAGTGCACGATGTGCTGGCTCGACTGCCCCGACGAGTGCTTCGAGGTCACCCCCGAAGGTCACTACGAGGTCGTGTACGAGGCCTGCATCGGGTGCGGCATCTGCGCCCAGGTCTGCCCGGTGAATGACTGCATCGTGATGGTGGACGAGCTGAAATTCGAGGACAACGACGACAAGTGGCAGCTCTGGAAGGCCGATCACGATGCCTACAACCGCTGGTTCGAGCAGAAGAGCGGCGTGTCGGCCGACCCGAAGCGGGCGGCCCTCGCGTCGAGCGCAGCCGAGAACTCGGCAACCGGCGCCACTCCG
>JBBQHN010000033.1:0-17388 GCA_038324015.1 Candidatus Limnocylindria bacterium | reverse complement strand
ATCCAGCTGCACAAGAAGGTCGCGGCCCCGCCGGCCTAGCGCGTCGGCGTCGTCTCCGCCTCGCGCAGCACGACGTACCGCTCCAACAGCTCACCCCGTCGCACCAGCCGAACCGGCACCGCCTTGCCGATCCGCTCGTCCGTCAGGACGACCTGCAGGCGCGACAGCGTCGGTACCGGCTCACCATCGACCGCGACGAGGACATCCCCGATCTTCAGACCGCCGAGGTCCGCGGGCGAGCCGGTCGTCACCTCGATCACCCGGATGCCAGCGAGGGGCACACCGAGCGCGGTCGCGAGACCACGGCCGAGCGGCGTCGCCGCGCCGCCGATCCCGAGCTGCGCGCGCCGAATGCGGCCATCGCGGATAAGGGCGCCAGCGACGCGGCGCGCGGTGGCTGCGGGGATCGCGAAGCAGATGCCCTGGGCGTTGGGGATGATCGCCGTATTGACGCCGACGACGCGCGAGCGCGTGTCGACGAGCGGACCGCCGGAGTTGCCCGGGTTCAGCGCTGCGTCGGTCTGGATGATGTTCTCAATGAGCCGGCCGTCACGCGCATGGAGCGACCGCCCGAGCGCGCTGACCACACCAGTCGTGACGGTGGACTGGAATCCGAGCGGGTCGCCGATGGCGATGACCAGCTGGCCGACGCGGAGCGCATCGGAGTCGCCGAGCGTCACCGACGGGAGCGTCGAGCCGTTGAGCGCGCGGATGACCGCGAGGTCGGTGCTCGCGTCGCTGCCAACGACCGATGCAGCGAGCTCGGTCCCGTCGTGCAACGTGATGCGCGGCGGCGCGCCGCCGTCGACGACGTGCGCATTGGTGAGCAGGTAGCCGTCGGGGGCGATCACGAAGCCGCTGCCCCCACCGCGGCCGGAGGTCACGTGGACCACCGAGGCCGCGACGCGCTCGACGACCGTGACGACGGCCGCCGAGAACGCGTCGAGGACCTCAGGTCCGGACTCGACCGTCATCGCTAGTTGAGCGGCCCGCCCGAGCGAACCTGCGCGACCTTGGACATCGCCTCGCGAAGATCCGTGAGCCAGTCGGACTCGTGCTGGTCGACCAGGCGGACGCACCAGGCGACCGCCTCGCTGCGGCTCCGGGCGACGCCAGCGTCCACGAGCGAGTCGAGGACCGCGCGCTCCTTCTGGCGGAGGCGCGTCATCACCGGGATCGAAAGATGCGTGAACAGGAAGCTCTTGTCACCGATCTTCACGCCCCACGAGATCGGACGTTCGAAGCGGTGCTCGGCCTCGTTGGAGATCTGCATCCGCTTCTCGCGAGTGTCCTCGCGATGTTGCTTGACCCTGCCCGCGGCGGCGGCCTTCTGGGCGTCCTCGCCACCGTCGACCTTCGCCTCCTTGAGGACTCCCACGACCACGATCTCCTCGCGGTCCACGGTCACCTCGGGGCTGCCCTGGTACCAGTCTGCCGGGACGCGTCCTGCGACCCAACCCTTGATCTCGTCTGATTCGCTCATGTTTTCATCTCCAGAATTACGAACTTACGCCATTACAAAGATTACACCATCACCAGAAATGGTAGCGGCCGCTACCCGGTGCGCGGCCTCGGCACAGGGACGGCGGCCTTGGACGGCGGAAGCACGTCGAGCAGCTCCTGAGACACCCGGGCGATGGCATCGACCGCCGCCTCGAAGGCATCGGCGTTCTTCGGTGCGGGCTGCTGCATCCCGCTCACCTTGCGCACGAACTGGCGCGCCGCCGCGCGGATCTCGTCGTCGCCCGCCACACCATCGATCGTGCGTAGTCGCTTGATGCTCCGGCACATGCGCGTACTCCTCCTATGCGAGCGGGAGGCGGATGCCGCCCTCGGGAAGCGTGTTCGTTGGTTCTAGGAATCTGATGTGGGGTCCGTTGCCGATCGCGAACCGAAGCTCGTGGCCGTCAGCGAATCTGATCCAGGCATCGCCAGTGCCGTGCGCGAGGCGGCCGAGCCACGACCGGACGTCGGCCGGCTCGGGGCCATACGAGGTCACATCGGCCGTGCGCACCGCCACGGGCTCGTCACCATCGGCGCCGAGCGTGAGCTCCGCACCGTCGGGCGTTGCGCGGATGCGCTTGAGCTCGCTGCGCTGGAACCCAAGGATCTCATCGTCGCCGATGCGGATCAGCCACCGGCCGTCGGCCGACGCGAACACGGCGCCGAGCCACGCCTTGAATCCGCCGATGGCGGGGCCGAACGAAGCGACCTCCTCGAGCGGGAACTCGATGGGATCACCCTGCGGGAACGTCAGCCGTGCTCGCGTCAACCCGTCGATGCTCTCACAGGCGGTCGCGATGGCGGACGTGCACTGCCGGGACCGGTGCGAGCTTGGGCACGTCCACCACGTTCTGGCAGCTCCGGCAGAACCACGACTTGCGCACCTCGTCGGGATGCCAACCCGACTCGACCATCGTCCCGCACACGTGGCACGGGAGGCCGGCTCGCTCGTCGACCCACATCCGCTCGCTGGCCTTGAGTCCGAAGTGCGTCCGGCGCGGCCGACCATCGCGGTTGAGCCGGATCAGCGTGCGGGCGTGCCCGACGATCTCCCGCAGCTTCGCGGCGTCGAGGTCGCGCACCTGCGTCCACGGTGAGGTGTGCGCAAGGAACAGCGCCTCGACCTTGAAGACGTTGCCGATGCCGGAGATCGCGCGCTGATCGAGCAGGGCCGTCGCAACATCACGGTCTTGGTCGGAGCGCAGTCGGCGGATCGCCTCATCCAGATCGAACTCGTCGCGGATGATGTCCGGACCGAGCTGGCTCACGATGCGGTGCAGGCCAAGCTCCTTCTCCGTCAGCAGCTCGACGATCGGCGGATGGAAGCAGGGCGCGACCGCCTGATCGGTACGGATGACGACGCGTGCCTCGGCTGCCGGCTCCCACCAGCGCTCGTCGGGCCGGTACACGTGCCACGATCCGCTCATCTTCATGTGCGTGTGGAGGACGACCCGCCCTGGCGTGCCGAAAGTGATGAAGAGGTGCTTGCCGTTGGACTCGATGGCCTCCACCCGGCTCCCGACGATCGCCTCGCTCCGCGCCGCCGTGCTCATGTTCGGCGCGACGATCTCGAATCCCGTGACGGTCTGGCCGGCCAGCACCCGCCGCAGGACCACGGCGGTGCGGTAGATCGTGTCTCCCTCAGGCACTGCGCAACAGATACCCGCGCGGCGTGCGCACGAATCCCGCGGCGCGGAGCGGCTCCGCGAGGGGTGACTCGTCCACCGGCGCGCCGTCGATCTCCTCGAGGAAAAGCGGGTCCCGGCGTTCGGGCACGGCCTCGGCCGCGAGCGCGCGGGCGACGGCGGCCTGGACCCGCGCGATGTCGCGGTCCTCTCCCTCGATGAAGGTGAGGATGCTGTGCTCGTCGCGCGCCACGTAGGCCGCAAGCGCGCCGTCGACGAGGATCACCAGCGAGCCGGCGACGCGCATTGGCTTGCGACCCTTCTCGCGGTCCGGCCAGTCGAGCGCCGCGCCGTATGGGTTCGCCGGGTCGGTCGCCGCGAGCGTGAACACCGCCGGCTCCTCGGCCGGCTCACGCTGGACGCGGAGCCGGTCTACCGCGCCCGGGAGCGCGAACTGCGCCGCGCCGCGGCCAGCCACGAAATAGCCGCGGCGCACGCGACCCGCTTCCTCCATCGCGCGCAGCACCCCGTAGACGGCAGCGAACCCGCCCTCGGCCCCCTCGTGATGCACGAGCTCGCGGGTGATCACGCCGTGCCGCTCGAGCAGCTGCTGCACGCGCGCCGCAAGGCGCTCGGTCGGCGTGCCCGCCAGCTGGTTCGCGAACGACGACACGAGCGACCAACGGCCGGCGAGCTCCGGCGCCTGGCCGCGCTGTGACGGCCCCCGGCGCCGGGCGTGGCGCACGACCGCCGGCCGGAGGAACGCGCGAAGCGGGTAGAGGCTGTCGTTCGTGACCTCGCCCGACCACACCAGATCCCACAACGCGTCCTTCACCTCGGGCGCGAACCCGCCGCCCAGCGCCGCCAGCAGCTGGGGGTAGAACAGGGCGCCGCGGGACGCGAGCGCTTCGCGGATGCGGACGTGCGTTGCACCGTCGTTCTTCGCCGCGGGCGGCGGCACGAGCGAGGCGTGCTCCGAGAGGTAGAGCGCGAGCTTGCCATCACGCGGTCCGAGCGCTCCACCCCCAGCCCAGATGACGGCACCCGATGCGAGCAGCGAGTCGAGATCGCCTTCGTCGTAGCGCGCGACGCGAGACGGAAGGATCCGCGCCTCGAGGTCGGATGCCGGAACGAGCGCGCCCTCGAGCTGAGCGATCGCATCGAGCAGCGCAGCTTCGCCCGGCCGCGGTGCGTCGACGCCGTGCCAACCCAGCGCGAAGCGCGCGAGCGCCGTCTGTTCGACGGGCTCGACCTCCTTGCGAAGGCGCGCGAGCGACCGCTGGCGCAGCGTACGCAGCACGCCCGAGTCGATCCACTCGGACCCGCTCGCGCCTGGCCGGAACTCGCCCTCGAGCACGGTGCCGGTCGCGGCAAGCTCACCGAGCACGCCCGTCACGAGTGCTGGGCCGATGCCGAGCCGCCGCGCGAGATCGATCGCGGTGAAGGGCCCATGGGTCCGAGCGAAACGTCGGGCAAGCGCAAGCAAGGGACGAAGCTCGCTGGCGAGGAACGCGTCGGGCAGACCGGGTGGCACGACGACACCGAGCGCATCGCGGTACTTTGCGGCATCTTCGGCCGCGATCCACCGCGTCTCGCGGGCGATCGACACCGAGAGGACGCGCCGATCGCGCTGCAGCTCGAGCAGCCACTCGTCCACGGGCGCATCGGCCACCGATCGTGCCCGGAGCTCGTCGCGGGTCAGATCCCCGAGCCGGAGAAACAGCTCATGCGCCGCGTCGACGTGCTTCGCAGCGCGGTCCAGCTCGAGGCGCTGAAGCTGCAGCTCGAGCTCGGCGAGCGCGTTCGCATCGAGCAGCTCGCGCAGCTCGACCTCTCCCAAGAGCTGTCGGAGCTGTGCCGGATCGACGGTCAGCGCCTGGGCGCGGCGCTCCGCGAGCGGCGCATCGCCCTCGTAGATGAAGTTGCCGACGTACGCGAACAGCAGCGCCGAGGCGAACGGCGACGGTGACCGCGAGTCGACCGTCACGACACGCACATCGCGGCTGCGGATCGCGCGCAACACCTCGAGCAAGGCGGGCATGTCGAAGACATCCTGCAGGCACTCCCGGTAGGCCTCGAGGATGATCGGGAACGACGAGTAGCGGGAGGCTATCTGGAGGAGCTCCCCCGCCCGCCGACGTTGATGCCACAACGGTGAGCGCCGGCCGGGGAACCGTCGCGGGAGCAGGAGAGCCCGCGCCGCGGCCTCGCGGAATCGCGCGGCGAACAGCGGTGTCTGCGACAGATGGTTCACGACCAGCTCTTCAGCGCGGTCAGGATCTGGGAGCACGAGCTTGGGATCGGGCGGCACCTCAGCCTCGGGGAAGCGCGCGACGATGCCATCGTCGGTCCAGAGCACGTCGACCTCGATGTCCGACCGCTCGCGGACCATCGCGCCGATCGCCATCGCCCACGGCGCGTGCACCTTTCCGCCGAAGGGCGTGAGGACGCAGACCCGCCAATCGCCGACCTCGTCGAGGTAGCGCTCGACGATGATCGTTTTGTCGTCCGGCGCGGTGCCGGCGGCCGCGACCTGGTCGCGGATGTACTCGAGGAGGTTCCGGGCGGCTCGCTCGTTGAGGTCGCTGCGATCGCGCAACCGCGTCATCGCAGCCTCCGGTTCCGCCGCGCGCAGCTCGCGGGTCAGCGCACCGATCGCGCGACCGAACTCGAGCGGTCGCGTCGCCGTTTCGCCCTTCCAGAAGGGCATCTTTCCTGGCACGCCCGGTGCCGGGGAGACGAGCACGCGGTCGTGGGTGATCTCCTCGACGCGCCAGGTCGAAGCGCCGAGCATGAAGGTCTCGCCGACGCGCGTCTCGAACACCATCTCTTCGTCGAGCTCGCCAACACGTCCCTTCCCCGCCTCGGCGCCAACGAGGAAGACGCCGTAGAGCCCGCGGTCGGGGATCGTGCCACCGCTCGTGAGCGCGACGCGCGCTGCGCCCTCACGAACGCGAAGAGTTCCGACGATGCGATCCCAGACCAGTCGCGGTCGCAGGTCCGCGAACTCATCGGACGGGTAGCGCCCGGAGAGCATGTCGAGGACGTTCTCGAGCTGCGCCCGCGGAAGCTCGGCGAATGGAGCCGCACCGCGCACGAGCCCTTCGAGCTCATCGACGGAGATCGGCTCGCGGCCGACGATGGCCACGATCTGCTGCGCGAGCACGTCGAGGGGATTCCGGATGTACCGCGAGGCCTCGACCGCTCCCGCATGCATGCGCTCGGTCAATGCGGCAGCGGCAAGAAGATCGCCGCGATATTTCGGGAGAATGATCCCGGTCGACGGCTCGTCCACGCGATGGCCGGCGCGCCCGATGCGCTGCATGCCGCTCGCGACCGACGGCGGCGACTCGACCTGCACGACAAGATCGATCGCACCCATATCGATGCCGAGCTCGAGGCTGCTGGTGGCAACGAGCGCACGCAGCCGTCCGGCCTTCAGGTCGTCCTCGATCCGGATGCGCTGTTCCCGCGCGATCGAACCGTGGTGAGCGTGCGCGAGCTCCTCACCCGCGAGATCGTTGACCGCGTTCGCGATGCGTTCGGCGAGCCGGCGGCTGTTCACGAAGATGAGCGTCGACCGATGTCCGCGCACGAGCTCGAGCAGCCGCGGGTAGATCGCCGGCCAGATGCTGGTTCGCGCATCGCTCCGCGCGGCGGGGCCGCTGCGGAACTCCAGCGGCTCGCCGAGCCTGGCCATGTCCTCGACCGGGACCTCGACGGATAGCTCGAGGGGCTTCCGATGACCCGCATCCACGACCCGCACCGCCCTCGCACCTTCCGCGTCGAATCCGCCGAGGAACCGGGCCACCTCATCGAGCGGGCGCTGCGTGGCCGACAGGCCGATGCGCTGCAGGCGGCGGCCGGCCATCCGCTCGAGACGCTCCAGGGTCAGCGCAAGATGCGCCCCACGCTTGGTCGAGACGATGGCGTGGATCTCATCGACGATGACCGTCTCGACGTCGCGCAACGCCTCGCCCGCAGAAGACGAGAGCACGAGATACAACGACTCCGGTGTCGTGATGAAGATGTCGGCCGGCGCCTTCCTGAAGCGCGCTCGATCCTTTGCCGGGGTGTCGCCGGTGCGGATCGCGACGCTCGGCTCGCGGACGCTCACGCCCAGACGCTCTGCGGCGTGGCGGATGCCCGCGATCGGCGACCTGAGGTTGCGCTCGATATCGACAGCGAGGGCCTTGAGCGGCGAGACGTAGACGACGCGGCAGCCGCGGGCAGGCGTCTGGATCAGCCCATCGATGGATGAGAGGAACGCGGCGAGCGTCTTGCCTGATCCGGTCGGCGCCATGAGCAGCGTGTTGTCGCCGTTCCTGACGACCGGCCAGGCCTGCTCCTGCGCTGGCGTTGGCCTGGGGAATGATGTGCGGAACCACTCGCCGACCGCGGGATGGAACGACTCCAGGACCTCGCTCCCCATGACCAGAGGGTACCGTTACGGTGATGAACATCGGCCTCGGCATCGACGACCGTTTGGTGCTTTCTGCTGCAGAGCAGGCCGACGTCGCGTCCGAGGCGGCAGCGCTCGGCTATACGAGCCTCTGGACGCCCGCCGGTGACGACCCCTTTGGCCTGTGCGCCCGCTGGCACGTGGCCAGCGGACTGGAGACCGGCATCTCGGTGTTGCCGATCCAGAGCTGGAGCGCCGAGCGCTTGATCGCCGAGACGCGGCCCACGTTCGCACGAACCGGCGGGCGCTTCATCCTCGGGGTCGGCGCCGGGAACGTCCGAGACCGGCCGATCGCCGCCCTGCGCGAGCTCTCCGGCACGCTGCGCGCTGCCCTTCCCGGCGCGCCGCTCTACCTGGGCGCTCTCGGTCCGCAGATGCTGCGCCTGGCCGGCGAGCGCTATGACGGGGCGGCGCTCAACTGGTGCTCGACCGGACAGACGATCTGGAGTCGCAAGCAGGTCACATCCGGGGCGCTCGCGGCGCGCCGCGACCCGCGGAGCATCAAGATCCATCAGTACGTACGGGTCTGTGTCGACCCAGATGTTGCGGCGGCACGCGCGGCGCTCGCAAAGATGGTGCTCAGCTACGCGATGGGTCGACCCGGTGCCGATCCCACCAAGGGGTACCGCGGCCACTTCACGCGAATGGGTTTCGATGCGGTCTTGACCCAGCTCGAGTCAGAACGTGACCGCGGCGCGGACGAGGCTGAGCTTGCGGCCGGTCTCCCCGACGCGCTGCTGGCACAGGTCGGCTATTGGGGACCGCCGGAGGACGCCGCGGCAGGTTTCCGGGCACTCGCGGCGGGTCTGGACACAGCGGTGGTGCGCGTCGTCGCGGCGAAGAACAACGATGTGGAGTGCGTCCGCCTCGCGATGCGGAGCTGCGTGCCGGCGGCTTAGCGGACCTTGAGCAGATCGACGACGAAGACGAGCGTCTCGCCAGGCTTGATGTCGGCACCCGCGCCGCGGTCCCCGTACCCAAGCTTCGCCGGGATCGTGAGGCGGCGACGACCGCCTTCCTTCATGCCGGCGACGCCCTGGTCCCAGCCTTTGATGACGCGGCCCTGGCCGAGCGGGAACGAGAACGTGCCGCCGCGGTCCCAGGACGCGTCGAACTGCTTCTTGGTCGACCACCCGACGCCCACGTAGTGCACATCGACGGTCTTTCCCGCGGTCGCCTCGGCGCCGCTGCCGACGACGAGGTCTTCGGTGACGAGCTCCGACGACGGCGCGCCGTCAGGGATCTTGACCTCGGGTTTGGTGGCCACGCCGCGATGCTAGCGTCAATGCGGTGAGCGCGAGTGCGAGTGCGACCGTGTACTTCCACGAAGACCAGCACTTCCGCGGCTCGCTGCTCTGGACGCTGAGCGCGCTCATGCTGGGTGCGGCCGTCGTCGTCGTCGCGGCCGCGACGCCGCGCGAGCCGCTCGCTGGTGCCGCGACGGTCGTGATCCTCTCGCTGGTCCTGGCGCTGTTCCTTTTCGCGCGCCTCGAGACCGAGGTGCGCAGTGACGTTGTCCTTGTCCAGTTCCATGGACTGTGGCCCACGCGGCGGGTCCCGCTTGACGACATCGCTGGGTTCGAAGCGCGGCGCTACACGATGTGGGAGTCCGGCGGCTGGGGGGTGCACCTCACGATGTCCGGCATGGCCTACAACACGAGCGGCAACGACGGGGTCTTCTTCACCCTGACGAACGGCCGGAAGATCCTCGTCGGCACCCAGCGGCCGCAGGAATTCGCGGCTGCCGTCGCAAAAGCGCTCGAGGCTCGCCGGGCGCGCTAGTCGCGCGGGGCGAGCCAGTCCTTGAACGCGTCGAAACCGTACCCGCGACCGAGGAAGTCCTTCACCAGATCGGCTGCCGGCTTGGTTCCGCCCGGCGCGAGAACGAGATCGCGGTAGCGCTTTGCCTGCTTCAGATCCATCAGACCGTCGGTGAAGACGCTGTGCATGTCCTTCGCGATCACGAGCGACCACATATACGTGTAGTAGAGGGCGGTGTAGCCCTCGAGGTGCCCGAACGCCGCCTGCATCGCGGTGCCCTCCGGCATCACGATCTTCGAGAACTCGCGCGACGCGTCGAACACGACCTTCGTCGTGTCGAGCCCGTGCGGATCGCGGTCGTGCAGCCGGAGCGCGATCGCCGACAGCATGAGCTGGCGCTGGACGTGGGTACCGCGCCCGAAGTCGCGCGCGTCGCGCAGCTTCCCCACAAGGGCCTCGGGAATGATGGCGCCGGTCTCCACGTGCTTCGCGAAGCGGCGAAGGACGTCGTAGTCGTAGATCCACTCCTCGAGGAATTGGGACGGCGCCTCGATGAAGTCCCACTCGGACGGACGCCGGACACGGGCCCACGCGATGTCGCCGCTGACGATCCCGTGCACGAGGTGCCCGAACTCATGGAAGTACGTGACGACCTCGGAGTGCTGCATCAGGGCCGGGCTCTGCTGGGCGTTCGGATCCGGGAAGTTGCAGACGAGGACGCCATGCGGCTTGGAGCGGTCCTTGAATCCCGGAACGAGCGTGAAGCACGCGGCGTGCTTGAATTTCCCATCCCGCGGGTGCATGTCGAGCGAGATGTGGCCCATCGCGCGGCCATCGACGCTCACGGCGAATGTCTCGACCGATGGATGCCAGAGCGGCCGGTCCACCTTGGTGAAGGTGAGCCCGAAGAGCTCGCTGTTGAGGTCCAGGATCGCCTGGCGAACGGCGCGGTACTCGAAGTATGGCCGCAGCTCGCGCCCGTCGTAGCTGTACTTCCGGGCCTTCACGCGCTCGAGCAGGTATGCCGTGTCCCACGTGCCGATCTCGTTCGTGTTCGGGTGCTCCACCCGCTTCTCGGCGAGCAGATCGTCGTACTCGGACAGGGCGCTCTCGCGGCACGCGTCGAGCGCGCGGTCGATGAACGCCGCGATCGCCGCGGCCGAACCGGTCATCTTGTCCTCTGATGCGTACTCGGCCCAGTTGGCATAGCCCAGCGCTTTCGCGAGCTCGGCGCGCTTCTTCAGCATCTCCTCGAGGAGCTTGATGTTCTGCGGCACGGCCCGGAGGTTGTTCACGATCGCAAGCTCTTTACGCGCAGGCTCGTCCTTCGCGTAGGTCATGAATGGGATGAAGTCCGGATAGTTCGTGGTGATGTGGATCTTCCCGTTCGCGTCGACCGGGTGCGCCGCAATGTAGTCAGCCGGCATGCCGTCGGCCTGTGCCGGCGCGATCGCGACCTCGCCGACGTCGTCCCGGATGTTCCTCGCGAACTCCTGCTCCACCTTCACCAGCGCCGCGCGGACCGAACGGACCTTTTCCTGGTCGGTCCTCGCGAGCTCGATGCCGGTCCGGCGCATGTCGCGGCGCGCGAGCTCGATGACGCGGCGCGCCACGGGGTCGAGCGCGGAGCCGTCTACGCCGCCGAGGGCTTCGTAGAGCGGCCCGTCCTGGCCAAGGCGCGTCGCAAAGGCCGAGAGCTCCTGGATGATCGTGTCGGCCGCTGCGCGCACCTCGGGATCTGGATGCACTTCGGCCATCAGTCCGCACTCGCTACCGGCGCCCGCGATCTCGATACCGATCTCGTTGTACGGCTGCAGCACGTTCGCCTCGGTGAACGGCGCGGTGACCGCGCCGACCAGTGCCAGCTGCGCCTCGGCACGTGCCAGGCGTGCCCGATTGCGATCGAGGAGGTCCTGGGCGACGGAATTCATGGTGGTGGTCATGGTCCAGGTGATTTTATGGCCCGCGACCGCAATGTTGCTGGTGCAACTACCTATGTGGTACGCTGTGCGTCCACACACCCTCGTCAGCGACGTTCGGCCGCTTCGTCCCCTTTGTTGTGGAAATGGACAAACTGGGCGGCAATCCACCGATCAAGCTGCCGGATACCAAATGGAGGTACCCCATATGAAGACCTCAGGACTCCCCTGTCGCGCGACGATGGACTGCGACGCCGTCTTCTCGCCCGCCGACGACAAGACCCTGAAGCTGCTCCTCGCGGCCGCCGCCGAGCGTGACGCACACGAGCTCGCCGTCCACGGCTACACCCACCGCGTGATCGACGTCGCCAAGCCAGACTTTGCAGCCGGCCCCCGTGGCCGTCGCAAAAAGGAAGTTGCCGCGTAGCGCGGCCCTGGTGAGAACGATCGAGTCGGTCAACCCCGCCACCGAGGCGGTCCTCGCGCGATTCGACCAGCACACGACCCGCGACATGGAGGCCGCGCTCGCGCAAGCGAGCGCGGCCTTCGGCGTCTGGCGGCAGACCGCGATCCTGGACCGGGCTGCATCGCTGCGGGCCCTTGCGAAGATCCTCCGTGAACGCAGGGACCGCTACGGTCGGCTCATCACCCTCGAGATGGGCAAGCCCATCACCGAGGCGCTCGCCGAGATCGAGAAGTGCGCATCGAACTGCGACTTCTACGCCGATCATGCCGCCGAGTTCCTGCGGGACGAGCCCGTCGTGAGCAACGCGCGCGAGAGCTACGTGGCGTTCGAGCCGCTCGGCGTCGTTCTCGCGGTCATGCCCTGGAACTACCCGTTCTGGCAGGTCATCCGTTTTCTCGCCCCAGCGCTCATGGCCGGCAACGCCGCGGTGCTGAAGCACGCCTCCAACGTCCCGCAGTGCGCGCTCGCGCTCGAGGAGGCGGTCCGCGACGCGGGGTTCCCCGCCGGCCTCCTCCGCACGCTTCTGGTCCCCGGCGGCGCGATCGAGCCGCTCATTGCCGACGACCGGGTCCGCGCGATCACCCTGACGGGCAGCACCGCGACCGGTGCGCGGCTTGCCGAGCTCGCGGGACGCGCGGTGAAGAAAGCTGTGCTCGAGCTCGGCGGCTCCGACCCGTTCATCGTGCTCCGCGACGCGGATGTCCAGGGGGCCGCGGACATGGCCACCCGCGCGCGCTTCCAGAACACGGGCCAGTCCTGCATCGCCGCCAAGCGCTTCCTCGCGGAGGCGCCGATCGCCGCCGACTTCGAGCAGCGCTTCGCGGACGCGATCCGCGCCCTGCGGGTCGGCGACCCCATCGATGCCGCGACCCAAGTCGGACCGCTCGCCCGCGCGGACCTCCGCGATGCGCTCGAACAGCAGGTCGCGGAGTCCGTTCGAATGGGTGCCCGAGTGGTCGTGGGTGGCAAGCGCTTCGCAGGTCCGGGCGGGAAGGGCTGGTTCTACGAGCCGACGCTGCTCGCGGACGTGACCGAGAACATGCCGGTGTTGAAGGACGAGACCTTCGGACCGGTGGCCGCGCTCCTTGCGGTGCGCGACGCCGACGAGGCGGTCCGCGTGGCGAACAGCTCTCCCTACGGGCTCGGCGCCGCCCTGTGGTCACAGAACGAAACGGCGGCGAAGGCGCTCGCGCGCCGGATCGAGTCTGGCTCCGTCTTCATCAACGGGATGGTCGCCTCTGACTCGCGTCTCCCGTTCGGTGGCGTGAAGAAGAGCGGCTACGGACGAGAGCTCTCGAGCTACGGCATCCGCGAGTTCGTCAACATCCAGACCATCTGGGTCGGACCGGCGAAGGCGGCGGCACAGGTCCCCAACGTCGAATAGCACCGTCGCGCAGCTCGTCGTCCAGTGCCTCGAGAACGAGGGCGTTCGCCACGTGTTCGCGCTGCCCGGCGAGGAGACGCTCGCGCTCGGGCTGGCGCTCGAAGACAGCACGAAGATCCAACAGGTCATCGTCCGCCACGAGCAGGGCGCTGCGTTCATGGCCGATGTCGCGGGACGGCTGACGTCGTACCCGGGCGTGTGCCTCGCGACGCTGGGGCCGGGGGCGACGAACCTTTTGACCGGCGTGGCCGACGCGACGCTCGATGGCGCGCCGCTGGTCGCGATCACCGGGCAGGCCGGCCTCGAGCGCATCCACAAGCGCTCGCACCAGTACGTGGACGTCCTCGGCATGTTCGCGCCGGTCGTGAAGTGGGGCGCCCGCATCGAGGTCCCCGAAGGCACCGGCGAGGTGATCCGGACGGCGTTCCGCACGGCGCGTCTCGAGCGCCCGGGCGCGACCCACGTCGAGCTGCCTGAGGACGTCGCCGAGCTCGAGACCGCCGGACACGCAATGCCGGTCCGCCGGACGCGATACGCGGCCGCGCGCGACGACGCGGTGAAGGCCGCAGCGGACGCGATCAACGGCGCGACCCATCCGATCCTGCTGGTCGGCAACGGCGTGGTGCGGCGCGAGGCGGCCGGTCACGGCGCGGTGACCGCGGTCCGAGCGTTCGTCACGCGGACCCGCATCTTGGCGACCCACACGTTCATGGCGAAGGGCGCCATCGATGACCGCGATCCGTCGGCACTGCCGGCGGTCGGGCTGCAGCGTGCCGGCGCGGACCTCGCCGCCCTCGACGAGCTCGCGCGCGCCGACGTCGTCATCTGCGTCGGCTACGACCTCGTCGAATGGTCGCCGGAGCTTTGGAACCCACGCGGCGACAAGCGGGTGGTCCACATCGACAACCGCCCTGCCGAGATCGACGCGAACTACGTGATCGCGACCGAGGTCGTGGGCGAGATCGCCGATTCGCTCGACGCACTGACGCCGCTCGTCACACCGCGGCCCGTCGCGACGCACCAGCGGCACCAGCTGCGCATCCCGGGCGACGGAGCGTTCCCGCTCTGGCCCAGGCGCGTCGTCGCAGATCTGCGGTCGGCCCTCGGTGACCTGGACATCGTCATTTGCGATGTCGGCGCACACAAGGTCTGGCTCTCGCGCCTCTACCCGGCGCACGCGCCGAACACGGTCATCGTCGCCAATGGATTCGCCCCGATGGGCATCGCCGTCCCCGGCGCGATCGCGGCGAAGCTGGTCCGGCCCGACCGCAAGGTCGTCGCGTTCTCCGGCGACGGTGGATTCCTCATGAACGTCCAGGAGCTCGAGACCGCCAAGCGGCTCGGCACCGCGATCGTGATGGTCGTCCTCGTCGATGGTCGCTACGGCGTGATCGAGGCGAACCAGCAGCGTCGCTTCAAGCGCACGGGCGGCATCGAGTTCGGCAATCCGGACCTCGTGCAGCTCGCGCACGCATTCGGCATCCGCGCCGAGGCGGTCGCAGCTGCGGACGATCTCCTTCCGGCGCTCAGGCGCGCGCTCGACGGTGACGGTCCCGCGCTCGTTGCGGTGCCGATCGATCCGCGGGAGAACTCGAAGCTCGGGGACGCGCTCTAGCGGTCGAGGAGCGCGAGCATCTCGCCGAGCGCCGTGATCGAGCGCTCCGTGATGGGGCTCGCGATGATGATCGCCTCGTCCACCCCAGCGGCGGCGAGCTCGCGAAGGCCTGCCGCGACGCGTGACATCGATCCTTCGAGCGGGGTCACGCCCGCCGGTACGGCGCGCTCGGCCGAGATCCGATCGAGGACCACGAGCACCGCCGCGCTGCGACGGATCGCGGACGGCGCGCGGCCGGCGGCCAACGCCGCCGCGTCGATCGTGGTGTTGAGCGCGGCAAAGCCGGCTGCTGTGTTGCCGTAGCCGTCGAACCAGGTGTTCCAGGCGTCCACGTATGGCAGGGCGATGGACAGCATCCGTGGAGAGTTACTGCCGATCATGAGTGGCGTCGGGCAAGTGGGCAGCGGGAGGAGCACCGCATCCGCAACGTCGGTGAACCGGCCGTGGAACGACACGCGCTCGCCGGCGAGCAATCTGCGGATGACGTGGAACGACTCCTCGAAGCGCGAGGCCCGGTGATCAAATGGGAGGCCAAAATCGCGGAACTCAGTCTCGTTCCAGCCCGCACCCAGGCCGAGGACGAGCCGCCCGCCGCTGATATCCTGCACGGTCGCGGCGCGCTTCGCGAGCAGCGCGGGCGGCGAGAACGCCGTGCATGCGACAAGCGGTCCGAGCTGGACCCGTGTCG
Organism: Candidatus Limnocylindria bacterium; assembly: GCA_038324015.1. Classification (GTDB taxonomy): domain Bacteria; phylum Chloroflexota; class Limnocylindria; order P2-11E; family P2-11E; genus UBA4735. The sequence goes on along the minus strand of JBBQHN010000033.1, from coordinate 1,965 downwards.
TCACCGCCGCGAGCGCCGCGAGCAGGCTCCACGCTTCCCACGGGCCGCGCTCCGGTCGCTCGCCGCCGCGATAGAGGAGGTGGTCCCCCACCCAGATCGAATCGAACCCTGCTGTTTCGGCGGCGCGGGCCATCGCGAGGTACTCGGGCCAGTGGACCACGCGCTCGACCTCGGGCAGCTGGATCCCGACCTTGAGCGACCTCATCGGTCGAACTCTATCGACGTCACGCGACGAGACCGCGCAGCCAATCGGCCGCGAGCGCGACCGCCGCGATGGGAATGACCACGCGATGCAGGCGCGGCCAGCGCGCGAGGAGGATCGCGACACCAAGCAGGCCGAACGCTGCGACGGAGAGCGGACCGGGCGTTCCATTCGCCGGCCGGTACGCGAACGCGAGCACGGCCCCGAGCGCGACACCGGCCCAACACACGAGGTACGCGCGGCGGACGCCAAGACGGACCGCGAGCGTCGTCAGGCCAAAGGCGCGGTCGCGCGGGATATCCGGAAGCGCGTCGGCGATGTGGATCGCGATGACGAGCGGTGCCCCGACGAGGTACGCGGCCGCGAGGAGCGCGTCCTCCCTGCCGGCGACAATGAACGCGGCGACCGGCAGCGTCGGTAGTGCGAAGCAGAACGGGACGAAGCTCCAGATCGAGCGCTTGAGCCAGGCGTTGTAGACGAAGCCGCTCGCGGTGCCGACCACGACCGCGCCCCACGCGACCGGTCCGAGCGGAAGCGCCACGACAAGCCCGGTCACGAAGAGCAGCCAGGCGATGCGATGCGCGGTCCGCGTGGCGAGCGCGCCACGCGGGATGAGGCGCCACGGCTTGGTCGCGGCATCCAGATCGCGATCGCACCAGTTGTTGTGAAAGGCGATCGCCACCTGTGTGAGCAGGAGGCTCACGACGAACAGGCCCGTCGACCGCGGTGGCGCGCCGCTCGACGCCACCCAGACGAATAGCAGCGCGGCGCCGATGACCACGGGAATGGCCCGCAGGTGCAGGAACTCCGACCAGTCGCGCACGGCGGCGATCATGACCGGCCGCGCTCGGAGAGGTAGTTGTGCCAGAGCAGCCGTGCGGCGACGGCGCGATGCGGCCGCCAGGCCTCCGCGCGGCGCTCGAGCGCGACAGGCGTTGGCCGCTCACGCAACCGCCAGAGCTGCCGGACCGATTCCAGGAGCGCCAGATCCGCGGTCGGGAACACGTCGTGGCGCCGGAGCGCGAACAGGAGATAGCACTGCGCCGTCCACGGCCCCACTCCATACAGCGCATCGAGCGCCGCGGCGGCCTCCGCATCAGGCAGCGCATGGACGGCGGCGAGATCGAGCTCGCCACTGGAGAGCTGGGCCGCGAGCCCGGCCAGATACGCCGCCTTCTGGCGAGTCACACCGATCGCCCGGAGACCCGTGACGCCGAGCGTCGTCACGGCAGCCGGCGTCATGACGCCTGCGGCAGCGATGACCCGGGCGTACATCGCCTGTGCCTGCGCGAGCGAGACCTGCTGTTCGAGCATCAAGAGGACAAGGGTCTCGAAGCCGGGCTCACGCGCCCAGAGCGGCGGCGGACCGTGCTTCGCGAGGATCGTTGCGAACCTGGGCTCGGCTTTCGCCAGGCGCCGGACCGCCAAGGCAAGCCGGCGCTGATCGAGCGGCGCCCCCGGCCCGTTGGTGCCCACAATCGGCAACGGTATTGGTATCCTTGGTACTCGCACGCGGAAGTGGCGCAGTGGTAGCGCATCTCCTTGCCAAGGAGAGGGTCGCGAGTTCGAATCTCGTCTTCCGCTCCGATCTTGTATCAGCCGAAGCGGCCGAGACCGGCGCTTTCTGCCTCGCTGGAGCCGCCTCCACCGACGGCTTCCACAGCCGCCGGGCCGGTGATACCAGTGGCGTGTCGCTCAGTCATGTTCTCGGTTGCGCTGATCGTTACGGAACCGGGCTGGGCCGGGCGTCCCTGATGCCGGGC